>DAORCC010000018.1:4269-23000 GCA_035345235.1 Azospira sp.
GCGGTCTGGCAGTCGGCCCGCCTGGCTGGACAGGGGATCGCTGAAACCCAACTGCGGGGTGCCGCCTTGGAGATGCTGCTCTCGGCCGGCGTACAGCCACTCGGCAAGGAGCATCGGGTCTCCGCCGTGCGTGGCTACGACCTGTTGAGCGTCGACGGCGAGCCGGCGCTGGACCATATGCTCGATGCCTTACCCGCTGCCTGGCGCGAACGCACTCCGCTGCCCCACCACCTGATCAACGTCTGCACGACGACCCGCAGCGGTGAATCACTTTGCGCTGCAATCATCACGGCGAACGCCGACGCTTCGCTGACCCTGAGCACGGCGCTACAGCCGGATGACAGTTTCCACTGGGGCATTCGCGACCCGCTGGCTGCAGCGGATGAAATGGCCACCCTGCTGGCCGGCGCCACGACGACCGAGCCTGATTTCGCACTCTATTTTTCGTGCATCGGGCGTGGCCCCTGGTTCTACGGCGACCAGGACCAGGACCTCGCCGCCTTGACCCGACGCTTTCCGGGCATGCCGGTAATCGGCGCCTACGGCACCGGCCAGATCGCCTTCCATGACAAGAACAGCCGACAACTGCAGAATGCGGTAGTAACCGCCCTGTACCGAAAGGATCCCGATGTTCAACCCCAGCCGTGAGCAGGTCCGCCGCTTCTTCTGCGATGCCTGGCGCAAGCATCTTGAGCGCAGCATCGTCGAGGGCGCCGAGGCGACCGCAATCGACATCATCCTGCGCCACCCCGAATACCAGGCGCTGCTGGTGAGCGGCGATGATGCCATCGTCCGTGACTGGACGCCTGAAGGCGGCGAGATGAATCCCTTCCTGCACCTCTCGCTGCACCTCGCGGTCGCCGAACAGGTCTCGATCGACCAGCCGCCGGGCATTCGCGCCGCCTGGCAAAAGCTCGCCGCACGCCACGATCCACACGCTGCCGAGCACATCATCCTGGAATGTCTCGGCGAAACCATCTTCCGTGCCCAGCAGGTCGGCGGCGGCATGGATGCCCAGGCCTACGTGGAAAGCATTGAACGCGCCGCGCGCGGCTGAGTCGAAGCACCGTCTTACAATAACAACGTCTGGAGAACCCGCTCATGAGCCACAACGATCTGTTCGCCCCAATCCGCCTCGGTGCGCTGACTCTGCCCAATCGCATCGTCATGGCGCCGCTGACGCGCAACCGCGCGCTGCCCGGGAACGTACCCGGTCCGATGACCGAGACCTACTATCGCCAGCGGGCATCCGCCGGCCTCATCATCACCGAGGCGTCGCCGGTCTGTGCCGAGGGCCATGGCTACCCACGCACACCCGGCATCCACTCGGCAGAACAGGTCGCCGGCTGGCGCGCCGTCACCGATGCGGTGCACGCCGAAGGCGGCCGGATTTTCCTGCAGCTATGGCACGTCGGCCGCATCTCGCATCCGTCGCTTCAGCCCAACAGCGCGGCACCGGTCGCGCCGTCCGCGCTCAAGCCGGCCGGCCAGGTATGGACCGGCAGCGGCCTGCAGGACTACGTGACTCCGCGTGCGCTCGCCCGCGACGAGCTGCCCGGCATCATCGCCGCCTATCGTCAGGCAGCGCTCAATGCACAGGATGCCGGCTTCGACGGTGTCGAGGTGCATGGTGCCAACGGCTATCTGCTTGACCAGTTCCTGCGCTCTTCCACCAACCAGCGCAATGACGACTACGGCGGCCCGATCGGCAATCGTGCGCGACTGCTGCTGGAAGTCATGGAGGCCGTGATCGAAGTGTTCGGTGCTGACCGCGTCGGCGTACGCCTCTCACCAGAGAACCGCTTCAACGACATCAGCGATGCCGACCCGCAGGCGACCTTCGGCTATGTCGTTGACCGCCTGTCGCCGCTCGGGCTGGCCTATCTCCATGTACTGGAAGGCGACATGACCGGCCAGTCGGCCCCCGGCTTCGATTATGCGGCCCTGCGCCATGCCTTCGCCGGCCCCTACATGGCCAACTGCGGCTACGACCGAGCCCGGGCAATGGCCGCCGTCGCCGCCGGCCAGGCCGACCTGGTCGCTTTCGGCCGCGCCTTCATCGCCAACCCCGATCTGCCGGCCAGACTCGCGGCAGACGCGCCACTCAACGAAGCCGACGCGAAGACCTTCTATGCCGGCGAGGAAAAGGGCTACATCGACTATCCGGCACTCGGAGGCTGACATGGGTGGCATGCGCTTCGAAGGTTCCGACAACTACGTCGCCACGCACGACCTGACGCTTGCCGTCAACGCCGCGGTGACGCTGCAGCGCCCCTTGCTGATCAAGGGCGAGCCGGGCACCGGCAAGACCATGCTTGCCGAGGAGGTGGCGGCGGCGCTCGGCCTGCCGCTCTTCCAGTGGCACATCAAGTCCACCACCAAGGCGCAGCAGGGGCTCTACGAGTACGACGCGGTCTCGCGGCTGCGCGACTCGCAACTTGGCGACCCGAAGGTTGAGGACATCGCCCACTACATCGTCAAGGGCGTGCTGTGGCAGGCCTTCGAGTGCGAGACGCCGTGCGTGGTGCTGATCGACGAGATCGACAAGGCCGACATCGAGTTCCCGAACGACCTCCTGCGCGAACTCGACCGCATGGAGTTCCACGTCTATGAGACGCGGCAGATGGTACGCGCCCGGCACCGGCCGCTGGTCTTCATCACCTCGAACAACGAGAAGGAGCTTCCCGACGCCTTCCTGCGCCGCTGCTTCTTCCACTACATCAAGTTTCCCGACCGCGAGACGATGGGCAAGATCGTCGACGTCCATTTCCCGGACCTGAAGAAGGATCTGCTGCGCGAAGCACTGGAGGTCTTCTTCGAACTGCGCGAGGTACCGGGCTTGAAGAAGAAGCCTTCGACCTCGGAACTGCTCGACTGGCTGAAGCTCCTGCTGGCCGAGGACATCCCGCCCGAAGCACTGCGCGCCAAGGACCAGAAGGCGGCGATCCCGCCGCTGCATGGCGCGCTGCTGAAGAACGAGCAGGACGTGCATCTCTTTGAACGGCTGATCTTCATGGCGCGGCAGAACCGCTGAGCCTCGGCGCAATCGCCATGCTCGTCGACTTCTTCCTGCACCTGAAGGACCGCAAGCTGCCGGTCTCGACGAAGGAATTCCTGACTCTGCTCGAAGCGCTGCAGCAGGGCGTGATCGGCCACAGCCTCGACGACTTCTACGTCCTCGCGCGCGCCGCGCTGGTCAAGGACGAGGCCCACTTCGACAAGTTCGACCGCGCCTTTGCCGAGTACTTCAAGGGCATCGAGTCACTCCCCGGCATGGACAAGGCGATCCCCGAGGAGTGGCTGCGCCAGTCGATGAAGCGCCACCTCACACCGGAGGAGCAGGCCAAGCTGGAGAAGCTGGGCTGGGGCAAGCTGATGGAGGAGTTCGAAAAGCGTCTCGCCGAACAGAAGGGCCGTCATGCCGGCGGCAGCAAATGGATCGGCACCGGCGGCACCTCGCCCTTCGGGCACGGCGGCACGCATCCGGAGGGCATCCGCGTCGGCGGAAAGAGCGAGAACCGCTCGGCGGTCAAGGTGTGGGAAAAACGCGAATTCAGGAACCTCGACGATCAGGTCGAGCTTGGCACGCGCAACATCAAGGTCGCCCTTCGCCGGCTGCGCCACTTCGCCCGCACCGGCGCCGCCGAGGAACTCGATCTTGAAGGCACCATCGCCGGCACGGCCAAGAATGCCGGCTGGCTCGACCTTCACCTGCGTCCGGAGCGGCACAACGCCGTGAAGGTACTGCTTTTCCTCGACATCGGCGGCTCGATGGACGACCACGTGCGCGTCTGCGAGGAGCTGTTTTCCGCCTGCGGCAGCGAATTCAAGCATCTCGAGCATTACTACTTCCACAACTGTGTCTACGAAAGTGTCTGGAAGGACAACCGTCGCCGCCACACGGAACGCATCCCGACGCAGGAAGTGCTGCACCGCTACGGTGCCGACTACAAGCTGGTCTTCGTCGGAGATGCCAGCATGAGCCCCTACGAGATCCTCTACCCCGGCGGCAGCGTCGAGCACTGGAACGAAGAGCCCGGCGCCGAGTGGCTCGCCCGCATGACGACCACCTTCCCCCGCGCCATCTGGCTGAACCCGGAACCCGAGCATGTCTGGCAGTACCGCCAGTCGACGGGGTTGATCCGGAACCTGATGGGCAATCGCATGTATCCGCTGACGATTGATGGACTGACGCGCGGCATCCGCGAGCTCGGCAAGTAACCTGCCCGGAGAGCGGAATCCCTTTGCGACCGGCCTGCCGCACTTCAATGCGCACCGGCCCCGGGGGTATTTCGCTCACCGGCGAGCCGGAGTAGACTGCGACGAAGGATGACCGGCAAGCCACTGCGCGAATCATGCGCAAGCCGGCGAAAAAAAGATCAGGGAGGAAAGGAGAAGACGATGGCTGGGATAATCCATCACTCGAGGCATGGGGCCAGGCAACAGGCCACGAATCGTCGCCTGTCGGAAACTGACGAGGACGTCATTGTCGTGATCGAGGACGACACGACAGAGCCGGATGGCGTCGCAACGCACGGCCATGCCGCCTGGCAGATCCTGATTGCGGACGACGACCACAGCGTTCACGAAGCGACGGTCGCCGCGCTCGCTGGCCAGAAGATCCATGGCCGTCCGCTGCGCTTCCTGCATGCCTACTCCGCCGCTGAAACGATTGAACTTCTCGCGACAAGCAATCCGGTACAACTGGTGCTGCTCGATGTCGTCATGGAGACTCCGGACGCCGGCCTGCGTGCCGTGACGGAAATCCGCGAGCGGCTCGGTTGCCGCGATCTCAAGATCATTATCCGTACCGGCCAGCCAGGACACGCACCGGAGCAGGAAATTCGCCGCGAATACGCCATCGATGGCTATGCCAAGAAGGCCGAACTGACGCGCAGCCTGCTACGCGATGTGATTGCGTCCGCGCTGCAATCCGGTGATTCCCCCTCGGGCAGCATCGCCCACTGATGAACAGGATCGCACGCCGCAGATGGCTGCAGGCGCTCGTCGCTGCGGGCAGTTTGGGGCCGGCCGGCATTTCGGGGCTCATTCGCGACGCGCTTGCTGAAGGCAACAAGCCGATTGCCCCCGGCATGCACACGATCAGCGGAAACGTCACCGTCAACGGTCAGGCCGCACGCGAGGGCATGCTGGTGAAGAGCGGCGACACCATCGTCACCGGCCCCAAAAGCGAAGCCATCTACGTGATCGGGCAGGATGCCTACATGCAGCGCGAACGGAGCACGGTGAGTTTCGCCAGTGATGCTGCCGCCGGCATCATGCGCGTCATCACCGGGGGTATCCTGTCGGTCTTCGGCAAGGGCGCCAAGAAGCTCGAAATTCCGAACGCAACGATCGGCATCCGCGGCACAGGTTGCTATATCGAGACACAGGGGAAATCGGTCTACTTCTGTCTCTGCTACGGCATCGCCGAGGTCACCCCGCTGGCCGACCCGAAACAGGTCGAGCGGATCGAGACGCAGCATCACGACCATCCGATCCTGATCCACAATGATTCGGCAATGCCGACGATGGCCCCCGCCACGGTCGTCAACCACACCGACCGCGAACTCATCCTGCTCGAAAACCTCGTTGGCCGCTGGCCGCCGTTCTACGGGAAGCCGGGCGCCTCAGGTTACTGAAGGCGCCGGATCAATCCTCCCCGGGGGGCGCAACCTTCATCACTTCATCGAGCGTCGTCAGCCCCTGCGCGGCCTTTGTCGCCCCTGAAATGCGCAGCGCCTTCATGCCCTCGCGATAGGCCTGCTCACGCAGGCGGGCGATGTCGGTGTCGGGGCGAATCAGTTTCTTCATTTCCTGGGACATCAACATCACTTCGTAGATCCCGATCCGTCCGGAATATCCGGTCATGCGGCAGTCGAGGCAGCCCACCGGCTGGTATAGCCGCGGCGGGCGACTCGCCTTCCACGGTGCCACCAGCTGGTTCCAATGCTCCTCATCCTCGGCGCGCAGGCCGCCCTCCTTCTTGCACGCAGGGCACAAGGTCCGGACAAGGCGCTGTGCCATCACGCCCAGAACCGTCGAGGTCAGCAAATACGGCGGAACGCCGAGATCGAGCATGCGCGTAATCGCCGACGGCGCATCATTGGTATGCAGTGTCGACAACACCAGGTGCCCGGTGAGCGCCGCCTGGATCGCCATGTCGGCCGTCTCGTAGTCACGGATTTCGCCGACCATGATGATGTCCGGATCCTGACGCATCAATGAACGCACGCCATCGGCAAAGCCAAGGTCAATCGCCTGCTGCACCTGCATCTGGTTGAACGACGGCTCGATCATTTCGATCGGATCCTCGATCGTGCAGACATTGACCTCCGGCGTCGCCAGTTTCTTCAGCGTCGAGTACAGCGTGGTCGTCTTGCCGGAGCCGGTCGGCCCGGTGACCAGAATGATGCCGTTCGGCTGCGTGGTCATCGAGTTCCAGCGCGCCAGATCGTCGTCGGAGAAGCCGAGATTGCGGAAATCACGCACCAGCACATCCGGGTCGAAGACGCGCATCACCAGCTTCTCGCCAAATGCCGTCGGCAGCGTAGACAAGCGCAGCTCGGTTTCCTGACCGTCGGGCGTTCGCGTCTTGATGCGGCCATCCTGCGGCCGCCGCTTCTCGATCAGGTCCATGCGGCCGAGCAGCTTGATGCGGCTGGTCATCGCTGTCGCAACGGATACGGGGATCTGGTACACCTGATGCAGCACGCCATCGATGCGAAAGCGGACGATCGCCAGCTCGCGCCGTGGCTCGATGTGGATATCGGAGGCTCGCTGTTCGAATGCGTACTGCAACAGCCAGTCGACAATATTGACGATGTGCTGGTCGTTGGCGTCGAACTGCTTGTTGGTCTTGCCGAGTTCGACCAGTTGTTCGAACGAGGACAGTGCGCTGGCACCGCTACCCGTCTTGGCAGCCTTCTTCACCGAGCGCGCCAGGTTGTAGAACTCGACCAGATAGCGCTCGATATCGGCCGGATTTGCAAACTGCGTCCGGATCTCCCGCTTCAGGATCGGCTGCAGCTCCTTCTGCCACTCGCGGATGTACGGCTCCGCGCTGGCCACCACCACTTCCTTGGTCGTCATCTGCAGCGGCACGATCTTGAACCGCGTTGCGTAGGCACTCGACATGACCTCGGTGACGATGGAGAAGTCGACCTTGAGCGGATCGATCTTCACGTACGCCATACCGACGCGTTCTGCCAGCCAGACCGTCAGATCTTCCAGTGTCAGCATCTTCTCGGGCGGCTTCAGGTTACGCCACTCCTGATCGGCAACCAGTACCAGCGGATGCACGCCGCCCTTGAACAGACGGCGCTCGGCAACCAGCTTGTCACCGGCCGCACGATCGACCATCCCGTCTTCGATCAGCCAGCCAACCACTTCCTGCAGCGTCAGCCGGTGTTCATGCACTACCTCAGCACTCATCACGAATCTCGCCTCATGTCCTGCGGGCACTATACCGCCGCCGGCAACGCCGCTCAATGCCGGATACATCCCGACACACATGAATACCCCCCAAAGTTCGGGGGGCTCGCTAGAATGAAGTCATAAGTCATCCCAACCACGAACGGAGGCCGAACATGAAATCGCTCGTTGCATTGGCATCAATCATCATCGCCATGACTGCCCTGCCCGCATCCGCCCAGCAAGGGGGAGGCCCCGGCAGTTCCGGTGGCCCCGGCGGCCAGCGCGGCCCGCGCGACTGCTCGCAGGCAGCCGACCCCACCGCCTGTGCCGCCCACCGCGAAGCACGCCAGAAGGCAGCCGAGGCGTGCAAGGGCAAGGCAGGCCCCGAGCGCAAGCAGTGCATGCGCGAGCAGGCGCAGAACGTCGATTGCAGCAAGGCGCGCAATCCCGAGCAATGCGCGGCACGCAAGCAGGCCTACGACCAGTGCAAAGGCCAGCAGGGGCAGGCTTTCAAGCAGTGCGTGCAGCAGAAGATGCCGCCGGCAGACTGCAGCAAGGCCGCTGACCCGGCACGCTGCGAACAGCACCAGAAGGCGCGCGAGGCGTGCAAGGAAAAAATTGGCCCCGAGCACCGTAGCTGCCTGCGCGACATCCTCGCCCCGGCCAAGTAGGCAAGCGGCGCCCCATTCCACCCCGCCTCCGGGCGGGGTTTTCATTGAACGCCGCAATTATGTATCTGACGCACAAAACTAGGTTAATCAATCGGTTACGGTTGGCCCAGTTTTGTGCTCAGGGGCCGCTCTAGCCAGTCGATGACTGGCCTTTTCTCGGAACCTGCAAAAGCGGGGGTCGAGAAAAGTTTTTTTGCCCAGCTCCTGCCAGGCCGAAGTACTGGCTTTGATCGCCTACTGAACGAGACGAGGTTTGCCCTCTGGCAAATTTCTATGTTTCCGACACGCGGCCATCTTTCCACCGGCAACAAATAGAGAAGGGGTCATTAGCGTCTGCTAGTGACCCCTTCTGTCGTTTGTATTACGCGCATCAATCGCGCGGCATTCAAATTCCTTGCTCAAGATTTGTTAGGAGATAGAAATGGATATGCAACGTGTTGTACCGAATCGCAATTCAAGCAGCCATTACTCCGATGATGGCAAAAAGCCATTTAATGATTGGCATATCACCGATCTCTACAGGGAGAAGCTTGCACAAGCTGAACGCTTCCGAAACGAAGCAAAAACAAAACCTGCGCCTGCTCTTCGCTGTAGTTTCCGGGAGCGTGCAAAAACGCTAGAAATCGACGCATCGGATCTCGCGCACTGCATCGCAAAATTCGGTGATCAAATGATTTTCTCAATGAACCTGGAAATGCTGAAAGCCGAAGTTTATGGAGCAATTTGTAACGGATCAAACCCGTGGGTTCAAGGTCTGGACATGATCGAGGACATTATTCGTGAGAGGTCGATGTTGGATAACCAGTGAGCGTTGCGGAATCATCCAAGCGCCTCAAGCGACTTTCGATGGTTGCTTTTAACCCAAGAGCCGTGCGGATATCTGTCGGCTTTTCGCCATTCCAGACTTGCCCCTCGTAGAGGTAATACGAGCACCTGACAGTACCTGCCGCTGGATCGATCTTCAAAAAATAATTTCTACGAGAAACGACGTCAAATAAGACGACCAGCGGAATGTGCCTGCTGAGACTCATCAGTGCGCTGAAAGTTTTTTCTTCTGGGAAATGCGTGTGTATCACTTCAATCGCAACCCAGGGTCGAAACACCGACATTCCGACAAACTTCGATTGGCCAAAAAGATCATGACGGATGATGATGTCCTTCGACACGATTCGATGCACTTCGATATCCCAATCGTAGTGACTTACATCGAATATCTGCTGAAATTGGTCGCCGTTCTTGAACCCCACCTTCCATCGCTTAGACGATAGAAGGTTAACCAGGTTTTCCTCCACTCGCAGATCGTGAGCCGGGTCATTGCCGTTTTCGTATCCAGAAACAGATCTGCCGCCAACTGAGTTTGGCTCATAGAAATGTCGCCTCTTTCCCGGTATATCGCGAGGTACTAGGATGGCCTGTTCGCTCGCGTCGTAGAGGGTTAGCCCTTTTGCCTTCTCGAAGATTTTGTCATCACTCAGGTCTTCGGCATTCAGGGTGTGTCTACAGCCGTTGTCGTCGATATACACGGCAAATGCATGCTCAAGACTCTTCACGAGATAGCACCCATTTGCTGCATGTGATTAGTGGTGGAAGACAAACGAAGTGCTTTCGCTCTTTCTTACCAGTCAGCTCGCCCTGTTATTCCTGGATACTAGACATTTGTGCGAGTGCAAACCTGTTCGGTGTTCCAGCCGTCTGGTTATCTGTAATCTTGTCGGCTTCGTCGGGCTGCTGAAATACAAGATCAACAGCAATAGCGCCGAGAGCAACATGATAAACGTCGTACCCCTTGTGTCGCGGATAGGCAGCTACTGAAAAAACTTCCTTACCATCCCGGTCAATCGGATGGTGCAATTTGAGGGTCGCAACACCGCTGGCGTCTACAGATGCGATAGTGGCAAACAGCGTCAATCCACAAAGAGACGAGATTGAAGATTCGTCAATTTTGAGCTGAACAGACTTTTCCAATGGTGACCATCCCACCAAGCGGGCCACATGAGAAGTAATGCTCATCGGAAACCTCCTGCCCGATATTCGACACCACCTCCAGGCTGCCCCCACTGAGGCTGCGGCTGGACGGTCCTTGGTCCTCCAACATATTGGAATGGAGAAGGAGATACCGGGCGAACGGCTGTAGCAGGGTTATATGGTGGCAATGCGAGTTGCTGTGCAGCCTGTTGCCCTGGCGGATACGGGGGCTTCCATCCCCAACCTCTTGTCATCCATGGGCTCGAGTACCCGGGATTGCCTGCTGGGTAATATTGCCAGAATGGGCGCCCAAGATAAGCGCCTGACATTGCACCAACCCCCAGAACTGATGCAGTTGTACTGGCGTTACACGGGTCGGCAAGTGTAGCCAATGCGCCGGGCACCCCATACCAGCCATTTCCTGTTTGCACCTGTAGGTTCGCCCAATACTGCGCGGCGTTCGCCGCTGCATTCTGGAAACTGGATGACTGTGATCCCGTGAACAGCGCTACGCCGATCGCAATAGGGACTATAGGAATTTCACCTGTGGGATCTGTGCTGGAGAGCGGATTGCCGTCGACATATGCGTAAGGGTTTGGACCACCCTCCAATCCGATCGGATCAGCTTGAACATACCTCGCTGATGCAGAGCTGCAGAAGCCCATGGCTGCTAGAAGCAATGCTGCCGCCCTCAAACTTTGTTCGGACATGGTTTTCTCCTTTTGAGCAGATTTAACTCTACTGGCGCAATGGTCAAAGGGCGCTGGGTGCTGTTTGCTATTCGGCTATTTTGCTGGTGCACGCGATGACGGCATCATTCAGTGTTTGGAAACTACCTAGCTGAACATCCAATCCCCCAGCATGATCCTTTACATACGCTGCGACATCCGCGAGTTCGTCCTCTGTTGGAAAGCCTTTCTCGGGTGCAAGCTGGCAGTCAAACCGATCATCCGGGCGAAGTAGGCCAGGCGCAACACCGAGGTTCTTGGCCAGATCTCTCCATACGTTAAGTACGGAGTTCTGAGGCAGCCCAGAATTGACGTAATAGCGCCGGTATATCTCATCCAGCGCTAGATTTTCTCGATCTTGAAAGCGAGCTAATTTTTTGCCGACACGCCTTCGCTCTGCAAGCAGCCCAAGTAGCGCGCAAACGCCAAGGAAAGCAATTAGCCACCAAAGTGCTATCGTGCTCATGCTATTTGGCCTCGCAACTGTCTTTCCCTCTACACAGGTATGCGCAGTTTCCAAACAGCCCTATCAAATAGCTTGTACTTCCGACTGCCACAACCGTCGAGGCAGGCGTGATTGGCCGAATACTTCTTGCCGCGCTGGGAAATCCAGAAGATCGCAGGGCGCTGCTTGCCGCCGAAGTATATGCATTGCCTGAGCCAAGAAGCTGCTTATTTCCTGGGTAAGGAACGCTGGTGGTCGGAGTTACCCCCGTTGCGGCACCTACAGCGACCCAAGCACCGTTATCGGTCATGCATTGTGAAAAACATTCGTCCATTTCTGTTTTTTTAATCGTGATCCCTTGAAACAGTCTTGGAGAGGGCTGCCATCCTGTGTTGGCAAGTCCTAAAGGATCAACGCCAGTGAGGGGAGAACCATCAACGTAAGCATAAGAATTCATTCCACCGTCCAACCCAATCGGATCGGACTGGATATATCGTGCGTTCGCTATTCCACAGACGCTCACTGTCGCAACGAGCAATGCCGTTGCTCTGAATTTTCTTGCTGACACGTTTTCCTCCTAATGAACGGCTTTGGCGCGATTGACGATTTCCATATATCGGACCGCCTGTGACTTGTCGGGTTCGCGCCAGCCCAAGGATTCAGCTCTGGCAAACCAGAACCGATTCTGTTTGGCGAGATGTTCAAACTCAGGCCGTTCTTCCTCCGGGATGTCACTCGGAGAGCGGTATCGCGACTGGAATCGCGCCCGTATGATATGGGAATAGGCACTTCCAGTGTGCAGCATTGCGGTGACGCTCTTGGGGCTGAATCGGAGAATGACGTCGGAGGCAGCGATCACCTTCTCGTATTCTTTTCTTTCGGCCATATTCTCCACAACAACTTCAGCCATCACGGCAACCGTCTCACGTTTCGAGAGCTTCCGGAGATAGATGCCATTGGCGATGGCTTCATCGGTCATGGGGCTTTGCTGCCTCATCCAGACTTCCCGCTGTGGTGTGGCGCCGCTGGTGGCTTCCAGGTTGTGAGTCACGCCAGCATCATCGGTGTACTTCACGAACACATGCTCGGGAGCGGTCGAGGCAACCACGTCAAGCCCCAATCTTTGTCCGAGGACGATGAACAGGAATGGCATGCTGACGCATTGCCCCTTCTTGGTTTTCAGATAGTTGGGGAGAAGTTTGTTGACGATCTTGATACCGAGAGGATCATCGAAGTCATAGTGATAGGCTTCATAGTCGTTCCACGGCCCCGGTTCATAGAGGTAGCGTCTGAGCGCTATAAGTTTGTCGTTACTGGTTGAATACGGGCCAAGCATTCCCTTGATCTGGCCGACGATGGTTTCAATCCGCTGCAAATTTGCGTCTATGTCTATCGTCGGATCGACCATCTTGTCGATGGTGAGCTTGATCCTGGCGAAATCCATCTTCTCCTCGGGTTGCTCAAGCAGGGCAGCAATGCGTCTAGCCTCAACTGCCGGTTTTGCTTTGGCAACCGAGCCTGATTCGCCCAAGGCAGATGAAACGCCAAGCGCCAGCATTGTGATGGTTAGCCAGAACGTCAGAGGTGATTTTTTGATCATGGGCACCTACTCGCAGGCGCTCCGGCGCTTGCCAATAGTCAATACGATTATGAAAAATGGCTAAAACTATCACGGCTGGAAGCGAATTCCTAGCTCAACGGAATCCGATATCCGGACGGCCGCTTGACCGGACGTGATGCTGTGCGGTAAATTTCCGTTCGGCGCTTACGGGTTCGCGCCAGCCTCACCGAACCTGCTCTTTGGCGGCTCCGCCCGCTGACCTCCCCGACCGTTATCCGGGGCTAATCCGTCCAAGCAATCCCTTACGGACGCCAGGTTTCTGGTTGCTTTCATAGCAAGAAGATAATTCGGAAACGCCATACCCGGATCGGTAGTGTGGTGGCATGGATCGTATTTCCCATGCCCCTTCGCAATCCTGGATCGGTGTGCCGTCATGACCGCGCATTTCTGGCTGTCGGCCGGCGCCATTACGATCACCCAGGAATCGATCGGTGCGATGACTGACGATCAGGCGCGCATGTTCCTGGCCGAGTTGCGCTGGGGAAACGCAGACCAACAGGTCTGCCCGGAATGCGGCGTCATTGATCGCCACTACAACATCCGCACCCGTGGGCAATGGCGGTGCAAGCACTGCTTCCACACCTTCTCGGTAACGTCAGGCACGCCGCTCGCGGACCATAAGCTCAGCTATCGGAAACTGCTGCTCGCCCTGTTCGCTTTCGTGATCAACCAGAAAGGTCTGGCCGCACTGGCGCTCCGGCGGATCATCGGCGGCCAATACAGAACGTCGTTCACCCTGCTACACAAGCTGCGCGAAGCGATCATGCTCACGACCAGCCAGGATCAACTGGCAGGTGTCGTAGAGATCGATGGCGGCCACTTCTCCGGCCGGAAGCGGAAGGGGCGCAAGAAGCGAAAGCCCGATGCGAAGAAGAAGGCGGTTCCGAACAAGTATGCCCAGCACCGCAGCAAGGCGTCCCGGTCGGCATTTCCGTTTCACCCGAACCGGCGGATCATCATCGTGTTGCGAGAGATTTCGCCGGAAACGACCGGGGCCATCAACAAGTACAACGGCAAACCGATCGGGAAGGGCGCTACGCGGACCGTTGTGGCGGTATGCCGCTCCGAAAACAACGCCGATGTCGAAGCGCTCATTCGGCAGCATGTGGCCACGCCGTCGACGATCCGGACAGATGAATTGCACGCTTATTGCAATGTGAGGCTGATGGGCTATACCCACGAGGTGGTGAATCACTCGGAGGAGTTTTCCTCCGACGAAGGAATCAACGAGAATCAGGCGGAAAGCTTCTTCAGCAGGATGCGCCGGGCGTGCATCGGCATCTACCACCGTGTCACGCCGAAATACATGCTCGACTACGCGACGGAAACGGCCTGGCGCGAAGATGTCCGGCGGAAAGACACACGTACCCAAATGGCCGACCTGTTCTCTCGAGTGAGCAGGGCGGGCTTATCGAAGGATTGGATCAACTACTGCCATGGCAACCGCAGGCAGGTGGAATTGCTATTCCAAGGGAGCACCAATCCAATGCCAGTAGGCAACGGAGTGACCGTCTAGAACGGTTTCTTCCGGATACCGGGCAACAGCCCCTTGCTGGACAAGCTTGCGAAGCCTTCTCCTGATCGAGCAGCTTGTTTCAACGCGCTCGGGATTGGTTCCTATCGGCATGCCGAATTTCGTGGCCAGATGGGTGACGATATCTCCGGTGGAGCGCGGCTCGCCAGCTTCTTGAAGGTAGCGAACAAGTTCCTTGATCACTTTGCCGTAGGCGGTTGTCGGGAGCTTCGGCCAATGCCGTATGGCCCGAATATCATCGGTGGCAATGTCGGTTTGCTCGCCGAGCGCCGTCTGCAGTGCCACAAGGTGCGCTTCAGAGCGCCGGATGGCCGAACGTGCCGTTTTGAATTCAGCAGCAACCAGCTTAAGTTGCTCCATCGCTTTGTCAGCCGCAATTTTCTGCATCAGCACATCGCCTTTGGTGTAGGCGATGTCGCGAACGATGCGACTCAGCTTGTTTCCGAGAGGGTTAGCCATCCCGCAATTATCGTCAAAGCCCCATGGCTAGGTCATGTGCGTCAGATGCATAATTGCGTTGAACGCGACAGCACGAATCGCGTCCAACAAGCCAGCGACCACGACACATCCTCAGGAGAACAAGGCATGTCCGGCATCCACGACTTTTCCGCCACTACCCTCGATGGCCGCGAGCAATCGCTGGCCGACTACAAGGGCAAGGTCGTCCTCATCGTCAACACCGCCAGCAAGTGCGGTTTCACACCGCAGTACGAGGGACTGGAGAAACTTCACGAGGAATACGGCCCACGCGGCCTCGTCATTCTCGGCTTCCCCTGCAACCAGTTCGGTGCGCAGGAACCCGGCGACGCGGCGGAAATCGCCAATTTCTGCGCGCTCACCTACAACGTCAGCTTCCCGATGTTCGCCAAGATCGATGTGAACGGTGATGACGCCCACCCGCTCTACCGCTACCTGAAAGCAGAAAAGCCGGGCCTACTCGGCACGGAGGGCATCAAGTGGAACTTCACGAAATTCCTCGTCGGAAAGGATGGCGAGGTCGTCGAACGCTACGCGCCGGCAACGAAGCCGGAGGAGATGAGGAAGGCGATCGAGGCACTGCTGTAGGAGCAGAAACGGAAACCCCGTCTTGCGACGGGGTTTCAGGGGGAATCTTCAGGCCGCAATGTCCGGCAGGGCAATCCTGTTGTCGGTGCTGAACTGGTAATCGCGGAAGATGTGTTCGGCACTGAGGATCTGGTAGCTGCCGTCAGCGCGCTTGACCGTCGTGTCCTTCAGGCGATACGTCAGGTGGCCGCAGGTCCAGCAGTCGAAGTTGCGCATGTGGGTGCACAGGCAGGTCTTGTCCATCACCGAGACGCGGCGGGCCTCCGGGTGCAGTTCGACTTCGCGGTTGTAGGCCGTGACGTAGGCGCACTTGCCGTTGGCGTCGAGCAGGTAACCGTAGGCCTCGCAGTTCGGGCGGATGCCGCTGCCGATGGCCGGGCTATTCTTCAGCATGCGCATCGGGTAGCCGGTCGGCGAGATCTGGTTGACCTCGATGTCATCCTCGTCGGCCTTGAAATACTCCTGCTGTACCTTCTCGGGCAGGCCGCATTCCTTCGCCACCGTAAAGCGCGTTGCCACCTGCACGGCGGCGGCCCCCTGCTCCAGGAAACCGGCAGCGTCGCTGCCAGTGAAGATGCCGCCGGCGGGAATGACCGGGATATCGAGTTTTTCCTCGCGCAGGTAGTGGATGACTTCGGCGGTAATGGTAGCGAGGTCGTATTCGGCCCAGTCCATGCCGAAGCCGAGGTGGCCACCCGCGAGCGGGCCTTCGACGACGATGTAATCGGGATGGCGATTGAGCTTGGCGTTCTTCTTGAGGAAGAGCTGCAGCGCGCGCACCGAGGAAACGATGATGCCGATCTTGGCATCGCGGAAGCGCGGGTGGTCCTCGATCAGTGCCAGGCTGCCGAGGTGAAGGCCGGCGGCGAGCGTGATGCCATCGATACCGGCGTCGAGCGCAGCGGTAAGGCGAACCTTGAGCGTCTCCTTCGGCGCATTCATGGTCAGCTTTTCCATGCAGTTGATGAAGATCATCCCTTCACCCTGCTTGCGGTCCATGGCGCTGCGTACGTGCAGGCGGGTCGCTTCCTCGACGGTACCGAGGTCGAACTTGACCACCGCCTTGTCGGCATTCTCGACGTTGAATTTGTACTGCTTGAGCTTGTCCTTGACGAACTTCGTCTGGTAGCGGCGATCGGCGACGGTATTGATCATCGCGTCGGAAATGTGGCCGACCCCACCAAGGCGGGCGGCTTCGAGGGCGAGGTCAGTGGTGGAGATGTCGACCCCCATGCCACCGATCATGATCGGCACCAGCTCTTGCTTGCCGAACCGCAAGCGGAAATCATCAACGCGCTTCATCGTCATCCTTGTCCGTGTTCGCGCCGGCTGGCGCCGCGCGAAGGGCGAATTTTACGCGATTGCGGGCGAGCTTGCTTGGCCGATTCGGGCCTCTTCTCGCCGGCGGCATCCGGGCTGACATCGATCAAGGAAGGCGGCCTGCCGCCAAGCTATACTGCACGCTGTTTTTCGCCACCGTTCGCGGCCATTTCCCCATGTTTTCGATGAAGCACCCTCTCTGGCTGGTCGGCTTCCGGCCCTTCTTCTCGTTGGCCTGCATCGCCGGCGCCCTGCTGCCCATTGTCTGGGCGCTGATCTTCACCGGCGCGCTGCCTGCTCCGACAACGCCATTCTCGCCGTCGCAATGGCACGCCCACGAGATGTTCTTCGGCTTCGGCTGGGCGGTGCTCGGAGGCTTTCTGCTCACCTCCACCAAGAACTGGGTTCACATCCGCGGCTATCACGGCGCGGCACTGATGGTGCTGGTGACCGCCTGGCTGCTGGAGCGACTCGGAATGTGGTTCGCCGGCGACCTGTCGCGGCCGCTGTTCCTGCTGTCCAACAACCTCTTTCTCGTCACCATCGTGGCCATGCTGCTGCGCACGCTGATCGCGCACCGTCAGGACGACAGCTACCGGGTGGACAACCGCTTCTTCCTCGTCGCACTCCCGCTCTTCCTGATCGCCAAGTACCTGCTGCTCGATGCCGCGACCTTTGCCATCGGCTGGAGCATGACCCTGGGTCTCTTCCGGGTCGCCTTCCTCGTCATGCTTGAGCGGACGCTGTCGCAATTCATGAAGGGCGTGTTCCAGGTCGAGATCCTGCGCGCCCCTCCACTCGACAATGCGATCAAGCTGCTGGCCCTGGCGATGGTCTTCGAAAGCCTGCTGCCATCGATCCTCACCGGGGCGACGGCGCTGACGCTGGCTTCGCTGTTGATTGCGCGCTTCTGTTTCTGGAAGCCGCTGATCGCCGTCAGGCGGCTGGACGTCGGCATCATGTACCTCGGCTATCTGGCACTGGTATCGCAACTGCTGCTCGACGGACTCGGCCGCTTCCTTAATATGCACTGGATCGGCACGCTGCCGGTCCATATCTTCACCTTCGGCGTCATGGGCCTGATCATCCCGGCGATGATCGTGCGCATCTCGAACGGCCACACCGGCCGCAAGGTGGTGTTCGGTGCCGCCGACAAAGCCGTGCTGTGGCTCATGATTGCGGCCTTCGTGGTACGCGTGCTGGTGCCGCAACTGGCACCGGAACGCTACCCGATGTGGATCCACCTCGCTGCAACGTGCTGGACGCTAGGCTTCGGCCTGCTCGGCTGGCGCTACATCCCCTTCCTGCTGGCACCACGCGTCGACGGCAAGGAGCACTGATGCGGCGAGGGCTGGGCTTGATCCTGATGGCTCTGGTGGCGACACCAGCCTTCGCGGTCTGGGTCAAGCTCGTTGCCATCGGCCCCAACTACGCACAGCTGGAAATCGAACAGGGCGCGCAGCGCAATATCCGCACCCTTCGCCCCGGCGACGATGCGCCGGAAGGCGTGCGTTTGCTGTCGCTGACGCCGACGCATGCCGAAGTGCAGGCCAACGGGATCGCCCGGAAACTGGCGCTCGGCCAGCGGATGGCGCCGATGGCGCTGTTGCAGGCAGATGCCCGCGGCCACTATGTGACCGGGATCGCCATCAACGGGCGTCAGACACGCGCCGTGGTCGACACCGGCGCCACCGGTATCGCACTCAGCCGCAACGAGGCAGAGCGCCTGGGTATCGTCTGGCAGGGCGGGCGCCCGATCACCGTGCAGACGGCGGCAGGCCCGCGCCCCGGACATGTCGTGACGCTCGACAGCGTGCAGGTTGGAAGCATCGTGCTGCGTCAGGTCGACGCCATCGTTTCCTCGCTTCCTGACGCGCCAGCCGTCACCCTGCTCGGCATGAGCTTCCTCGGTCGCGTCGAGATGAAGCAGCAGGGCAACCAGCTGCTGCTGATGCAGCTGCGCTGA
>DAORCC010000019.1:0-22989 GCA_035345235.1 Azospira sp.
TTCAACCACCGCGACCCGAACCAGGGCACCTGCACCAACAGCTGCCGCTGGGATTACAAGGTGCAGCCGGCGAAGCCCGATGCCGGCGGCGACGTCTGGCTGATCGAGGAGAAGGAGCGCCCCGGCGAGCTGATGCCGATCGAGGAAGACGAGCACGGCACCTACATCATGAACTCGAAGGACCTGCGCGCCATCGAGCACGTGCAGAAGCTGGTGGCGATGGGCATCGACTCGCTGAAGATCGAGGGCCGCACCAAGTCGCCGTACTACGCCGCACGCACTTGCCAGTCCTACCGGCAGGCGATCGACGATGCGGTGGCCGGCCGTGCGCTTGATCCGGCCCTGCTGGCACAGCTCGACGGCCTGGCCAATCGCGGTTACACCGACGGTTTCTACCAGCGCCACCATGACGCCGATTACCAGAACTACCTGCGCGGCCACTCCGAGTCGGCGCGCAGCCTCTACGTCGGCGATGTGGTCGCTTTCGACGCCGCCCGCGGCCTGGCCGCGATCGACGTAAAGAACCGCTTCGCGGTGGGTGACCGGCTGGAGCTGGTGCATCCGGCCGGCAATGCCGAACTGGCGCTCGACCGCCTGGAAAATGCCGAAGGCCAGGCGATCAGCGTTGCGCCGGGCAACGGCCATCGCGTCTGGGCGCCGCTGCCGGCGTCGGCGGTCGGGGCTTTCGTCGCCCGCTTCGTTTGAAGGGAGAGCACATGAATTCGCTGACTTCGCTGCGCGTCTATGCCATCGACGGCATTGTCCCCGTCGTCGATCCGACGGCCTACGTGCACCCGACGGCGGTGCTGATCGGCGACGTGATCGTCGGTCCCGGGTGCTACATCGGCCCGGCCGCCTGCCTGCGCGGCGATTTCGGCCGGCTGATCATCGAACGTGGCGCCAACGTGCAGGACACCTGCGTCATGCACGGCTTCCCCGGTACCGACACGGTCGTCGAGGAGGACGGGCACATCGGCCATGGCGCCGTGCTGCACGGCTGCCGCATCGGGCGCAATGCGCTGATCGGGATGAACGCGGTGATCATGGACAACGCGGTCGTCGGCGAATCGGCCATCGTTGCCGCCTGTGCCTTCGTCAAGGCCGGTGCCGAGATCCCGCCGCGCAGCCTCGCTGCGGGTACGCCGGCCAAGGTGATCCGCGAACTCTCGGACGCCGAGATTGCCTGGAAGGCGGACGGTACGCGGACCTATCAGGATCTCGCCCGCCGCTCGCTGGCGACGATGCAGGAAGTCTCCCCGCTCGCGGCCGTCGAACCGGATCGCCGGCGCATCGAGATACCGGATGTCGTGCCGCTGGTGGAACTGAAGAAGCGCTGAACGGCGCATCGTCGGACCAAATGAAAACGGGCGCCGAGGCGCCCGTTTTCATTTCGATCAGACCGCTCAGGCTGCTTGAAACTTCCGGCGGCGGGCGATGGCGCCCATCATGCCGATACCGGCGAGCAGCATGGCGTAGGTCTCGGGTTCCGGCACGGCAGGAATGTTTTGTGACAGGATGCTGCCGGTTGCCTTGTCGTCGTTCAGGTTGGTGAGGAACTGGACTTTGAGGTGCGGCGTGCTGAAATTGAGATTCGTGCCGGTGAAGTCGATCGTCCAGGTCATGTTGGAGGTCAGCGAAATCGGGGTGCTGGCACTGAAACAGGCGCCCGGCGTGCCGCCCGTGCTGCAACCGATGTTTGCGCTCAGGCCGTGATCGGCCGTGACCGCGAACTGCGACGGGCTGATCGAGGCACCGGTGATGTCGCCGATCCCCTTGACTTCAAACGCTTTCAGAAAGCTGACGCCGGTCCAGTTGCCTGTCGCGCTGGGGGCGTTGAGGATCGACAGACCCATCGAGTCGGCGTCGATCGCCCAGGTGTTGAAGGTGACGCCCTGGTAGGTCAGCGTGTTTGCCGAGGCCGAAGAAACAAAGGCGAGGCCGAGGGCAAGGGCGGAGAGGGCGTTTTTCAGCGACATGACGGTTTGCCAGGATGGATTGAAGGAGATTTGGCGCAAGTCTACGTCGTCGCGGCTGTGTGCGAAATGATCCGAACGGACTACGGGGCATAGTCCATTCGGATCATCGGACAGCGTTGGTGACCGGCGCGTATGATCGTCAGCTTTTGGCCAGGTTCGGCATGCCCCACCTTTTTGTTGATATCTCGGCACACGGCTTCGGCCATCTGGCGCAGACGGCACCGGTGCTGGAAGCCTTGACGGCGCAGATCCCGGACCTGCGCCTGACGATCCGTAGCGGCTTGCCGGCCGCCCATTTGCGGCTGCGCATCTCGCATCCCTTTGCGCATGTCGCTGCCGCCAGCGACCTCTGTTTCCTGATGCACGATGCCGTGCGCATCGACCATGAAGCGTCGTCGGCTGCCTATCGCGCCTTCCATGCCGACTGGCCGGCCAGGGTCGCAGCGGAAGCAGGCATGCTCTCGTTACTGGCGCCCGATCTGGTATTCGCCAACGTCTCGGCACTCCCGCTCGCCGGAGCAAGACGGGCGGGTATTCCGGCGCTGGCCTTGTGTTCTCTCAACTGGGCCGACCAGTTTGCCTTCCTGTTCGGCGATGCCGCCTGGGCTCGCGCGATCCACGCCGAGCTACAGGATGCCTACGCCAATGCCGATGCTTTCCTGCGCTGCACTCCCGCTGCGCCGATGCCGACGCTCTCCAATGCCATCGCAGTCCCGCCGGTCGCGCGGGTGGGGCACGCCGACCGTGCGGCGCTGGCGGCGCGCATCGGGGCAATGGATGAGCGCATCGTGCTGATCGGCATGGGGGGAATTGATTTCGATCTGCCGGTCGCGGCGTGGCCGCACGTCAAGGGCGTCCGCTGGCTGGTACGCGATCCGCTGCCGCTATCGCGGCCGGATGTCGTCTGCTATGGTGATCTCGACTGGCATTTTTCGGATCTCCTCGCCTCGGTGGACGCCGTTGTCACCAAGCCGGGCTACGGGATGTTCGTCGAATCCGCGGCGGCGGGTGTTCCCTTGCTCTACCTGCGCCGCGACGACTGGCCGGAACAGGAGGCCCTGATCGGCTGGTTGCAGGCGGAAGCGGTTTGCGCCGAGCTGTCGGTGGCGCAGTTCGCGGCCGGCGATCTGCAGTCGGTCTTGCAGGAACTGTGGGCCCGGCCGCGAAAAACTGCCGTTGCCAACGGTGCCGGCGTGGTGGCCGGGCGGCTGGCGGCCCTGCTCAGACCGGGTAGCCGAAACGCCTGAGCAGCACGGCGGTTTCGTGCAGCGGCAGCCCCATGACGCCGGTGTAGCTGCCGGCGAGATGCTCGACGAAGATGCCGGCGCGCCCCTGGATGCCGTAGGCACCGGCCTTGTCCATCGGTTCGCCGCTGTCGACGTAGCGACGGATGTCGGCGTCCGATAGCGTTGCGAAACGGACCTCGCTGATCGACAGTGCGGTCTCGATACGCGTATCGAGACAGATTGCGACGGCGGTCAGGACGCGGTGTGTGCGGCCGGACAGGCGGCCCAGGATGTGTGCCGCATCGGCGGCGTTGAGCGGTTTGCCGATGACTTCGCCCTCGAACTCCAGCGTCGTGTCCGCAGACAGGACCGGCTGTGCCAGCAGCCGGCGCCAGCCGACGCAGCGCCAGCCGTGCTCGGCCTTGACGCGTGCAACGCGCTGTACGTAGGCGAGCGGATCTTCATTTTTCAGCGGCGTTTCATCGGTTTCCTTGTCGGCGCGCGTTCCGTCGCGGAAGATCAGCGTATCGAAGGCGACACCGATCTGCGTCAGCAGCTCGCGCCGGCGCGGGCTGCGCGAGGCGAGATGGATACGGGGCGCCAGCTGGCTCAAGACTATCCTTCCCGGTGATACGGATGGTTTCTGACCACGCTCACCGCACGGTAGAGCTGCTCGCACAGCACCAGCCGCGCCATTGCGTGCGGCAGCGTCAGGCTCGAGAGGCGGATCATTTCGTTGGCACCCTGCTTCAGCTCAGGGTCGAGCCCGTCGGCGCCACCGATCAGGAAAGCCGTGTCGCCGCCTTCCAGCATCCAGGCTTCGAGGCGCTGCGCCAGCTGCTGCGTGGTCAGGTCCTTGCCGCGCTCGTCGAGTGCGACGATGCGGCCGCAGCCGGCAATGGCGGGTGCGATGCGCGCCTTCTCGGCGGCCGTCAGCTGCTCACGCGTCTTGCTGCCCCGGGGTTCCGGCTTGATCTCGACGACGCTCATCGGCAGTTCGCGCGGCATGCGCTTGATGTATTCGTTGCAGCCCGCCGCCACCCAGTCCGGCATCTTGTGGCCGACAGCGGCGATCAGCAACTTCATGACGACGCAGGTTCTTCGTCGTCGGCCACGGCCTTGCGCCGGCTGGCCGGCCGTGCCGCCCAAAGTTCCTCGAGGTTGTAGTGGATCCGAACCGCCGGCTGCATGACGTGCACGACGATGTCGCCGAGGTCCACCAGCACCCATTCACCGTTCTCTTCGCCTTCGATCGAAATGACCTCGCCGCCGGCTTCGCTCACCTTCTCCTGGACGTTGCGGGCGAGCGCCTTCACCTGGCGATTGGAATCGCCGGTGGCGATGACGATGCGGTCGAACAGGGAGGTGAGCTTGGTGGTGTTGAGGACTTCGATGTCGCGGCCCTTGATGTCCTCGAGGGCGGATACAACCAGTTTCTGAAGCTTTTTAAGATCCATCGTTGGAGTCAGTGGGGGTAGTGGTGTTTTGGTAGAGGTGTCTGTCGTCAATATAGTCGATCACCGCCTGCGGCAGCAAATGGGAAACGCGTGCGGCGCGAGCGGTGTGACCCGCTGCGGCCAGCACCGTGCGAATCTGTGTTGCCGAGACATCGAGCGGGGTCATTGCAAAGGTGATGATGCCGCCGGCCGGCGCCTGCGCCAGCATGGCGGGCGTCGACAACAGCCGGCGCCCGTGTTCTGCCGCCAGTACCGACGGGAGCCCGGCGAGTGCATGGCCGGGGCGAAGCGTGACAGCGATATGGGCCAGTGAAAACAGCTCGCGCCAGTGGTGCCACGTGGGCAGGCCGGCATAGGCGTCGGCGCCGAGCAGCAGCACCAACGACCGCCGGGGCCCGAACTCGGCGCGCAGCCGTTCCAGCGTCGGGACCGTATAGCTTGCCTCGCCGCTCTCGACCTCTGCTGCGTCGACGCTGAAGCGTGGGTCACCGGCAAGTGCGAGACGGACCATTTGCAGGCGGTCGACGGCGGCGACCCGAGGCGGTTCGCGATGCCGCGGCTGGCCGGCCGGGATCCAGCGCACGCCGGACAGGCCGAGCTGTGCAATGGCCTCCCCGGCAAGTCGCAGGTGGCCGAAATGAACCGGATCGAAGGTGCCGCCGAAAATACCGAGCGGCGCATCGTTCCCTGCGGACTCAGGCATGGTCCTCGGGCGGCGGCGGGGGGAACGTGTCACCCGCTTCGTCGGTGACGACCGCAAGTTCGCTGTCGGTGAACACGTCGCGGTAGCTGACGTAGAAACTTGCGACCAGCGTCGGTGCCAGCACGAACATCAGCGGCAGCATGAACAGCGTCGACGCCACCGAGGCGGCGCCGGGAACGATGGCCACCAGCACGCCCAGCAGGATGCCGGGCAGGATGCCGCCGAAAAACAGCGCACAGGCGGTGTAGGCGAAGAAGGCGCGCCAGTTGCGCAGGCAGGCGAAGAGGCTGAAAAAGAGCGCCTTGCCGGCCGAGAAGCCATGCCAGGCGACAAGTACCGGGGCGTACCACCAGGCCATGATCACCGGCGCCATCAGGATCAGCGCAATCTGCGCGGCGGCCAGGAATTCACCGCTCGCCAGCTCTTCCGGACTCGGCTTGTAGCTGCCGATCATCGTCTGCAGGAACAGGCCGCCGTCGGCCAGTGCCGAGGCGCCGAGCGCGGTCAGCGAGGTGGCGAGATAGAGCCCGCCGAGAACGATCAGCGTCTTCAGTTCCTTGCGGAAGCCGGAAAAGAGGATCGGCAACTCGAGTGGCTGCCCGTTGTCGAGCTTGCGTACGGCGTTCATCAGGCTGACCGAGAAGGCCGGGATGGCGAGCGTCGCGATGACCGGGCCGAGCAGCGGGATGATGTTGGTCATTGCCAGCGTCAGCCAGTAGGCCATGATGACCAGCGTCAGCATCGGCGGATTCTTGCGGAACAACGCGAAACCGCCGCCGAGCCAGCGCCAGCCATCGCCCGCCGTGAGTTTCTTCGCTTGCATGCGGGTCAGCCGAGGAAGATGTCGCGATAGGACGCGTAGAGTGCGCCGTAGAGTACCGGCAGCAATACCAGGAAGCCGAGCCCCATCGGCAGTGCCGCGAAGAAACAGAGGACCAGCGTGATCAGGCCGAAGATCGTCATGACCAGCCAGTTCTTCAGGCAGGCATCAAAGCTGGCCTTGAGCGCGGCGACCGGCTGCAGTCCGTTGAAATAGACGAGTGCCGGCGCAAACCAGACCGCCATCAGCAGCGGCGCGCCGAGCAACAGCGTCAGCAATCCGGCGAGGAACACGCCGCCGAAGCCGATGCCGGCGCCCATCGCCGGCTGCCCTGCGGCGCCGAAGACGATGCCGCCGGCCATGCTGCCGCCGATCAGGACCATGACGATGAGCGCGATGATCAGCCAGCCGGCCATGTAGAGCACGCCGACGATGATCAGCGGCCCGGTATTGCGGCGGAAACCGGTGAAGAGGTCGCCGATCTCGAAACTGCCCTCGTCGGAGAGCCGGCGCACGGCATGCAGCATGCCGGCGGTGAGCACCGGCATCATCAGGTTGGCGGCCAGCGTGCCGATCAGCGGCACGATCTGCAGGCCGAGGAAGATGACCAGCAGCAGGACCGCCATTGCCAGCCACAATCCCGGATTGGCGACGAAGCTCGCCCAGCCCTGGCGCAGCCAGTTGAAGGCGGCGTCCGGTGGTGCGACGCGGGCCTGGCCGGAGAAACTGGCAGGGGTCAGCGGAAACGGGTCCATGGCGGGTCCTCGGGTGATTTGCGGGAATGCTAGCTCAGGCCAGCAGCGACGCCAAGGATAGCGCTGTTTCATTCCCGGTGATGCGCTGCGCGAGGATGCGGCGATAGACGACGGGGTCGCGCACCGTGACATCCTCGCCCGGCTGCGGACAATGGAAATCTTCCAGTCGCGACAGCCAGAAGCGCAGTGCCGCAGCCCGCAGCTGCCACGGCCAGGCGGCGTGTTCTGTGGCATTGAACGGACGCACTTCGGCATAGGCCGAGAGCAGGGCGGCCGTGCGTGCACGGTCGAGCGTCGCATCGGCGTCGCCGCACCAGTCGTTGGCGACGATCGCGAGATCGAACAGCCAGTCGCCCCGCCCGGCGAAATAGAAGTCGAGCAGCCCCCCGATATGCGGCTTGCTGTCGTCGGTGAACAGCACGTTGTCGCGAAATAGATCGGCATGGATCACCCCGCCGGGCAGTGTCGCCGTATGCTCCCGCTGGCAGGCCAGCTCGGCGGCGAGCATCGCCGCATCGCCTGCCGACAGGAAAGGCATGACGCGTGCGGCCGTGGTGGCGATCCAGTCGGGGCCGCGCGGATGCGGCGGCGCCGGAAAATCGCTGCCGGCAAGATGAAGCTGCGCCATGGCACGACCGATCGCTGCACAGTGCGCGCTCGTCGGGTTCAGGACCGAAGCGCCGGAGAGGCGCGAAAACAATGCAGCGGGGCGGCCGTTGAGCGTGCCGAGCAGGCTGCCGTCGCGTGCCGGGCGCGGCGCAGGGCAGGGAGTGCCGTGGTCCGCGAGATGCGCCATCAGGTCGAGATAGAAGGGCAGCAGGGCGGTATCGACCTTCTCGAACAGCGTCAGGACATGCCGTGCGCGCCCTGTGTCGACGAAGAAGTTCGAGTTCTGCACGCCTTCGCTGATCCCCTGCAGCGCGAGCAATTCGCCGAGGTCGTAGCGATGCAGCCACTCAGCGAGCTGCGCGGGCGAAACCGGGGTGAAAACGGACACGACGGGGAAGGCGGGGCGGGGAGCGCAGCCGGCGGTCAGGCCGGCCGGCTGCAGTCGGGGTCAGAAGGTCTTGATGATCCACATGGGCACGCGGACCTTGTTGTCCAGCGTTTCCATGCGGTTGAAGTTGCCGTCGCCTTCGGTATCGACAAGGTAGTACGGCACGCCGTGCGGCGGCGTCACCTTGATCATGTAGAGGCGGCCGTCGCGGCGGTATTCCTCGACGGTATCGCCTTCGCGCTTGCGGATCGTCACCTGCGGCTCGAGGGCATCGTCGAAAGGCACGATTTCCGGCGGCGGGGGCGGCACGGCCGGCAGCGGCTGCAGGTCGGCAGGCTTGCCGGCCTGGGCAAGGGCGGTACCGGCAGCGAAGGCCAGCGGCAGGAGCAGGAGGCGAAGGTGGCGCATGAGGGGTCCCCGGGACATATGCCGCAATTGTATTACAGGTTGAGCAGCATCTCCCGCTCGTCGGCCGAGGGGGCAAAGCCGCGGGTCTCGTAGTGCTTGAAGATGGCATCGACGACTTCGGCGGGGGTGTCGAGCACCTGGATCAGGTTCATGTCCTCGGCCGAGATCATGTTCTCGGCGACCAGCCGTTCCCGGAACCAGTCCACCAGGCCCCGCCAGAACGGTTCGCAGACGAGGATGATCGGAATCCTGCGGCTCTTGCCGGTCTGTACCAGCGTCAGCGCCTCCATCAGCTCGTCGAGCGTGCCGAAACCGCCGGGCATGACGACGTACGCGCTGGCGAACTTCACGAACATGTACTTGCGCGCGAAGAAGTGGCGGAAGGTCTGCGAAATATCCTGATAACCGTTGCTGTGCTGTTCGTGCGGCAACTGGATATTGAGGCCGACCGAAGGACTCTTGCCGTGGAAGGCGCCCTTGTTGGCTGCCTCCATGATCCCCGGGCCGCCGCCGGAAATGACCGAGAAGCCGCAGTCCGAGAGCTTTCGTGCGATCTGCTCGGTCAGTTCGTAGTAGGGCGAACCCGGCGCTGTGCGCGCGCTGCCGAAGATCGAAACCGCCGGCCGGATCGCCGCCAGCCGTTCGGTCGCCTCGACGAACTCTGCCATAATGCCGAAGATCCGCCAGGATTCACGCGCCGAGATCGCCTTGGTCAGGCTGTCGGGGTCCACCAGCGGCGGCAGTTTGTCCTTTTCGCTCATCTTCTTTCTTCTTCGCTATGTCCGTGCTGCTGCTCGTCGACGGTTCGTCGTATCTCTATCGCGCTTTTCATGCGCTGCCCGACCTGCGCAACAGCGCGGGCGAGCCGACCGGCGCGATCGTCGGTGTGCTGAACATGCTACGCCGGCTGGAAAACGACTACAAGGCAAGCGGCGTGGCCTACAAGGCCTGCGTCTTCGACGCCAAGGGCAAGACCTTCCGCGACGACTGGTATCCCGAATACAAGGCGCACCGGCCGCCGATGCCGGATGATCTGGCGCGCCAGATCGAACCCCTGCACGAATGCATCGCGGCGCTCGGCTGGCCGCTGATCGTCGAGTCCGGCGTCGAGGCCGACGATGTCATCGGTACGCTGGCGCGGCAGGCGGCGGCGCAGGGCATCGAAGTGGTGATCTCGACCGGCGACAAGGATCTCGCGCAACTGGTCGACAAGCATGTGACGCTGGTGAACACGATGAGCGAGGAGCGCCTCGACGAGGCCGGCGTTCTGGCGAAGTTTGGCGTACCGCCGGAGCGCATCGTCGATTACCTGACGCTGATGGGCGACGCCGTCGACAACGTGCCGGGCGTTAACAAGTGCGGTCCGAAGACGGCGGTGAAATGGCTGACCCAGTACGGCACGCTCGATAACCTGGTCGCGCACGCCGACGAAGTGGGCGGCGTGGTCGGCGAGAACCTGCGCCAGGCGCTGGGTTTCCTCCCGCTTGGCCGCAAGCTGGTGACGGTGGCCTGCGACCTGCCGCTGGCAATGACGCCGCAGTCGCTGGTGGCGCAGCCGCCGCAGCGTGAAAAGCTGGTGGCGTTGTTCACGCGCATCGAATCGCGGAGCTGGTTAAAGGAGTTCAGCAACGAGGCGGGTGCCAGTACGGAGATCGCATCAACTGCCGCTCCGGTCGCTGCCGTAGCGCCCACGGCGGCTGGCGCTTCCCTCTTTGCTCCCGACCGCTCGGCCTACGAAACGGTACTCGACTGGGCGAGCTTCGAGCGCTGGCGGGCGAAGATCGAGGCGGCCGAGCTCACCGCCGTCGACACCGAGACAACCAGCCTCGATGCCTTTGCCGCACGCATCGTCGGCATCTCTTTCGCCACTGCGCCGGGTGAGGCCTGCTACATCCCGGTCGCCCACCACTATGCCGGCGTGCCGGCACAGCTGCCGCGCGACGAGGTCTTGGCAAAGCTCAAGCCGTGGCTCGAATCGCCGCAGCACGCCAAGCTCGGCCAGCATCTCAAATACGACCAGCACGTCTTCGCCAACCACGGCATCGTGCTCGCCGGCATCGCGCACGACACCCTGCTTGAATCCTATGTCTTCGAGTCGGACAAGGGGCACGACCTCGGCCAGCTCGCCTCGCGCCATGTCGGCCTCGACACCATTTCCTACGAGGCGCTGTGCGGCAAGGGCGCAAGGCAGATCGGCTTCGAGCAGGTCGACATCGAACGCGCCGGCGAGTATTCGGCCGAGGATTCCGACGTCACGCTGCGCGTGCACGCGGCGCTGCTGCCGCGTATCGACGCCGAGGCGGGCCTGAAACGCATCTATCGCGAGATCGAAATGCCCGCGCGTGAAGTTATCTGGCGCATGGAAAGGAACGGCATCCTCGTCGACAGCACGCTGCTCGGACAGCAGAGCCATGAGCTCGGCACGGCGCTGATCGCGCTCGAGAACAAGGCCCACGAACTGGCCGGCCAGCCCTTCAACCTGAATTCGCCGAAGCAGCTCGCCGACATTCTCTTCTCCAAGCTCGGCCTGCCGGTGCAGAAGAAGACGCCGTCGGGCGGCCCCTCGACGGACGAGGAAGTGCTCTCCGAACTGGCGCTCGACTACCCGTTGCCGAAGGTGCTGCTCGAAACGCGCACCCTCTCCAAGCTGAAGAGTACCTACACCGACAAGCTGCCGCGCATGATCAACACGGAGACCGGCCGCGTGCATACCAGCTTCTCGCAGGCCAGCGTCATCACCGGCCGCCTCGCCAGTTCCGAGCCCAACCTGCAGAACATCCCGGTACGTACCGCCGAGGGCCGCCGCATCCGCGCCGCCTTCGTCGCGCCGGCCGGCAGCAGCATCGTCTCCGCCGACTACTCGCAGATCGAACTGCGCATCATGGCGCACCTCTCGGAAGACCCGCGCCTGCTGGAGGCCTTCGCC
Organism: Azospira sp.; assembly: GCA_035345235.1. GTDB lineage: Bacteria > Pseudomonadota > Gammaproteobacteria > Burkholderiales > Rhodocyclaceae > Proximibacter. Next base: position 11,269 of record DAORCC010000019.1, read on the forward strand.
GCCGGTGAGGACGTGCACCGCGCCACCGCCGCCGAGATCTTCGGCGTCACACCGCTCGAGGTCGGCCCCGACCAGCGTCGCGTCGCGAAGGTCATCAACTTCGGCCTCATCTACGGCATGAGCGCCTTCGGTCTCGCGCGCCAGCTCGATCTCGAACGCAGCGCCGCGCAGGCTTATATCGAGCGCTATTTCGCCCGCTATCCCGGCGTCGCCCGCTACATGGAAGAAACGCGCAACCAGGCGAAGCGCGATGGCTATGTCGAGACAGTGTTCGGACGCCGCCTGTGGCTGCCGGACATCCGCGCCAGCCAGGTCGGCCGCCGCCAGGGCGCCGAGCGCGCCGCGATCAACGCGCCGATGCAGGGTACCGCCGCCGACCTGATCAAGCTGGCGATGATCGCCGTGCAGCGCTGGCTGGATGAAAAGCGGATGGCAACGAAGCTCGTCCTGCAGGTGCACGACGAACTGGTGCTGGAAGTGCCGGATGCCGAACTTGCCGAAATCCGTCTGGAGCTGCCGCGGCTGATGACGCAGGTGGCGAAGCTGCGCGTGCCGCTGGTGGTCGAGGTCGGCGTCGGCCCCAACTGGGATCAGGCTCACTAGTTCTCCGGCTCGAAGCTTGCCGGTACGCCAACCTGGTGCATCCGGCCCTCAGTCGCGATGCGGTGTCAGACGCGCAACAGTTCAGCAAAGCGTTGCGGCTCGTCGAAACCGAGCACGCTCAGTGCCTGCGCGGCTTTGGTGCTGAAGGAGGGGTTCGGGTAGAGCCGGCTGCAGACCTGGGTGGTTCTGGCCAGCATTGCTGCATCCGTCTCGCCGCCGGCATTGCAGACGCCTGCCAGCATCAGGCGAAGCAAGCCGAAGCGCGCGATCAATCCCAGAAAATGGCAATAGGGCGAGGCCGCGCCAAAAGGGAACATCTCGCGGAACATTTCGTTGTGGAGCCAGTTGTCGAGCAGCGACGGGGCATGCACGAGTGCATCGTCCAGCCGCTTCAGCCCCGCGCCATAGTGCCGAATCACCACGCCCCAATCGGGCGGTTCGGTCTTGATCGAATCGACGCCCAGGCCTGTGGCAACGGCGTTCTGGATCAGTTCCTGGATGCGCGAGTTCTTTCGCTCTGCCTGTCCTTGCCAGAGCTTGAAGAAGAGCGGTGCCTGCTGACCGAAATTGCTGGTCGAACTGGCGAGTATTTCCAGCATCGATCCGCTTTCCACCTGCCGCACGACATCACCCAGGAATGCGTCGATGTCGAGCGACGCCCGTTCCCCGATCAGCAGCTCAAGCTGGTGGCAGAGGTGACCCACCAGCACGAGGCGTTGCCAGGGCAGCAGATCCCCAATCTGCATCAACTGGAAACAGAACCCGCGGATCTCGTTGACCTGGAGCAGGGAGAGCCCTGCCTGCGGTACCAGTTTCGCCAGCGCGACGGGGCGTAGGGTGACCGGCGATTCGATCAGTTCCAGTGCGGTTTCGGCGAGCAGCGCTTTCCTCGCGGCCTCCGGACAACCGAGGTCGAGGACATATTCGACCTGCCCGGCAAGTTCGCGCGCGTGTCGCGGAAACGACCAGCATGTGTTCGACAGGTAGTCCTCGCCCAGGTCGCGGTGAATGGCGCACAGGCCCTGCTCCAGAAAAGCGCAGCATTGACTGGCGGGGTCCAGTTCGAGCTGCGCCGGATCGCCGCCCGCCCGCCGTTCCTGTTTTGGAACGGGGGTGACGCAGCGCTTGAGGCGGTCGGCGAGCTGCGGATGGGTGACGCCGCCATAGGCTTTCAGCGTGGGGGCATCAACCGTGATTTTCCAGCCGGAACAACAGGTATCCTCGCAGGCGCTTCCGGTGCACTGAAACTCTGCGGCATAGCGAGGCATCACGGCGTCGAAGACACGCGTCGGGTGATGTTTTGGCATGACATGAATCGGTACGAAAAACAGTTCGGAGGCTATTTATCACGGTGCGGGAATCGCGGCAACCGTGCATCGTCCGGCGCGATGGTCGTGGCGCGCCTCAGCCTGTTGAAGGCCACATGAGCTGCGTGCATTGGCCGTAGTCGAATTTCAGTTGCACCCAGTCGTCCACGGACAGGCCCTGCACGTGGCCGGCCAGCGCCCGGAAGACGCCGGCGTGAGTGACTACGATGCAGGCAGAGATTCCCTCTGCCGCCAGCGCATCGAGGCAGGCGACGGCGCGTGCCTGCAACATTGCCGCCGATTCACCGCCGGGCGGTGCACGGTGAAGCAGGTCGGCGGCCCAGGCATCGAATGCGTCGCGCGCTATCGCGTCCCACGCCAGCCCTTCCCATTCCCCGAAATGCATTTCGACCAGCCGTGCCTCGAAGCGCGGCGACGGGTGCAGCGCTTCGGCTAGCTCGCGACAGCGGAGGAGCGGGCTGCTGATCACCGGCAGGCCGGGCGGGAGTTGCGTGCGCAGCGTCGCTGCCGTGGCGTCGATGTCGTGCGCCGGCATGTCGAGCCGGCCATAGCAGATGCCGTCGGCGATCTGCGGCCGCGGGTGGCGGATCAGGAAAACCTGCACAGCAGTCCGGTGTAGAAGGCGAGTTCGGCGAGCTGCTGGGTCGCGCCGAGGCAGTCACCCGTGTAGCCGCCGAGGCGCCCGTGGATCTTGGTGGCGAGTGCTGCCGTGGCGGCGAGTGCGAAAGCGACGCCGCAGACTGCGGCCGTCGGTGGCAGCATGAGCAGCGCGACGCAGCCGAAGGCCGTCGCGCAGAGCAGTTCGCCAAGGGAAATGCGCGTCGCCAGCGGTTTCGCCTTGCCTTCCTCGCGCGCGTAGTCGAGGAAATGCAGCAGCGTCGTCGAGCAGAGGCGAGAGAAGGCATGCCCCGCGATCAGTGCGGGGGCGACGAGCAGTGCGTCGAGTTCGATCAGTGCGACGAACTTGCCGAGCAGCATCAGCACCAGTGCCACGGCACCAAAACTGCCGATGCGCGAATCCTTCATGATTTCCAGCGCACGTTCACGCGTCCAGCCGCCGCCGAAGCCATCGACCATGTCGGCCCAGCCGTCTTCGTGGAAGGCGCCGGTGACATGAATCGTAGCCGCCATCGCGAAGAGCACGGCGAGCGTTTTCGGCAGCAGGAACGAGGCCGCGGCAAACACGAGCGCGCCGATTAGCCCGACGACGATGCCGACCAGCGGGAAGTAGCGTGCCGAGTGATTGAGCGCTTCAGGCGAATGCCCGACCCAGGCTGGGACCGGCAGCCGCGTGAAGAAACGGATTGCGCCGAAGAAGTATTCGGCCTCGCGGCGCCATGCGCTCATCTCAGTTTTTTTCGGCGACGCCGGCCGACTCGAAGCTGGCCATTTCGTTGAGGAAGGCGGCGGCAGCGCGGATCAGCGGCCAGGCCAGCGCCGCACCGGTGCCCTCGCCGAGGCGCAGGCCGAGATCGATCAGCGGCTCGGCGTCGAAGGCCTTCAGTTGCGCCTGATGGCCCGGTTCAGCCGAGCGATGGCAGAACACCGCGTAGTCGACGATCGCCGGCTCGATGCGTGCCGCGACGAGGAGCGCGGCGCCGACGATGAAGCCGTCGATCAGCAGCAGCATTCCGGACTCCGCAGCGCCAAGCATGGCGCCGGCCATCATGGCGATCTCGAAGCCGCCGAATTCGGCGAGCACTGCCTGCGCATGTTCGCTTCCGCCGTCGCTGCGGGCCGGCAGGCCGGCACGTGCGGCTGCCTGCGCGAGCAGCGCGCGCTTGCGGGCGAGGCCGGGGTCGTCGAGTCCGGTACCGCGGCCGATGCAATCGGCGAGCGGCGTCGCGGTCAGGTGGTGCGTGATCAGCGAGGCGGCAGCGGTATTGCCGATGCCCATCTCGCCGAAACCGAGGGCCCTGCAGCCGGTGCCGGCCAGGTCCCGGGCCAGCGCTGCGCCACGGGCGATGGCGGTGTCGCGCTCGGCCGGCGTCATGGCTGCTTCGTCGATGTAGTTGCGCGTACCGGGCGCTACCTTGGCGTCGACCAACCCTTCCCTTGCGCCGAAATCATGCGCAACACCGGCATCGACGACCCTCAGCCCGAGGCCGTTGGCGCGTGCAAAGACGTTGATGGCCGCGCCGCCGGCGAGGAAATTCTCGACCATCTGCCAGGTCACGTCCTGCGGGAAGGCAGAGACGCCGGCTATCGCGGCACCATGGTCCCCGGCGAAGACGGCAATGGTCGGACGGTCGAGCGACGGCGACAGCGTCTGCTGCACGAGGCCGATCTGCAGTGCCAGTCGCTCCAGTCCGCCGAGGGCGCCGGGCGGCTTCGTCTTCTGGTCGATCTTGTGCTGCAGGGCGGTGGCGAGACTGCGGTCGGGTCGGGAAATATGGAAACTCATCGTGGGCTCTTGAGGTCCGGCTGAAGCCAGGAAAAGGCGAGCGGCCATTATACCGGCGCCCTCCTGTGCTATTTTTGACCCATGAAAGAACTCGTCATCGGTGGCGCCCGTTCGGGCAAGAGCGCACTCGCGGAAAAACACGCAGCCGGCTCCGGGCTGCGCGTCATCTATGTCGCCACGGCCGAAGTGCGCGACGCCGAGATGGAGCGGCGCATCGCCCATCACCGTGCCCGGCGCCCGGCCGACTGGGGGCTGGTCGAGGCGCCTGTCCGGCTTGCCGAGGCCCTGCGCGCCAATGCCGCGAAGGATGTCTGTCTGGTCGTCGATTGCCTGACCCTGTGGCTGTCCAATCTCCTCTTCGCCGGCAAGGCCGCCGCGCAGGCCGAGGCCGGGCAGGCCGTCGACTGTCCGCTGCTGGCCGGCGAGACCGCGGCGCTGATCGAGACGCTGCCACAGCTGCCGGGCTGGATCACGCTGGTCTCGAACGAGGTCGGCTGGGGGATCGTGCCGATGCACCCGGTTTCGCGCTGCTTCGCCGACGAGCAGGGCCGGCTGAACCAGCAGGTCGCGTCCGTCTGCGATCGCGTCACGCTCGTTGCCGCCGGGCTGCCGCTCGTGCTCAAGTAGCGGTAAGCTGCCGGAAAACGACGGGAGGGAGTCCATGCATCGCCTGCTCGACGTGCTCGCCTCCGGCGTGCACGACACCAAGAACCAGCTGTTCTACGCCGAATCGCAGATTGCCGAAGCCGAGGCGAAGCACGGCATCGACCTCTCCGAGGCGCGCTACGCAATTGAAACGGCGGCCGTTCGATTGACCCGGACGCTGACGGCCTATCACTTGCTGCGCAACGACGCGACGCTGGCCGTCGTGCCCGTCGTCGTTGCCGATCTCTGTGACGAAGTCGTGCTCGACCAGCGCAGGCATCTTGCACACGCCGGCATCACGCTGACCCACACGTGCAGCGTTCAGGACGAATGGCCGCTCGATCGCGACCTGATTACCGATGTCCTCAACAACGCCGTCCAGAATGCCGGCCGCTACGCCCGTGCCCGGGTCCGCCTGAGCGCGTGGAACGATGATGACGGCCTCCATTTTCGCGTCGAGGATGACGGCCCCGGTTATGCCGACCCGGAGGGCGGGCGCAGCACCGGCCTCATCGTTGCCGAGCGTGTCGCCTCGCTGCACGAGCGCCAGGGTCGCTGCGGCGGCATGCACCTTGCCAACGGCGGCGAGCTCGGGGGCGCCGTGTTCGAGTTGCGGCTGCCCTAGATGAAACGGCCTCCTGATTTGCGGCGCCTGATTTCCCCTGCTGGGGAGGCCGGTTCCTGCGGACCGGCCGGGTGGAACTGAAATGCCGATCGACTACAAGAGCAAGCGCTTCCTCGTCGTTGATGACCAGCCGCTGGCCCGCGAAAGCCTGCGCGCCATCGCGCAGACGGCCGGCGCCTTCTCGGTCGACTTCGCACCTGGCTACCAGGACGCGATCTTCAAGATCCGCAACAACTGCCCGGATGTCGTCCTCTGCGACTACATCCTTGGCGAAGGCCGCTCCGGGCAGCAACTGCTGGAAGAACTGCGCCGCTTCAACCTGTTGCCGGACGAAACGATTTTCATGATGGTCACCGGCGAGCAGTCCTACGAGCAGGTCGTCGCTGCCGTCGAACTGGTGCCGGACGACTACATCATCAAGCCCTTCTCGCCCGACAAGCTGATGCTGCGGCTGGAGAAGGTCGCCGCGAAGAAGGAATTCTTCGCCGGCTTCTATCGCGAGAAACGCAAGCAGGAATACGAGAAGGCGCTCGCCATCCTCGCCGCGAAGAAGGAGACCGATGCCGGCCGTGCCTACCGCTTCGAGGCGCTGCGTCAGGAGGCCGAGGTACACCTTGCCGCCGGCAATGCCGAGCAGGCCGAGGCCGCCTACCGCGGCATCCTCGAGAAATACGAGTTCCCGTGGGCGCGGGCCGGTGTCGCCAAATCCCTTCACCACCAGAACCGCCTGACCGAGGCGCGCGCCGAGATCGAGAAGGTCGTCTCGTCCGCCGCCCAGTATTTCGACGCGGCCGACATCAAGGCCAACATCTGCATGGCGCAGGGTGAGCACGAAGAAGCGCAGAAGACGCTCGATGCCGTGGCGAAGAAAACGCCGCGCAACTACCTGCGCAAGCGCCTGCTCGCGGAGGCCGCCGAACTCAACGGTGACACCGAGACGGCACGTGCGGCGATGGCCGACGTCGTCGCCAACGACACCATGCCCGGCGCGGTATCGACCGAGGACCAGCTGACGCTGGCGCGCACCCATGTCGGTGCCGGCGACCTGATCGCCGCCGAGAAGGTGCTCGTGCTGATGCGCGAATCGGAAGTCATGAACCTCGAGCTGGCGCAGCAGGCCAGCTTCTCGGCGCTGCTCGCGGTGGCCTCGCCGGACAAGGGAAAGAAGAAGTTTGCCGGCCTGCGACCGGCGCTCCTCGCCTCGCCGCTGCCGACCGTTTCCCGCGTCGACGTCCTGCGTGCCGCGCTGGCGGTCGATGATCGCGAACTCGCCGACGGCCAGGCCCGCGAGCTGATGTCGGGCGAGGATGCCAAGAAGGTTTTCGGCACGGTGCGCAAGCTCTACGCGCTGCAGGGCCGGGAGAACGATTTCCGCGAGATCCAGCGCCAGGTGGCGATGCAGCGGATTCACCACGAAGAATGACGACGGGGGCGGCCGCCCCCATTTATGACCGACCACTCGGAGACAAGAGATGCAGCGTTCGTTTGAATATCGGCTCGAAGGCAGCGGTGACGCGCTGTCGCTGGCGATCAACATGGATTCGGTGACCGCCAAGGCCCTGTCCCGCCTGGATCGCTACATCAACTGGGGAGAGATCCTGAGACTGACGGAGAACGATCCGGAAGCCGCCTACGCCGCCGAACGCCTGCATACCGTCCTGCAGCATCTCAGCCGGTAGTTGCCGGCGCCGGTGAAGTGGCGGGATGGCCCCGCGCTGAGATCGTTTTATTTCGGCAGCAGCGCTGCCAGCTTGTCCCACCGGAACGCCTGATCCACCGCGTCGGCCAGCCGGTCGATGTCGGCCTCGCGTCGCGCGGCAGCGTCGAAACGGGTGTCGCCCACTTCGGCGCCGGCCCACTGGAGCAGTGCGGCGAGCGCTGCCGGTTCGTCGAAGAGGCCGTGGCAGTAGGTGGCGAGGATGCGGTCGTCGGCCGATTGCGCGCCGTCGGCGTGCCCGTCGAGCGTCGCCGCCGGGCGTGAAAGCGCCGGGCCGGAAGTGACGCCCATGTGGATCTCGTAGCCGCGCACGGCCGGGCTGCCCGGCAACTGCAGTGTGCCGCCCACATTCTTCAGCTGCTTCTCGCTTTCCAGCACCGTCTCGCAGTCGAGCAGGCCGAGGCCGGGAACGCTGCCCGGCACGCCTTCAAGACCAAGCGGATCGTGCAGTTGCCGGCCCAGCATCTGGTAACCGCCGCAGATGCCGATCAGCTTGCCGCCATAGCGCAGGTGGTGCTGCAACGCGGGTTCCCAGCCATTGGCGCGCAGCCAGGCGAGGTCGGCCTGCACGGCCTTCGATCCCGGCAGCACGATCAGGTCCGCGGGTGGGGGCGCCTCGCCAGGGCCGATGAAGCGGAAATCGACTTCGGGGTGGAAGCGCAGCGGGTCGAGATCGTTGTGGTTCGAGATGCGCGGGAAAGCCGGGGCGATCACCTTCAGCTTCGTCGCCGCCTTCGGCACCGCCTCGCGCGGCAAGGCATCCTCGGCATCGAGGTAGAGCCCGTGCAGGTAGGGCAGCACGCCGATCACCGGTTTGCCGGTACGCGCTTCCAGCCAGTCCAGCCCCGATTCGAGCAGCGTGATGTCGCCGCGGAAGCGGTTGATGACGAAGCCCTTCACGCGCGCCTGCTCAGAGGGCGAAAGCAGTTCGAGCGTACCGACGAGGTGTGCGAAGACGCCACCGCGGTCGATGTCGGCGACGAGGATCACCGGGCAATCCACTTCCTCCGCGAAGCCCATGTTGGCGATGTCGCGGTCGCGCAGGTTGATCTCGGCCGGGCTGCCGGCGCCCTCGACCAGCACGCACTCGTACTGTGCGCAAAGCCGTTCATACGATTCGAGCACCGCCTTCATCGCCCGCGGCTTGTACTCGTGATAGGCGACGGCATCGAGATTGCTGAGCGCCTTGCCGTGGATGATCACCTGCGCCCGCTTGTCGGTGTTCGGCTTCAGCAGCACCGGGTTGAAGTCGGTATGCGGTTCGAGGCCGGCAGCCAGCGCCTGCAGCGCCTGCGCGCGGCCGATCTCGCCGCCATCGACGGTGACGGCCGAGTTGAGCGCCATGTTCTGCGGCTTGAATGGCGCCACATGCACGCCGCGGCGCTTCAGGATGCGGCACAGCGCCGCCACCAGCGTGCTCTTGCCGGCATCGGAGGTGCAGCCCTGCACCATCAGGGTCGGGGTTCGTCTGGAGGAAGAAGTGGCCATCGGGTGGGGCGGCATGCCGTCGCAACGAAAGTCCGCATTTTCGCATGCCGCGGCGCGGTAAAATGCGCCCCTCCCGTCCCCGCTTTCCTCGCCTGCCCCGTGTCCTTACCCGCCCCGCTCCTGTTGCCGCTCTTCGCCATGGCCGGCGCCACGCTCGATCGCCTGCTCGGCGAACCGAAGCAGTGGCACCCGCTGGTCGGCTTCGGGCGCGTCGCCGGTTATGTCGAGCGGCTGGCGAACCTGAACGGCGGCTCCCGAGTCGCCGGCCTGATCGCCTGGAGCCTCGTCGTGCTGCCGCCGGTGCTGCTCGCCGGCTTTCTGTGCACGCTGCCGCTCGGCTGGCTGCTGCATCCGCTGCTGCTCTGCTTCGCGCTCGGCGGCCGGGCGCTGGAGGAGCACGGTGAGCGCGTTGCCGACGATCTTGCCGCCGGCAACCTTGCCGCGGCGCGCGAGCACGTCGGCTGGATGGTCTCACGCGACACCTCGGCGCTGGACGAAACGGGCGTTGCCAAGGCCGCCGTCGAATCGCTGCTCGAGAACGGCAACGACGCCGTCTTCGGTGCGCTGTTCTGGTTCTTCCTGCTCGGTGGCCCCGGGGCCCTGCTCTTCCGGCTGGCTAACACGCTCGACGCGATGTGGGGCTACCGCAACGAACGCTTCTTCTATTTCGGTGCCGCCGCCGCGCGCCTCGACGACGTGCTCAACTATTTCCCGGCGCGCCTCACTGCACTGACCTACGCGCTCTTCGGCAAGACGTCGCGGGCGCTCGCCTGCTGGCGCAAGCAGGCCCCGCAGTGGGACAGCCCGAACGCCGGGCCGGTGATGGCCGCCGGCGCCGGCGCGCTGCAGGTGTCCCTCGGCGGCGCGGCGATCTACCACGGCCAGCTCGAAGTACGGCCGACGCTCGGCGAGGGCCGCGCGCCGCAGGCGCTCGACATCGCGCGTGCGCTGGCACTCGTGCGCCGCGGGATGCGCCTGTGGCTCATTTCGGCGCTGGTGCTCGGCCTGCTTGCGGCACTCTTCCTGCCCGGAGCGCCCCATGCTTGAACACGGCGGACGCCTGCGCCTCGCCGCCGCGCAGTGGGGCATCCCGCTCGCCGACTGGCTGGATCTGTCGACCGGCATCAACCCGCAGGGCTGGCCGGTGCCGCCGCTGCCGGCCGACTGCTGGCGCCGCTTGCCGGAAGACAACGACGGGCTGGAAGAAACGGCCGCCGCCTATTACGGCAACGTCAACCTGCTGCCGCTGGCCGGTTCGCAGGCGGCGATCCAGTGCCTGCCCACCCTGCTGCCGCGTGCCGCGGTGGTCATGCCGGCGCCGCTTTACGCCGAACACCCGCATGCCTGGGAACGCGCCGGCCACAAGGTGCGGCGACTCGCCGGTGCCAACCTCGTGCGCGCGCTGACGGCGATGGCGCCCAACGTGCTGCTGTGCAACCCGAACAACCCGACCGGCCGCGCCTACCCGCGAGACGCGCTGCTCGACGCCGCGGCGCAACTGAAGAAGCGCGGCGGCACGCTGGTCGTCGACGAAGCCTTCGCCGACGTCGATCCGGAGAACTGCGTCGCGCCCTTTGCCGGCACGAAGGACGCGCCCAACCTGATCGTGCTGCGCTCGCTCGGCAAGTTCTTCGGCCTCGCCGGGGCGCGTGTCGGCTTCATCCTCGCGCGCCGCGAGCTGCTCATGCAGATGGTCGACGTGCTGGGCCCGTGGGCCGTCAGCGGCCCGTCGCGCGTCGTTGCGCAGGGCGCGCTGGCCGACCGCGAGTGGCAGGCGGCGGCGCGTACCCGGCTCGCCGCCGACAGCGAACGATTGCGTACCTTGTTCGCGCCGCTCGGCGAGGTACAGAGCACGTTCCTGTTCTGCTGGCTGCCAACCGCGCAGGCGCAAACGCTGCACGATTTCCTCGCCGCCCGCGGCATCCTCGTTCGACTGTTCGCCGATGTTTCGGGCATCCGCATCGGCCTGCCCGGCAGCGAACCCGAATGGCAGCGCCTCGCACACGCCCTGCGCGAATGGCCCCCCGCCGCCGTCAACCCGGCGAAAGCCGGGGTCCAGATACAAGCCTGATGTCCCGCGCTTACGCCTCAGCTGCCCACCGCCCCCGATCAACATGAAGACGAACGAACTCCCTCTCTGCCGTGCAACATGGCGCGCCACCGCCCCCCTTCTCTGTGCCGCCAGCCTCGCCATCACTGCTGTTGAAGCCCGCGCAGAAGTCAGCGTCAAGGACGACATCGGCAACACGGTGAAGCTCGCCCAGCCGGCGAAGCGCATCGTCAGCCTCGCCCCACACATGACCGAGACGCTGTTCGCCGCCGGTGCCGGCGACCGCATCGTCGGCACGGTCGACTACAGCGACTACCCTGAGGCAGCGAAGAAGATCCCGCGTGTCGGCGGCTATTCGCGCTTCGATATGGAAACCGTGGCGGCACTGAAGCCGGATCTGATCGTCGGCTGGCAGAGCGGCAACGCTGCAGCGCACCTCGACAAGTTCCGCAGCCTCGGCTACACGATGTACATCTCGCAGCCGAACCGCATCGAGGACGTCGCCAGCGAGATCGAACGCCTCGGCACGCTGGCCGGAACGAGCGCCACCGCCAGTGCCGAAGCCAAACGCTACCGCGACAAGCTCGCCGCGCTGCGCACGCAATACACGGGCAAGGCCACGGTGCGCACCTTCTACCAGATCTGGAAGCAGCCGCTGATGACGGTGGGCAAGAACCAGATCATCTCCGACGCCATCCGCCTGTGCGGCGGCGACAACGTCTTCGGCAAGCTGGAACAGATGGCGCCGACGGTGACCGTCGAAGCCGTCATCGCCGCCAACCCGGAAACCATCATCGCCAGCGGCATGGGCGACTCGCGCCCGGAATGGCTGGATGACTGGAAGAAGTGGACCAGCATCGA
>DAORCC010000020.1:0-7309 GCA_035345235.1 Azospira sp.
TAGCGCGCCGGACGCAGGCCGTTGCGGTCGAGCGTGGCGCCGATCTGGCGGCCGTCGGTGAAGGCCACCGCGGCGGGGCCGTCCCACGGCTCCATCATCGCGGCATGGTATTCATAGAAGGCACGGCGCTTCTCGTCCATGGTCGAGTGCTTTTCCCAAGCTTCCGGGATCATCAGCATCATCGCTTGGGCCATCGAGTAGCCGCCCATGACCAGCAGTTCGAGCGCGTTGTCGAACGAGGCCGAGTCGGACTGGCCGGGGTAGTGCAGCGGCCAGATCTTGTCGAGGTCGTCACCGAGGATCGGCGACGAGATCGCCTTCTCACGCGCCTTGAACCAGTTGACGTTGCCCTGCAGCGTGTTGATCTCGCCGTTGTGCGCAATCATGCGGAACGGGTGAGCGAGATGCCAGCTCGGGAAGGTGTTGGTCGAGAAACGCTGGTGCACGAGCGCCAGCGCCGAGGTGCAGCGGGCGTCCTGCAGGTCGAGGAAGTACTCGCCGACCTGGTCGGCCAGCAGCAGCCCCTTGTAGACGATGGTGCGCGCCGAGAAGGAGGTGACGTAGAACTCCTTGCTGTGAGCCAGCTTGAGCGACTTGATGGCATTCGCCGAGTGGCGGCGGATGACGTAGAGCTTGCGCTCCAGCGCATCGGTGACGAAGACGTCCGGGCCGCGACCGACGAAGATCTGGCGGATGACCGGCTCGGCCGCCTTGACCGTCGGCGACATCGGCATCGAGCGCGATACCGGCACGTCGCGCCAGCCGAGGACGACCTGGCCCTCGGCCTTGACCGAGCGCTCGATCTCTTCTTCGCAGGCGACGCGGCTGGCGGCTTCCTGCGGCAGGAAGCACATGCCGACGCCGTACTCGCCGGCCGGCGGCAGGTTGACGCCCTGCTTGCCCATTTCCTCGCGGAAGAACTGGTCGGGAATCTGGATCAGCAGGCCGGCACCGTCACCCATCAGCGGGTCAGCGCCGACGGCACCCCGGTGATCCAGGTTTTTCAGGATCAGCAGGCCCTGCTCGACGATCGAGTGGCTTTTCTGGCCTTTGACGTGGGCAACGAAACCCACGCCACAGGCGTCGTGTTCGTTGGCCGGGTCGTACAGACCCTGCCGGTCAGGTACTGCCTGCTGCACAGCGTTTTCCATCACGCTTGGTTCCTCTAAAAACAAGGCGTGGCGCGGCATTGAAAGACGCGCCAGACGTCAAAAAAGCCGGCGCGGTGCCGGCTTGCGAAAATTTAGGGCGACTGCGGAATATACAGGGAAACCCGTGCGGGTTCAAGGTGTTGCGGCGCACCAATCTGGCGCGCGAGACGGGACCGGCGAGCGACGTCAGATTTCTCCGACCGCGAACAGGCGCCGATGTTCCTTCATCGCATAGCGGTCGGTCATGCCGGCAATATAGTCGGCCACCGAACGCGGCTGATTCTCGGCGCGCTGGTACTGCGGGGGCAGCAGACGAGGATCGGCCATGAAGGCGCCAAAGAGGTCGCCGATGATGCGGCGCGCCTTGTTGGTCATGCGCAGCACCTGATAGTGCCGATAGAGGTTGACGCGCAGGAAACGCTTCAGCTCGCGGTTTTCCTCCGCCAGTCCGGGCGAAAACGCCGCCAGCGGCGGACAATGGCGCAGCGCCTCGATATCGGCGGGGGCATGCACCGCTACATTGGCGGCGGTCGTCTCGACCAGATCGCACACCAGCGTGTTGATCATGCGGCGGACCGTCTCGTGAATCAGGCGACGATCCCGGAGCTCCGGATATTCGGCTTCGACCAGCGCAACATGGCGGGCAAACAGCTTGACTTCGCGCAATTGCTCCAGCGTGATCAGCCCCGAGCGCAGACCGTCGTCGACATCATGGTTGTTGTAGGCGATTTCGTCGGCAAGGTTGCAAATCTGGGCCTCCAGCGATGGCTGGCGTCCGTCGAGGAAGCGCTCACCGACATCCCCAAGCTGACGGGCGTTCTCCAGCGAGCAGTGCTTGACGATGCCCTCTCGCGTCTCGAAGCAGAGGTTCAGTCCGTTGAAGGCCGCATAGCGTTCCTCGAGCTTGTCGACAATCCGCAGGCTCTGCAGATTGTGTTCGAACCCACCGTGCTCGCGCATGCACTCGTGCAGCGCATCCTGCCCGGCGTGCCCGAAAGGGGTATGGCCGAGATCGTGGGCCAGAGACACAGCTTCAGCGAGATCCTCGTTCAACCCCAGCGCCCGGCAGATACCACGCGCGATTTGCGCCACTTCGATGCTGTGCGTCAGGCGCGTTCGGAAGAGATCGCCTTCGTGATTGACGAAGACCTGCGTTTTGTATTCCAGCCGCCGGAACGCGGTCGAATGTACGATGCGATCTCGGTCACGCTGGAAGTCCCCGCGCATCGACGGCCGCGCCTCCTCGTGGCGACGACCGCGCGAACGGTCTTCACAGGCGGCATACCGGGCGCCTGGTGTCACTTTGGCATTCGCGCCGTGATCGCAGCGGCTATCTGCCTGTCGCTCGCCGCGTCGCTGATGAATGCGCGCCCCACTGATTCCAGGAGGACGAGGCGAAGGCGCCCGTCGTCGACCTTCTTGTCGTGGCGCATGAGATCCAGATAGCGTTCGACCGGCAACGAAGCGCCGGTAACAGGCAGCTTTGCGCGCAACAGCAATCGCTCGATCCGTTGCACGTCAGTGCGGGCAATCAGTTCCATTGCAGACGACAACTCCACTGCCATCATTGTTCCGGCAGCCACCGCCTCGCCATGCAACCACTCGCCATATCCGAGACCGGCTTCGATCGCATGACCGAACGTGTGTCCGAGATTGAGCAGGGCTCGCTCGCCAGTCTCCCGTTCATCGGCCGCGACGATTTCCGCCTTGTTGGCACAGGACCGGTGGATGGCATGGATGAGTGCATCCTGTTCGCGCGCGAGAAGCCGCTCCAGGTTGCTTTCCAGCCAATCGAGGAATGGCAGATCCCGAATCAGTCCGTATTTGATCACCTCTGCCAGCCCTGCAGAGAGCTCCCGATCCGGCAGCGTAGCGAGGGTGTCCGTATCGGCGAGGACCAGCTTCGGCTGGTAGAAGGCACCGATCATGTTCTTGCCAAGAGGATGGTTGATCGCCGTCTTTCCGCCAACTGACGAATCGACCTGTGACAGCAGGGTGGTCGGAATCTGGATGAACGGCATACCACGCTGATAGCAGGCTGCCGCGAAGCCTCCCATATCGCCGATTACCCCGCCGCCCAACGCAATCAGGGTCGTCCCGCGTTCGCAGCGGTTCGACAAGAGGGCATCGAAGATCTGATTGAGCGTAACCCAGTCCTTGTACTGTTCGCCATCGGGGAGCTCACAGGATAGGCAGGCGATCCCGGCGCCCTGAAGCGCTTGCACGACACGAGCAAGATATAGCGGCGCAACTGTCGTGTTGGTCACCACCAGCACCTTTCGTCGCTGCAGATGCGGGACGATCAGCTCCGCTCTGTCCAGCAAGCCGGGGCCGACAAGGATCGGATAGCTGCGACTGCCGAGTTCCACCTTCAATGACTGCATCGCTTGTCCATTTCACACATGATCTGCTGTATTGCAGAAGTGGCGTTGCCGCGATTCCCATCGATCACGATGTCCGCCAGCTCTTCGTACAGGGGCCCCCTTTCGGCGAGCAGTTCCTTCAATCGCCCCAACGGATCCGGAACCTGTAGCAAGGGTCTATTGCGATCGTGCCGGGTGCGCTCGAACAGTTGCATGGGGGATGCGCAGAGATAAACGACGAGGCCACTTCTTCTAAGGCATTCGCGATTATGCTCGGCGAGTACCGCGCCTCCGCCCGTCGCGAGGACGATGTTGTTCAATCCGGCAAGCTCCTCGATCATCAGGCTTTCGCGCTTGCGAAAACCTGCCTCCCCTTCGATTTCGAAGATCGTCGGGATCGAAACCCCGGTTCGTTCCGCAATCTCGTGGTCGGAATCAAAAAACTGCCAGCCAAGGCGCTTGGCCAAAGTCCGACCGACGGTCGTTTTGCCTGCGCCCATGAGGCCGACGAGATAGATGTTTTTGCATTTCGCTTGCACGGCACTATTTTAGCGCAGGAAAAGAAAAGGCCGGCATTGCCGGCCTTTCTCAAACAGGGTTTCCGATCAGCGAACGGTCAAGCTTTCACTGATGATCTTGGGGGTGATGAACACCAGCAACTCCGTCTTGTCGTCCGTTTTCTGGGTGTTCTTGAACAGCCAGCCGAGATACGGCAACTCCCCGAAGAAGGGTATGCGGTTGGTCGTTTCCCGCGATTCCTGCTGATAGATACCGCCAATGACAACCGTTCCACCGTTCTCGACCAATACTTCGGTCTTGACGTGCTTGGTATCGATCGCCACGCCGGCGCCCGTGGTCAGGCGGGTATTCGGCGTATCCTTGTTGACGTCGAGGGTCATCGTGATTTTTCCGTCCGGCGTGATTTGGGGCTTCACTTTCAACGCCAGATTCGCCTTGCGGAACGATACGGAAGTAGCCCCGGAACTCGTTGCCTGCTGGTAGGGAATTTCGACGCCCTGCTCGATCAGCGCCTCGACCTGATCGGCCGTGACGACACGGGGACTGGAGACAACCTTGCCGCGACCGTCAGCCTCCAGTGCGCTGACCTCAAGGCTGAGGAACTGGCTTCTTCCGCTATCGAAGAGCACGAAGGACATCTGGCCTGCCTGCCCCGAACGCGGATTTGCCGGCAAGTTGACGTTCTGGCCCAGGGGAACCGAGATGTTCGAACCGGCGGTGCCCGTCGTGGCCTGACCGGTCGTCCCGAGACCGGCGCCAACAACAAACTGCCCCGATTTCTGCACGTCGAAAGCTGCCGCCTGGTTACTCGCCATGTTCCAACCCAGGCGAACCCCGAGATCCTTGCTGAAGCTGTCCGACGCTTCGACAATTCGCGCTTCGATCAGCACCTGGCGCACCGGGACGTCGATCTTCGCGATCAACACCCGGACGTCTTCGAGGCGCGAGGGCGTGTCCTGAACGAACAACATGTTCGTACGGGCATCGACGACGGCACTGCCGCGCTTCGAGAGCATCCGCTGATTCTGGTCGGTCAGCAACTTCTGCACAGCATCCGCTTTCTGATAATTCAACTGGAAGCTTTCGGTCCGCACGGGCTCCAGGTCGCCGATTTGCTGACGGGACTCGAATTCCAGCTTTTCCTTGGTGGCAATTTCGTCGCGCGGCGCTACAAGAATTACGTTGCCATTCTTGCGCATGTCCAGACCACGCTGCTGAAGGATGATGTCGAGCGCCTGATCCCACGGCACGTCCTTCAGAATCAGCGTCAAATTGCCGCCGACAGAGTCGCTGACAACCATGTTCATGCCGGTGAATTCACCAATGACCTGCAGCAGGCGACGGACGTCGACGTTCTGGAAATTGAGCGACAGCTTCTCGCCCTGATACCCGCCGCGACTACCCTGCACCAGCTTGTTCGGATTCTCGATGATCGGCTTGACCTCGATCACGAACTGATTTTCCGTCTGATAGGCGTTATGTTCCCACAGGCCCTTCGGAACGATGGACAAGCGCGCACCCGCTCCCTGCTGCGTAGCGGTCACGGAAGTTACCGGCGTGGCGAAATCGGTGACGTCCATCTTGCGTTTGAGATGGTCAGGCAGAGCGGTCTTTGCGAAGTCGACCAGCAACTGCGCGCCTTGCTGTCGAATATCGATACCGGTCGAAGCATCGGTCAGCTCAACGATTACACGAGCTTCACCGTCCTTGCCACGACGGAATCCGATGTCACGGATGGCATGCTGGTTCGCGGTCGGTTTCGCCTCGGCAAAATGAGTCACCTTGCCCTTGACCGGGTCAACGGCAACGGCCGCCGTCAAGGAGATCAGCAGGTCCTTGCCGTCAAGCCGGATGTCAGATGCCGAGGCCTGATTCAGGTTCATCACCAGGCGCGTCTTTTCAGGCGTCTGGACCAGATTCACGCTGCGCAGCAAACCTTCGTTGAAGGTCTGGCTGTTACGGCCGATAGCATTTGCCGTCGCCGGAAAGTCAATTGCCAGTCGTGCCGGGTTGGCCACGCTGAAACTCGCCGGGACCGCACTCAGCGGCTCCTTCAGCGATAGCTTGACCATCACGCTGCCGCCCTGCTGTGCAACATTGATCGACTGAATCTCGTTCGCAGACGGCTTGGCATCTTGCGCAAACAGCGCGCCAGAGAACAGCAGACCCCCCAACAAGGCGAGCAAGTATTTTCTATTGAACCCCATCATTTACCCTCCTTGGCCTGCAATTGCAGCGTGCTTGTCCGCTCAACCCAATCTCCGGACGGGTCTTGCACCAACTCACGCAAGGACAACTCCGTCTCGGATATTTTCGTAATAACCCCAAAATTCTGGCCCATATAGTTTCCTGCCCTGACCTGCTGCAAGGCCCCGTCCACAGAAACAATCGCGTGGGTTTGCCGGTTCTTCGTCAAAGAACCCACGAATTTGATTGACTCCAGCGGATAGGCTTCCAGAGGCTCTTTCGCCCTGTCCAGGTCGGGACGCAAGCCCGTTCCCCCCTGCTGCTTGGCCTCGACGGTCATCTTGCGCTGGTTGAAGGGATCTACAATTCCAGCTGCATCATAGGCAACCGGCTCGTAAGGCTTGACCTTGGGCAGAGGCGGGATTCGACCACGAAAATCCTTGGTCTCCTCCTTCATCCATTGCTGCAACTCTTCCTGACCCCCACCGCTACAGGCCGCGACAACAATTGCCGCAAGCGCCACGGAAAGCACTCGGCTAGCAATCACTTCTTACCCCCCTTCTTGGCATCTGCAGCAGCTTTGCGCTGGCGTGCAAGCTCCTCTTCGTCAAGATAGCGGAACGTCTTCGTCACAGCATCCAGAACCATGGTTCCGTCTTTCTGCTGAGAAGCAATGGAAAGGTTGTTCAAGGTAACGATTCGCGACAAGCGCCCGATATCGCCGGCAAACGCCCCGAAATCGTGATAGCTCCCGGTCAGGCGGACTGAAATCGGCAACTCGGCATAGAAATCCTTGACTATTTCAGCACCTGGCTTGAACAGTTCGAACTGCAAACCCCGGCCCATTCCCGACTGGTTGATTTCAACCAGAAGCGACTCGACCTCGGCCTTATTCGGCAACTGCTTCAGCAAAGCACCGAATGAGCGGTCGATTTCGTTCAATTGCTGCTTGTGTAGCTCAAGGTTTACAGCCTGTTGTTTTTTGCTGAGGAATTCTTCCTTGAGCTTGGTCTCTTCGTTCCTCTTGAGCTCCAGAGCGTCCAGCTGATCCTGCCAGACGAACCACCATCCAGCCGCCAGAAGTACCGC
>DAORCC010000020.1:7409-17477 GCA_035345235.1 Azospira sp.
ACCGGCCGCTCCATCCAGGGCGAGGCATCGATATTGCGCATCAGCGCCGACACACGGGCGTTCGACTGCGTCACGCCTTGCAGCGTAACGGTGTTGCCCTGCTGCTTCATGGAACGCAGGAAAATCCCTTCCGGAACCTGTTTTACCAGCTCATTCAACAGATGAACCGCTTCCGCACGATCCCCTTGCAGCGCTTCAATGATCTGCTTTCTCGACAGCAGCGCAGCAGTCTGCTCCTTGAGCCGCTTGATTTCCTCCAGCTGCTTGTCAAGGACGGCGATTTCCCGCTTCAGGAAGTCGTTCCGTTCATCCTGGGTCGATATGTAGCCGCCGATGATGGAGTAAACAAGGAACACGATCAGACCGGCGAGTACCGCGATGAGCGCAGTCAGCACAAAAAACTGCTGCCGCCGTTCCTTACGTTTCTGCTCGCGGTGCGGTAGGAGGTTGATGCGTATCATTCGTCGAACCTCCGCATGGCCAGGCCGCAAGCCACCATCAGTGATGAGGCGTCAGCAAGCAGGTTGCGGGCCTTCACCCGATCCGACAACACCATGTCGGCAAACGGGTTGGCGACGACGGTATTGATCTGTGTCCGCGAAGCGACCGCTTCGTCGGCGCCCGGCAACGTCGCGCACCCCCCGGCCAGGACGATATGATGAACCTGGTTGAACTGCGTTGAAGTGAAGAAGAACTGCAGGGCTCGGGATACCTCAAGCGCCATATTGTCCACGAACGGGCGCAGGAGTTCGGACTCGTAGGTGTCCGGAAGGTTGTTGGCTCGCTTGGCCGCTTCTGCTTCCTCGAAATTCATGCCGTATTGCCGCGCAATATCCTGGGTCAGCTGGTTACCGCCGAAAGCCTGCTCGCGGGCATAGAGCTGCTGATCGTTCTTGAGCACGGTCAGGTTCATCGAATTGGCGCCCACATCGATCAGCGCGATGATCTGGTTCTGCCCGCCTTCCGGCAACTGTTTCTCGATCAATTCAAAGGCTGCCAGCGCTGCGTAGGACTCCACATCCATCACCATCGGCTTGAGGCCGGCAGCTTCCGCAACGGCGACACGGTCTTCCACCCGCTCCTTGCGTGAGGCCGCGATAATGACCTCGACCTCGTCCGGAGAAGATGGCGCCGGACCGACCACCTGGAAATCGAGATTGACTTCCTCAAGCGCGAACGGGATGTACTGGTTGGCTTCGGATTCGACCTGCATTTCGAGGTCTTCCTCGCGCTGGCCAGCCGCGACGATAATCTTCTTGGTAATGACCGCGGCTGCCGGCAGGGCGATCGCCACATTGCGGGTCGACGTCGACATCCGCTTCCAGGCTTTCTTGACCGCTTCGGCGGCAGCCTCAAGGTTGACGATATTGCCGTCGGCAACAACATCCTTGGCAAGGACTTCGATCGTGTATCGCTCA
The DNA here is from genome assembly GCA_035345235.1 of Azospira sp. Lineage (GTDB taxonomy): Bacteria > Pseudomonadota > Gammaproteobacteria > Burkholderiales > Rhodocyclaceae > Proximibacter. The sequence continues at coordinate 8,828 of DAORCC010000020.1, forward strand.
ACGCGATACCCCTCCTTGCCGCTGCCCGACAGCTCGACCAGCTTGACGGCGGAGGAACTGATGTCCACGCCAATCAAGGGACGCGCCTTCGTATTGAAGATCGAGAGATCAATCTGCAAGTCGTTGTCCTCGGCAAAAAAACGTTTTTAAATGAACACTTAGAAGCGTTATACAATAATCTACGTTAGATCCTAGCAACAAGCATAGGGCATGTAAAGCTATTTTTATGGCATTAATCGTGACGCGTATAATCCGCGCCACACTCTTTCTACCGACTTCCGGAACATCGACTTGTCCTCCCCGCTGCGCTGGGTTCTTTACCCCTTCATTCTTCTCGCCGGTCTCATGCTGATGGGCGTGGCCGTCGTCGCCATCGTTCTCGTCCTGACCTACCCCAACCTCCCGACGCTCGAAGTCCTGACGGACTACCGCCCAAAGATCCCGCTGCGCGTATACACCGCCGACGGACACCTGATTGGCGAATTCGGCGAAGAGCGCCGCAGCATCGTCCAGATCGAGGACGTCCCCCCGGTCATGAAGCAGGCCATCCTGGCCGCCGAGGACGAGCGCTTCTACCAGCACGGCGGCATCGACACCCTCGGCATGCTGCGCGCAGCGATCATGAACCTGACTTCCGGTGGCAAGAAGCAGGGCGCCAGTACGATCACGCAGCAGGTTGCCCGCAACTTCTTCCTTTCCAGCGAGAAAACATACACGCGCAAGCTCTACGAGGTCCTGCTCTCGTTCAAGATCGAGCACAACCTGACGAAAGACCAGATTCTCGAGCTCTACGTCAATCAGATCTATCTCGGGCAGCGCGCCTACGGTTTCGCTGCCGCTGCCAGTATCTATTTCGGCAAACCGCTGAAAGACTTGACGGCCGCCGAGGCCGCAATGCTCGCCGGACTGCCGAAGGCGCCTTCGGCGTTCAATCCGGTGGTCAATCCGAAGCGCGCCAAGCTACGCCAGCAATATGTATTGCGCCGCATGAAGGAAATGGGGGCGCTCGACGAAAAGCAGCACGAGGCCGCCCTGAAGCAGACATTGGTCGTCAAGCGTGAAACCAACGATTACGCGGTACATGCCGAGCACGTCGCCGAGATGGCGCGCCAGATGGCTGCCGACCGCTTCCCCGAGGACGTCTATTCGCGGGGCCTGCGCGTCTTCACGACGATCACCCGGGCCGACCAGGCGGCCGCCTACGCCGCCCTCCGCCGCGGCGTCTTCGACTACGACCGTCGCCACGGCTACCGCGGCGCCGAAAGCTACGTAGACCTCAAGGACGTCAAGTCCGACCAGGACGAGGCCCTCGACGAAATCCTCGCCGACATCTACGGCGGCGAGGACCTCTCCCCGGCCATCGTGCTCGCCGCCAACCCGAAGGAGGTCAAGGCCTACCGCAAGGGCGGCGACCTGATCACCCTTTCCGGCGACGCGCTCAAGTTCGCGAACCGCATGCTCGACGAGAAGGCCCCGCCGAACAAGCGCATCCGCCGCGGCGCAGTGATCCGCGTCCAGAAGGACGACAAGGGCGCCTGGCAGATCGTGCAGATGCCGGAGGTCGAATCGGCCTTCGTCTCGATCGACCCGCAAACCGGCAGCATCCGCGCCCTCGTCGGCGGCTTCGACTTCAACAAGAACAAATTCAATCATGTCTCGCAGGCGTGGCGCCAGCCGGGGTCCAGCTTCAAGCCGTTCATCTACTCGGCGGCGCTGGAGAAGGGATTCACTCCGACCACGATAGTCCTCGACGAACCGATCGTCTTCCCGGCTTCGGTCACCGGTTCGCAGGCGTGGGAACCAAAGAACTACGACGGCAAATACGAGGGACCGATGCGCTTGCGCACGGCACTGGCCAAGTCCAAGAACATGGTTTCGATCCGCGTACTGCAGTCCATCGGCACCCACTATGCCCAGGACTACGCCACCCGCTTCGGCTTCGAGGCCGAAAAGCACCCCGCCTACCTGACCATGGCGCTCGGCGCCGGTTCGGTCACCCCGTGGCAGATGGTGACAGCCTATGCGACATTCGCCAACGGCGGTTACCGTATCCAGCCCTACGTCGTGCGCGACATCCGTGACGACAAGGACCAGATTCTCGCCCAGGCGCAACCAACACCCGCCGGCATCGAGGAACTGCGCATCATCGACCCCCGCAACGCCTTCGTCATGGACAGCCTGCTACGCGACGTCACCATCTACGGCACGGCTGCCCGGGCCTCTGCCACGCTCAAGCGCAAGGACCTGGCCGGCAAGACAGGGACGACCAACGAACACGTCGATGCCTGGTTCTGTGGCTATCAACAGACCCTGACCGGTTGTGCCTGGATGGGCTTCGACCAGCCGAAGGACCTCGGCAAGGGCGAGACGGGCGGCGCAGCGGCCCTGCCGATCTGGATCAACTACATGGCCAAGGCGCTCAAGGATGTGCCGGAATCGTTCCCGTCGGTGCCGGAGGGCATGGTCAGCAAGGAAGTCGTCGGCGCCAAGGGGCCGGCGAAGGAGTACTTCTACAAGGAGCACGCGCCCGAAGAGGTCCCCGAGCAGCAGGCCGGAGACGCCGACTCGAAGCCGGTCGACTAGGCGAGCGGCACCGGCTCGCCGGCCTGCTCGGAGGCCAGCCGCGCCAATTTGACGAGCAGATCCTCGCCGTCCCGCGTATCGCACCACGCGCTGCCATCGTAGCGAAAGTGAAAACCGCCCGCCCTGGCCGCGACCCATATTTCGCGGGCAATGGCGTGTTTATTGACGATGATCTTGCTGCCATCGGCAAATTCGATTTCGAGCACCCCGCCAGCGGCCAGTTCGAAATCCAGATCGGCCCCGCTGGCTTCCAGCGCATGCTCGATGCGGGCCAGCATTTTGTCCGCCAGTGCAGCGAATTCGGTCTCGTTCATCCGTGCTACCATCCCCATTTTTTAACGGCCGACCGATGCGTCCGATCATTCTTCAGGCCATGCTGCTGGCCGCCGTCGCACTGAGCGCCTGCGGCACGCGCGGCAACCTCACCCAACTCCCCGGCCCTCATCAGCCGCCGATTCTCGATCGTTGGGCGGGCAGCAAACCTGCGCCGGCCCAGGACAAACCCGCCGAAGCGCAAGGCGCCGGCGATCTTAACACGGCACCTGACGCCCCCAAGTGATCATCAAGATGACATCGAACAATCCACACTTCCCCAACACGAATGGCGACCTGCATGTCGAGCAGGTCGCCCTCGCCGACATCGCAGCCCGCTTCGGCACCCCCTGCTATGTCTATTCGCGTGCGGCGCTGGAAGCCTCGCTGAGCGAATTCCAGCAGGAGATTTCCGGCACCGACGCACTCGTCTGCTATGCCGTCAAGGCCAACTCCAACCTCGCCATCCTGAATCTCTTCGCGCGACTTGGTGCCGGTTTCGACATCGTCTCCGGCGGCGAACTGCAGCGCGCACTGGCCGCCGGTGGCGACCCTCAGAAAATCGTCTTCTCCGGTGTCGGCAAGACGGCTGACGAGATGAAGCAGGCGCTCGCCGCCGACATCCTCTGTTTCAACGTCGAATCGGCCCCTGAACTGGAACGGCTGAACGAGGTCGCCGGCAGCGTCGGCAGGAAGGCGCCGATCAGCCTGCGCGTCAATCCGAACGTCGATGCCAAGACGCATCCGTACATTTCGACCGGCCTCAAGGAAAACAAGTTCGGCGTCGCCTACGAGGATGCGCTGGCCCTCTACCGCCGCGCAGCCGCGTTGCCGAACATCGAGGTTTCCGGCATCGACTGCCACATCGGATCGCAGTTGCTCGATCCCGCGCCGTTCGCCGAAGCACTCGACAAGGTCTTGCTGCTTGTCGACCAGCTCGACGCCGAAGGCATCCACCTGCACCACATCGATCTTGGCGGCGGCCTCGGCATCCGCTACAGCGACGAAGTGGCGCCCACGGTCGCCAGCTACCTGCAACCGCTCCTGAAGAAGCTTGCCGGCCGCAAGCTGAAGGTGGTGCTCGAACCCGGCCGCCGGCTCGTCGGCAATGCCGGCCTGCTGCTGACCAAGGTCGAATACCTCAAGCCCGGCGATGTGAAGAATTTCGCGATCGTCGATGCCGCAATGAACGACCTCGCCCGACCGGCGCTCTACGATGCCTGGCACGACATCCTGCCGGTGGCGCCGCGCAACGGCGAGGCAAAGGCCTGGGAAATCGTCGGACCCGTCTGCGAATCCGGCGACTTCCTCGGCCACGACCGCCCGCTCGCGCTGGAATCCGGCGACCTGCTCGCAATCATGTCGGCGGGCGCCTACGGCATGGCGATGAGCTCGAACTACAACACCCGCCCGCGCGCAGCGGAAGTCATGGTGGATGGCGATACGGCCCACCTCGTCCGCCGGCGTGAAACCGTCGAATCGATCTACGCACTGGAGCAGCCGCTGCCGTGAAGCGGGTACTGACGGTCGTTGTCGCCGCCATCGCCCTCGGCGCCTGCGGCGAAAAAGCGCCGGAGAAGAAGGCCGGCCCGCCGCCGACGCTGATCACCGTCACGCAGGCGAAGACCCTGCCGCTGGAAATCGTCGAGACGACGCTCGGCTCGCTGGAGGCGGTGCAGGACCCGCGCATCGCCGCCGAAGTCGCCGGACGCATCGTACGCTTTCCCGTCCGCGCCGGCGAAGCGGTGAAGAAGGGGCAGGTGCTCGCCGAGATCGACCCGACCGACATCGTCCAGCAGAACAAGGCCGACCGCGCCGAAATCGCCCGCATCGAATCGCTGCTCGCGCAGCAGGAACGCCTCGTCACCCGCCAGAACGAACTGGTGCAGAAAAGCTTCATCTCGAAGAATGCGCTCGACGACGCGTCGGCCCAGCGCGATGCGCTCAAGAGCCAGCTCGAAGGTGCGCGTGCGCGCGCCGCGCTGTCGGCGAACGGACTGCAGAAAACCAGGATTGTCGCCCCCTTCGACGGCATCATTGAAGAGCAGATCGCGTCGCAGGGCGACTACCTCAAGGTCGGCGACCCGGTCCTCCGCCTCGTTTCCAACACTCGTCTGCGTGCCCACCTGCCCTTCCCTGAAGCAGCTGCCCAGAAGCTGCAGCGCGGACAGAAGGTCCGGCTCGTCAGCCCGCTGCTGCCCGGCAAGGCCCTGGAAGGCGAAGTCGAGGACATCCGCCCGTCCGTCACCGAATCGAGCCGCGCAATCGACATCATCGCCCGCATCGAAAACCCCGACGGCCAGCTCAAGGGCGGCGGCTCGGTCGATGCCGCAGTCGTCATCGGCGTCCGCGAAGCGGCTGTGATGGTCCCTGAGCAATCGGTCGTGTTGCGCCCGGCCGGTCGTGTCGTCTACGCCATTGTCGACGGCAAGGCGGAGCAGCGTGTCGTGCAGACCGGCGGCAAGCAGGCCGGCCTGATCGAGATCGTCACCGGCCTCAAGGCTGACGAGACCGTTGCCCTCGACGGCGCCGGATTCCTGACCAGCGGCGCACCGGTCACTGTTCAGGAGCGCGGCGCCAAGCCTGCTTCTGCAGCACAGAAGCCTGCGGAAAAGACCGAAGCCGCCAAGCCATGACGCTGCCCGAACTCTCGATCCGGCGGCACGTCTTCGCGTGGATGCTCTCCGCCGTGCTCGTGCTGTTCGGCATCATCAGCTACGGGCGAATCGGCATGGACCGCTACCCGTACATCGAGTTTCCCGTCGTTTCGGTTTCCACCGCCCTCAAGGGCGCCAACCCGGACATCGTCGACGCCTCGATCACCAACGTGCTCGAGAGTTCGGTGAACTCGGTGCCCGGCATCGAGCACATCCAGTCGACCTCCTCGCCCGGCATTTCGGTGATCAACATCACCTTCAACCTCGAGAAGCGCATCGACGTTGCCTTCAACGAGGTCCAGGCCAAGGTCAACCAGGTCCTGCGCCGCCTGCCCAAGGATGTCGATCCGCCCATCGTCGCCAAGGTCGAGACCAACGCGCAGCCCATCATGTGGCTGGCACTGCAGGGCGACCGCACGCAGCAGCAGCTCAACCAGTACGCGATCAACACGCTGAAGAAGCGCATCGAGACGATCGACGGCGTCGGGGAAGTCCGCCTCGGCGGCCGACGCGACCGCACCATCCGCGCCAACCTGATACCCGAACGCATGGTCGCGCTCGGCGTCACGGCACAGGACGTCAACGACGCCTTCGCCAAGGAGCACGTACAGCTCGCCGGCGGCTTCATCGTCGGCAAGACGACCGAGAACCTGGTCAAGCTCGATCTGGAATTCCACACGGTCGATTCGCTGAAGCAGATGGTGATCGCGTGGAAGGGCAGTGCACCGATACGGCTGCAGGACATCGCCGATGTCGAGGACGGCCTCACCGACAACCGCCAGCTCGCCCGCTTCAACGGCGAGACCACCGTCGGCCTCGGTATCGTCAAGATCGCCAACACCAACACTGTCGCCATCGTCGACAAGGTCAAGGACAAGCTGGAACGGGAACTGCGCCCGCAACTCCCGCCCGGCATGGCGCTGCACATCGTCTCCAACGACGCCGTCTTCATCCTCGAGATCGTCAATGCGCTGAAGGAGCACCTGATCGAGGGCACCATCCTCGCCGCGCTCGTCGTCTGGGTCTTCCTGCGCTCGCTGCGCTCGACCCTGATCATCTCGCTGGCGATCCCGGTCTCGCTGCTGGGCGCCATCGCCGTCATCTACTTCTTCGGCTTCACGCTCAATTCGCTGACCCTGCTCGCGCTGCTGCTGCTGATCGGTGTCGTCGTTGACGACGCGATCGTCGTGCTGGAAAACATCTTCCGCCACCGGGAGGAGCTCGACGCCGACCCGATCTCCGCCGCCATCAACGGCAGCAACGAAGTCGTCTTCGCCGTCATCGCCGCGACGCTGTCGCTGGTCTCGATCTTCGCGCCAGTCATTTTCATGAGCGGCATCATCGGCCAGTTCTTCCGCTCCTTCGCCGTCGTCGTCACCTTCGGCGTGCTCGTCTCGCTCTTCGTCTCGCTGACGCTGACGCCGATGCTCTGCTCGCGCTTTCTCGTCGTCACCGAAAAGGGGCACGCCCACGGCCCGCTCTACCGCCGCATCGAAGCCGCCTTCACGCACCTGGACACGATCTACCGTGCCGTCCTCGGCTGGTCGCTGCGACATCGCTGGAAGGTCGTCGCACTCACCGTGCTGACGGTCGCCTGCGCCGTCCCTTTCTTCGCCAACGTCGGCAAGGCTTTCGCGCCGGAGCAGGACGAAGGCCGTTTCCTCGTCTATCTGCGCACCCCGCTCGGTTCCTCGATCGACTACACCGACTCGCGCCTGCGCATGGTCGAGGAAGTGCTGCGCGCCCACCCCGAGATCTTTACCGAATTCGCGCTGATCGGCCTCGGCTCGGCCGGGCAGGTCAACCAGGGCACCGTCGTCGCACGCATGCTGCCCAAGGCCGAGCGCAAGATCACGCAGCAGGAACTGCTGCCTGTCCTGCGCAAGGAGCTTGCCCAGATCCCGGGCGCACGCGCCTTCGCCGCCCCCTACCCGATGGTGCAGGGCCAGCGCGGCGAACCGCTGCAGTTCGTGCTCGCCGGCGAAAACCTGCAGGAGGTCGGGCGCCTCACCCGAGAACTTCAGGGCAAGCTCGCGCTCGAACCGGCACTCGGCCGCATCGACACCGACCTGCAGCTCGACCTGCCGCAGCTCGTCTTCCAGCCCGACCGCCTGCGCATCGCCGCTGCCAACCTCAATACGCAGGACGTCGCGCTGGCCATCAACATGCTGACCGGCGGGGTCGACATCGCCAAGTACAACGACGAACCCGGCGACGGCCAACGCTACGACATCCGCGTCAAGGCGCGCGAGGGCTCGTTCACCCAGCCCTCCGACCTCGCCAAGATCTATCTTCGTTCGAAGGACGGCAAGCTCGTCCGTCTCGATTCCGTCGCCTCGTTCAAGCAGACGCTCGGCCCTGCCGTGATCGGCCGTTTCGACCTGCAATACGCCGCCACCTTCTTCGCCTCGCCGACGATGCCGCTCGGGCAGGCCGTCGAGAAAGTGAAGGCCGCCGCCGCCGAGATCCTGCCCACCGGCTACCAGATCAAGCTGATCGGGCAGGCCGAGGAATTCGGCAAGACCATGCAGTACATGATCTTCGCCTTCTCGCTGGCGATGGTCCTGCTCTACATGGTGCTCGCCAGCCAGTTCAACTCCTTCGTGCAGCCCTTCATCGTCATGCTGGCGCAGCCGCTTGCCATCGTCGGCGGCGTCGCCGCGCTGTGGCTGTTCGGGCAGACACTCAACATCTATTCGATGATCGGCCTCGTCCTGCTGATCGGTCTCGTCGCCAAGAACTCCATCCTGCTGGTCGACCTCACCAACCAGCGCCGCAGCGAAGGCCTGTCGGTCGACGGCGCACTGGCCGAAGCCTGCCCGATCCGCATGCGGCCGGTGCTGATGACTTCGGCCACGGTCATCCTCGCCCTCTTCCCCGCCGCGCTCGGTTTCGGCGCCGGCTCCGAAACCAACCAGCCGCTCGCCATCGCCGTCATCGGCGGCATGATCTCCTCGACACTGCTGACGCTGGTCGTCGTACCGGCAGTCTATTCGCTGGTCGAGCGGCGGCTCGAAACGCTGTTCGCCGGGCCGGCGACTCCCGCCGCCTGAACGGCACGAAGGGTGCGACAGACTGCCGCACCCCGGCGCAAGGCG
>DAORCC010000020.1:17577-19988 GCA_035345235.1 Azospira sp.
TTCGCCGGCGGCTCGGCCAACCCCTTCGTCTCACTCTTCCTCGTGCCGCTGACGATCGCCGCCGCGGCCCTGCCGGTACGGCAGGCATGGTTGATGGCCGGCGCCACGCTGCTCGCCTACTCCTTCCTGATGTTCTGGAACCTGCCGCTGCCGCCGCCACAGGGTGAAATGGCGGAACTCGACGCGCTGCTCGCCCGCGCCTCCGGTGTCGCCCCGGAGCACGCCGGGCACGTCAGCGGTTTCGCGCTGCACGTGCTCGGCATGTGGCTCAACTTCGTCGTCAGCGCCGTCGTCGTCGCCCTCTTCCTGACCCGCATGGCCACCGCACTGAAGGCGCGCGACCGCGAACTCGCCGCCGCCCGCGAAAAGGCGCTGAAGAACGAACAGATCCTCGCCCTCGGCACCCTCGCCGCCGGGGCCGCGCACAAGCTCGGCACGCCCTTGTCGACGATGGCGGTCGTCCTGCGCGAAGCCGAACTCGCCCATGCCGACGACACCGCACTGCGCGAGGATCTGCAACTGCTGCGCACCCAGGTCGACGAGTGCAAGAAGATCCTCTCGCAGACCCTCGCCTCGGCCGGCCAGGCGCGCGACGAAGGCTCGCGCCACATTCCGCTCGACGCCTACCTCGAACGCCTGCTCGAGGAATGGCAGCTGATCCGGCCGCAGGCCACCGTCGCGGCAACGCTGGCCGGCCCGCGCCCGGCACCGGAAATCGCTACCGACCGGCGGCTCGAACAGGCCCTGCTCAACCTGCTCGACAACGCCGCCGACGCGTCGCCCGAGGGCCTCGCCTTCAATGCCGAATGGAGCACCACCGCCCTCACCATCGACATCCTCGACCGGGGCCCCGGCATCGATCCGGCCACGGCCTCACGGCTTGGCGAAGCCTTCGTCAGCAGCAAGGCCGACGGACTCGGCATCGGCTTCTTCCTGACCAACGCGACGCTGGAGCAGTTCGGCGGCAGCGTCGAACTGACGCCGCGCGACACTGGCGGCACCCGCACCCGCGTTACCCTCCCGCTTGCCCCACTGACTCTGGCTCCGACATGAACCACGCCACCGACCAAGACAAACCGACCCTCCTTCTCGTCGACGATGACGAAGCCTTCCGCAGGGTACTGGCGCGCGCGATGGAGCGCCGCGGCTACGACGTGACGACGGCGGCCGACGTGCCCGCCGCGCTCGGCATCGCGCAGCAGCAGCCGCCCGAATACGCCGTCGTCGACCTCAAGATGCCGGGCGATTCCGGCCTCGTGCTGATCGAAAAGCTGATCGAACTCGACCCCAACACGCGCATCGTGATGCTCACCGGCTACGCCAGCATCGCCACCGCAATCGAGGCGATCAAACTCGGCGCCACGCACTACCTCGCGAAGCCGGTCGATGCCGACGAAGTGGTCGCGGCGCTGAACAAGGTCGAGGGCGACGCCTCACTCAACATTTCCGACTCGCCCCTCTCGGTCGACCGCCTCGAGTGGGAGCATATCCAGCGCGTGCTCGCCGAGCACGACGGCAATATCTCTGCTACCGCGCGGGCGCTGAAGATGCACCGGCGGACGCTGCAACGGAAGCTCGGCAAGAAGCCGGTCAAGGAATGAGCGGCGCGAAGGAAGCGCCCGACCGGCTCCGCCTCGACAAATGGCTGTGGGCCGCGCGTTTCTTCAAGACGCGTTCACTCGCCGCCGATGCCATCGACGGCGGCAAGGTCAAGCTGAACGGCCACCCGGTCAAGCCGGCCCGCGAAGTGAAGGTCGGCGACACGCTCGACCTGAGCATCGGCGAGGCGCACTGGACGGTGCTCGTGCGCGCCATCAACGAATATCGCCGGCCAGCCCCGGAAGCCCGCCAGCTCTATGAGGAAACCGCGGCCAGCCACCTCGCCAGGGAACAGGCTGCCGAGGTCCGCGCACTGGCCCCCGCCCCGGGCGCCGACCTCAGGGGACGCCCGACGAAACGCGACCGGCGAAAGATCCAACGATTCTTCGGCTGATCCCGCGATACGGGAACCAAACCATCCGCCCCGAGTCAGCCTACAATTCAGGCTACAAAAACAACGGGGACCCACCCATGTTCCGCACCCTCAACACCCCGCAGGTCTGGATCATCACGCTGGCCGCCGCCGGCATCATGATGGTGACGATGGGCTCGCGCCAGTCGCTCGGCCTCTTCGTCGCACCGCTCAACACCAGCACCGGCCTCGGCATCGTCTCGATCAGCTTCGCGCTGGCCGTCGGCCAGTTCGTCTGGGGCGCCATCCAGCCGATCGCCGGCGCCGTGGCCGATCGCTTCGGGCCGGGCAAGGCCCTGCTCGCCGGCCTGCTCATCCTCGCCTCCGGCAGTGCGCTCACCCCCTTCATGGATACCGGATGGGGCCTCGTGCTCACCCTCGGCATCCTCTCCGCCATGGG
>DAORCC010000020.1:20088-21850 GCA_035345235.1 Azospira sp.
GCCATCACCCGCTTCGGCGACTACGGCTGGATGTGGTACGCCGACATCGTGCTCGCCGCCCTCGCCGCCCTCGCCAACCTGCCGATCCGCGAAGCGCGGGTCGTCAGGCCGCAAGCGGCATGAAACCCGCGCAGCACCCCACCGCCCTGCGCGTGCAGGGGCTGCTTCACGAGGCCGGGCTCGACGTGCAGGTCGTCGAGTTCGAACAGCCGACGCGCACCAGCGCCGAGGCCGCTGCGGCCATCGGCTGCAGCGTCGCCGAGATCGCCAAGTCCGTCGTATTCAAGGGCAAGGAAAGCGGCCTGGCCGTGATCGTCGTGGCCAGCGGTGCCAACCGGGTTTGCGAGAAGAAGGTTGCCGCCATCGTCGGCGAGAAGCTCGGCCGCGCGGACGCCGATTTCGTGCGAGAGTCGACCGGCTACGTCATCGGCGGGGTATCCCCGCTCGGCCATGCCAAGCCGGTCAAGCTGGTGCTGGACGAAGACCTGCAGCAGTTCGAGACGATGTGGGCGGCCGCCGGGACCCCGTTTTCGGTGTTCCCCCTGACGCCGGAGAAACTGCTGCGGATTACCAACGCGCAGTGGACAACGATTCGTCTGGACTGAACGGTGCGCTGCATGCGCGCGGAGAGCGGCAATGTCTGCTCTTTTGAACTATTAAGGCGTGCTATCGACCCAAACCGGTCAAGTAATTCGCTCTCTAGCCGTTCCGAACAGTCCCAGTGTTTAACCCGTTATCGATAGAACTGGGTTGCATTGCGTTGAACGGAACTGGCCAAATCTACCTCTTTAATCTGGTCAGAAACTTCAACTGGGATGTTGAGCCATTCGGCAACTGGGCGGATTCGCCGTATCAATAATCTTTGAAACGTAAATCCGGCACATAAAGCAAATTCAGCGGATTCCCCTTCGAGGAAAGCTCCCCAAGTGTAGCCAGGAACTACAACCACCTTCGCGATCAAAATACGTTTAAACGGCCCTAGAAGTGCCGCATTTTCAGAACCGTTTCTGCGAACAATAGAAACCTTATTTGAGTTCCGACAAATCCGAACCAGCCCGACAGTCTTTGCAACCTTTCGCGAGAGGTACCAAAGACCAAAAAACAAAGATGACGATATGCCAAAGAACAACGGGAAAATGAAATTCGTGTAAGCCGCTAGAGACATAAGAAACAGCAGTAGCAACGGAACTGCGAAGACGAGCGCGACCCACGAAGGAAACCTAAAAAACCACCCGGATCTCGGTGGTTTAAGGGTTCCTACATCGCCATTAACAATAAATTCTTGGCTCATTGAGATATATCGGGATTCGTCTGCCTCTGGCCGATATTACGCGAATGGCATACCTGCCGTAAAGCAGGCGTTCGACAGAGATCGCCTAGCGTGGCAGCGCGAAAAACAGTGCCAGCGGAATGAACAGCAGCGACGCCGTATTGCCGATCATCACGATCGAGGCGACGCGCTCGGGTTCCTGTTTGTACTTCTCGGCGAAGATGTAGTTGAGCACGGCCGGTGGCAGGGCGCCGAAAATGAGCAGCATGCCGGCCTGCATGTCGTCGACGCCGAGCAGCGGTGCCATCGCCCAGGCGATGGCCATGCCGGCCAGCGGGCACAGCGCGGCACCGACGAGGCCAAGTGTCACATCCTTAGAGACGGAATCGGTCAGGCGCACGCCGAGCGAGAAGAGCAGCAGCGGGATCGAGACATCGCCGAGCATCTTGATGCCGATGTAGAGCGGCGCCCACAGTTCGATCCTGAGCAGGC
>DAORCC010000021.1:0-21172 GCA_035345235.1 Azospira sp.
TCGATCGCCTGCTTGCCGAGGATGACCAGCTTCGGCTGTTCCTTGTCGACCAGCGCCTTCAGGAGTTTGGCCACGGCCAGCGGCTGAAGTTCGGCATCGGTCTCGACCAGGATGCCGCGGTCGGCGCCAATTGCCATCGCCGTGCGCAGGGTTTCCTGGCAACCCGCAACACCGGCGGAAACGGCGACAACCTCGGTGGCGGTACCCGCTTCCTTGAGGCGGACGGCCTCCTCGACGGCGATTTCGTCGAACGGGTTCATCGACATCTTGACGTTGGCGATATCGACGCCGGTGCCGTCGCTCTTGACGCGCACCTTGACGTTGTAATCGACCACGCGCTTCACGGGAACGAGAACTTTCAAGGCTACTCTCCTGTTAATGGCTGCGGTGCAATGACCGGTTTGCTACAAAAACTGCCCATGTCGATTATGTCATTTCGACGCCCGGGCAAGTCTGCCGACGACGACGCTTTCCGTGCGTTTGACATTACCCGACCTGCGTCAGACAATAGGCCATACCCTACGGTATGGAATTTGCGTACGGTACCGTATGGAAAAATCGAAGTCAAGCAGTAGTATGGGTGAAATCCTCTAACGAATCGTAACGAATTCCGACCAATGGCAACCGAACGCAGGACACGCACACAGCTCGACCGCAACGACTGGATCGAAGGCGCCATCGACGTGCTCGCCGAGCATGGGATTGCGGGCCTGCGCGTCGAGGTTCTGGCCAAGAACTTCGGTGTCACCAAGGGCAGCTTCTACTGGCACTTCAAGGACCGCCAGGATCTCCTCGATGCCGTGCTGCAACTCTGGAAGGAAGGCCGCCTGCGCGACATCGAGAAGCAGACGACGGCCGTTGCCGGCAAGGAACTGGCGCAGATCCACCATGTCATCGACGTCTATAGCGCCGTGCGCAACCGCAAGGGCATCTCGATCGAACTGGCGGTACGCGACTGGGCGCGCCACGACCCGCGCGTCAGTGCCGTCGTCGAGGAAGTTGACGCCTATCGTCTCGACTGTACGCGCAAGCTCTTCCTCGCCCTCGGGCTCACCGAAGACGAGGCGCACGCCCGCAGCATCCTCGTCTTTGCCTATGTGTTCGGCCACAGCCTGATGGCCTACGACCGCAACAACCCTAAAGTGACCGAGTTCAAGCGCTGGATCGCGGAACGCATCACCGGCCGGTAGTAGAATCCGGGCCATGCTCGAGCCCGCCCCCACCCCAGTCACCCCATCGCCGGGAACGCCATCGAAAAACCCGTCATCGACGCGCCTACACGCGTCGCCAGCGGTGCGTTGGCTGTTGTGGACGACAGGCACGATTGCATTGATCCTCGGCATCGCCGGCGCCTTCCTGCCGGTCCTACCAACGACCCCGTTCATCCTGCTCGCGGCCGCCTGCTACGCCAAGGCTTCGGAGCGCTTTCACCAGCGCCTGCTGAATCATCCGACCTTCGGACCGACCATCCGCAACTGGGAACAGTATCGAAGCATCGCGCCGAGAACCAAGAAAGTGGCCATCACGATGATGACCCTCTCGATCGGTGCATCGATCTACGTGGTGCGTGAACACCTCTGGCTGCAACTGTTGCTGGGGGCGATCGCGCTCAGTGTCGGCACCTGGATGTGGCGCCTGCCGGAACACACCGATCCGGAGATCAGCAATTCTTCCAGACCGGGGGACGCTTCGCGCTGAAGGCATCGATGCCCTCTGCGGCATCAGCCGTCATCATGTTGCAGGCCATCGTCTCGGCCGCCAGCTGGTAGGCCGCGTCGATCCCCATCTCGAGCTGTTCGTAGAAGGCCCGCTTGCCCATCGCGACGGCCAGTGGCGACTTGTTGAGGATGGCACCTGCCAGCGCGGCAACCTCGTCATCCAGTTTTTCCGCAGGCACGACACGATTGACGAGCCCCCGCTGCAGCGCCGTCGGGGCATCGATCAGGCCGCCGGCAAGCAGCATCTCCATCGCCGCCTTGCGGCCGATGTTTCGTGAAAGCGCGACCCCGGGCGAGGTGCAGAAGAGCCCGACGTTGATGCCGGAGGTACCGAAGCGGGCGACATCGGCAGCGACCGCCAGATCGCAGGACGCCACCAGCTGGCAGCCGGCCGCCGTGGCGACGCCATGAATGCGCGCGATCGATGGCTGCGGCATGCGTTGCAAGCTCAGGCAAACCTTCGCCATCGCCTTGAACAGCTTCTGCATGAAGGATTTGTCGGTATTTGCCCGCATTTCCATCAGATCGTGGCCGGCACAGAAGGCCTTGCCGGCACCGGCGATGATGACCAGTCGCCGGTCGGCAGCCCCGGCGATATCGTCGAGCGCTGCCTGCAGCTCGGCCAGCAGGGCCAGCGAGAGCGAATTGAACTGTGCCGGACGGTTGAGCGTCAGCAGCGTCGAACCGTCGCTACGGTCATCCCGCAGCACGAGGCAATCTTGTGTCATGAGAAATCTCCGGAGAAATCAGTTTTTAGGACGACAGACGGAAAGGTCCTGCTGTTGCAGCCAGCCAGTGATATTCGCAGCAGCAGCGTCGGCAGCAGCAGCGAGGGCATGGACTCCGCCCGCCACATCAGCGCTCGCTGATGGGTGCTCGACACGCAAGGGCATTCTCGCCTGCGCGACTCGCCCCTTTCCGAGCAGCAGCACCTCTCCCCGCAACACCGCCCGGCTGCTAGCGGCGGCATCGAAGACCTGGGAAAACTCATCGAGTTCGACACGCAGTGTGCACGGTGCGCTCCCCGGCGCTATCGCCAACGACTGCCGCAGCCGCTGCTGCAACAGCGGCGAAGGCTGCCCGGCCCAGCGGGCCCTGGCATACTGATGGACGCGCTGCGGGTCGGCATACGCCAGGCGATAGACGATCGCCGTGCTGTCCAGCCATACCGGCAATCGAAGTTCCAGCGCCAGGCCGGCGTGGGCTGCCGCAACGGCAGCTGAAGGCGCGTTCGCGCCGGCGAGATCATAGATCGCGATATCCGCCGTTCCCTTGCCTTGACTGGCGCATGCCGCCAGCAGCACCAGCGGAATGACAATCAGCTTTTTCATCGTTGACCTCCGGTCACGCGCCCGGCCGGCGCGACGAAGCCTGGCTCGCCAGGACCTGGCGCCGCCGGCGGCGGGCCGAAAAGCATGCTCTGTGGCGCGTCTTCCAGCATCTGAAGGGTATGCGTCAACTGCCGCGACATGATCGTCATCTCGCGTCCGAGCTCCTGCAGGCGAGCACCCGACGCTGCCAATCCCTCGCCGTTCGCCTCGCCGACCATCTGGTCGATCTTCTCGACCAGTGCCGTCATGCGGGGCACCATCACTGCCACTTCACGCAGCGCGACCCGCATCTCGCCGGACGCCCCGTCGAGGTTCTCGACGAGCGAACCGATGCGCTTCATGCGCGGATCCGCGAGCAGCGTGCGCGCTTCGGCCAGCGTGGCCGACAAATTGGCGCTGCCCGACTCCATGTTCGCCAGCACCTTGCCGATACGCGCCTTGTTCTCCGGATTGAGAAGCTCGTTGAGACTGGCCAGCAGGGTCTGGGCCTGCTTCAGCGTCGCCCCGGCGCCATCGGACAGCTCCTGCATCAGTGACGGCTGCATCAGGATACGGGGCGGCCCAGCCGTTCGATCGAAAATGCGGTGGTCCTTGTCCCGGTCTTCGAGCAGGATGTGGGCGATGCCGGTCAGTCCCTGATAGCCCAGCTTGGCCACGGTCCCCTCTGTCAGCGGGATGTCCTCGTTCACACTGACGCGAATCAGGATTTCCTCGCTGTCCTTCGGATTGAAGCGGATCGACTCGACCCGGCCGACGCGCACCCCGTGGTAGCGGACCTGCCCCTGCAGATTCAGCCCGGTGACGTTCTGGCGAGTCACGACGAGATAGTCCACGGTCGCCTCGCGCTTGCCGCCGAACCACCAGACCGATGCCATCGCCACGCACAGGAGGAATAGCGCAAAAGCACCGGCAGCAAGTGCATGAGCCCGGTTTTCCATGCTCAGCCCGCCCTCTCCAGCGCTGCCTGCGCGCGCACGCCACCGAAGAAGCGGTGCACGAAGGGGTGATCGACCGCCATCACTTCCTGCAGCGTTCCATGCGCGACGACGCGCTGGTCAGCAAGCGCGGCGACACGGTTGGCCAGACCGGCCAGGGTATCGAGATCGTGGGTAACCATGATGACGGTGAAATTGAGCTCTCGCTGCAGGGTCTTGACCAATTTTACGAAATTTTCGCCGCGGTCAGGGTCGAGTCCCGCTGTCGGCTCATCGAGTACCAGCAATTCGGGTTCCAGCGCCAGCGCCCGTGCCAATGCAACGCGCTTGACCATGCCGCCCGACAGTTCCGCCGGCATCAGGCGGCCGTGCGACGGATCGAGCTCGACCATCGCGAGTTTCATCCAGACCAGTTCGCGGATCATCTCCTCGTCCAGCCGCTTCAGCTCACGCAGCGGAAAGGCAATGTTGTCGAAGACCGGCAAGGCCGAGAACAGTGCCCCCTGCTGGAACAGCATGCCGAAACGTCGGCGCAGGTCGCGCTGAACGATAGGCGAAGCGCCGAGGACCGGCGTGCCGAACAGGCGGACCTCACCTTCCGTCGGTCGCAGCAGGCCGACCACTTCGCGCAGTAGCGTCGTCTTGCCGCTGCCCGAGCCGCCGACCAGACCGAGCATTTCGCCACGATGGACGACGAGGTCGATATCGCGATGGACCACGACGTCACCGAAGCGCGTCGTGACGCCCTGGATGTCAACGACCGGCAGCATGCTCATACCGCGGGCAACCCGACCGAGCGGGTGAAGATCGCGAACACCGCATCGACGAGGATGACGACGGTGATCGACGTGACCACGGAGGCCGTCGTCTTGGTCGACAGGCTTTCCGTGTTTGGCTTCACGCGTAGCCCGAAGTGGCAGGCGATGAGGCCGATCAGCAGCCCGAAGACGAAGCCCTTCGACAGCCCTATCCACAGGTTCGGCAAAGGCACCGAGCGCGGCAGCGCTTCCATGAAGAAGCCCCAGGACAGGTCCAGCTGCAGATTCGCGGAAACCAGGCCACCCAGAATGCCCGCCGCCGAGCACCAGACGGTGAGCAGCGGCATTGCAACGGCCAGTGCGGCCACCTTTGGCAGGACCAGTCGCAGTGTCCGCGAAACACCCATCGTCGCCAGGGCATCGATTTCCTCGGTGACGCGCATGACACCGATCTGCGCCGTCATTGCCGACCCCGAGCGGCCGGCAACCAGGACCGCTACCAGCACCGGGCCCAATTCACGGATGATGCTCATGCCAAGAATGTTGACGATGAAGGTTTCGGCACCGAACAGGCGGAGTTGCAGCGAAGACAGGTAGGACAGTACGACACCGATCAGGAAGCCGACCAGTGCCGTCACCGGCAGTGCCAGGCTGCCCGCCTTGTACAGCGTCGCCGAGAACTCGCGAAACGGGATTTCCCTGGGATGCCGGAGCAACCAGCCGATATCGAGGAGCAGCGCTCCGATGAGCGTCACCGCATCGCGAAGATGGCGCAGCAGCGCCAGCACCTTCAGCCCGAACCACTCCAGCGAGGAATCGTGAGGGGTGCCCGGCGGTGGCAGACTGCCGGCCGGCGGCAGACGTTCCACACGTTCCAGGACGTGGCGATGTGCATCCGGGATGCACACATCGGCCGGCCAGGAACGATTCCAGCAGCGCCAGAGCAGCACCGCGCCGGCACTGTCGATGCGCGCCAGATCTTCCAGATTCCAGAGGGTGTCTGCGGACGCAAGTTCACGGATCTGGGCCTCAAGCGGCGCCAGCGACTCCGGCAGAGATACCAGCGTCCAGCTGCCGGTCAGGAAGGCGATCTGCCGTCCTCCCTGCACCTCAAGGCGAATCGCAGCCGGCCGGTCCATGTCAGCCGCGGCCGCTGCGATTGCGCTGCTTGACGCGCAATCCGTAGCCGACGCGCGCCCACGCGGCAGCCTCTTCGTTAAGGGCCACCGCCGTCAGCGGATGGCTCTCCAGCCAGCCGGACGGCAGTTCGATGACGAAGCCCGCCTCGAGGCTGCGTACGGCAAACGCCGGCAGCGGCACGCCGTCTCGCGAGCGGTGCAGCAGCGCCGACAGGCGAAGCGCAAAGATCGGATGCCAGAGGCCGTCGCCCGGCAGAACTCCGGTGATTTTCTCGAGCTTGCCGCGATGCCCGAAGACGAGGAGCGCCAGCCGCGCCTGATCCTTCTTCGAAAAACCGGGCATGTCGGCAAAGGTCAGGATATAGGCGCCGTGCTTGTGATAGCCGTTGTGTGCGACGGAAATGCCGATCTCGTGCAGGCGTGCTGCCCACACGAGGAAATGATTGTCGGCCTCGGCCTCCGGCGACGTCGCCGGCCCGCGCAGTTGTTCGAGGATGGAAAGCGCCGTGGCGCGCACGCGGTCAGCCTGCCGACGATCGACCTGATAGCGGGTCATGAACTGGCCGACCGTGGCATCGCGCATGTCGTGATGATGGACGCGGCCGAGCAGGTCATAGAGCACGCCGAGGCGCAGCGCCCCGTCGGCGTAGGTCATGTGCTCGAGATCGAGTTCCTCGAAGATCGCGCCCATGATCGCGACGCCGCCGGGCAGGACCGGCAGCCGGTCGGCGCGCACGCCGGCGAAATTGAAGGCGTTGATGTCGCCGGTCTTGATCAGGGCCGCCTGCAGGCGCTCGAGGCCGACGCGTGTCAGGCCGGCGACCTCGCCCGGATTGAACTTGTTCATCTCCAGGATATCGGCGATCGCCCGCGCCGAACCCGACGAGCCGACAGCCTCGCGCCAGCCATGGCGCCGGTATTCGTGGGCGATGCTCTGGATCTCGGTCGCCGCAGCGGTCTGCGCCTCACGCATGCGCTTCTTGTCGATGCGGCCGTCCGGGAAGAAACGCATCGTGTAGCTGACGCAGCCCATGTAGAGCGATTCCATCAGCTGTGGCTCGATGCGCCGCCCGATGATGAATTCGGTGGAGCCGCCGCCGATATCGACGACCAGCCGCTTGTGCTGCGCCGCCGGCAGGGAATGCACGGCGCCGAGGTAGATCAGGCGTGCCTCCTCGCGGCCGGCGATGATTTCGATCGGAAACCCCAGTGCAGCTTCCGCCTCCGGCAAAAACTCGAGGGCATTCTTGGCAACGCGCAGGGCATTGGTGGCGACCGCCCGGACCGCCTCCGGATCGAATCCGCGCAGGCGCTCACCGAAGCGTGACAGGGCCTGCAGCGCGCGTTGGCGGGAAGCGGCATCGAGGCGCTTGTCGGCCGTCAGCCCGGAGGCGAGCCGTACCGACTCCTTGATCGCATCGAGCGGGTAGATCTGGTCACCGACGACCCGGCCGACCTGCAGCCGGAAGCTGTTGGACCCGAGATCCACTGCTGCAATCAGTTCGTAACCCACCTGCAAGGCGCTTCTCCAGTCGATGATGGCCAATTCTAGCACCGCGCACATGCCGGCCCGGCGGCGCTGAAGACATTGAAATATTCGCGTAACATCGATGCAACACACTTAGCGATCTGCCAACAGCCCGAATCAAATCGCCCCTAGACCGATGAGCCCGCGCCCTTCCCTGCTCCGTTCCCGTCGCCATAGTTTCCCGCCGGAAAACTATCTGAACCGCGAACTCGGCCTGCTTGCCTTCAACCGCCGCGTCTTCGCGCAGGCCCAGAATCCCGAGACTCCCCTGCTCGAACGGCTGCGCTTCCTTTGCATCGTGAGCAGCAACCTCGATGAATTCTTCGAGATTCGTGCCGCAGGACTCAAGGAGCAGATCAAGCTCAATTCCAGCGCCCGCAGCACCGACGGAAAATCCGCCAAGGAAGCCTATCGGCTCATTGCCGACGAGGCACATGCCCTGGTCGAGGAGCAGTACGAACTGTTCAACCACGACATCCTTCCCCGGCTGGCCGACGAAGGCATCTGTTTCCTGCGGCGCAGTGCCTGGACCGAGGCGCAGCGGGAGTGGATTCACGACTATTTCCAGAAGGAAGTGATGCCGGTGCTGACGCCAATCGGCCTCGATCCGTCGCACCCCTTCCCGCGCGTCCTCAACAAGAGCCTCAATTTCGCGGTCGAACTCGAAGGAAAGGACGCCTTCGGGCGCAGCTCGGGGGCCGCCATCGTGCAGGCGCCACGCATGCTGCCACGCGTCATCCAGTTGCCCGAGGCGCTGGCCGGCTGCCGCCACGGCTTCGTGTTCCTGTCGTCGATCCTGCACGGCTTCGTCGGCGATCTCTTTGCCGGCATGGAGGTCAAGGGCTGCTACCAGTTCCGCGTCACGCGCAACTCCGACCTTTTCGTCGACGAGGAGGAAATCAAGAACCTGCGTACCAAGATCCAGGGCGAACTCCCTCAGCGCCATTTCGGCGACGCCGTTCGCCTCGAGGTTGCGGAGAACTGCTCGCCGGAAATGACCCGTTTCCTGCTCGAGCAGTTCGGCCTCGACGAACGCGAGCTGTATCGCGTCGAAGGCCCGGTCAACCTTGTCCGCCTGATGCAGGTACCGGACAGCGTCGACCGGCCGGATCTGAAGTTTCCGCTGTTCACACCCGGCACACCGGTCGTTCTGACGAAGAAGCCGACGATCTTTTCCGCCATCCGTGCAGGTGACATCCTGCTGCACCACCCGTTCCAGAGCTTCACGCCGGTGATCGAGCTGCTCGAAGCCGCGGTGACCGACCCCGACGTCGTGGCGATCAAGATGACCGTCTACCGCACCGGCACCGATTCCGTGCTGATGCGTTCGCTACTGCGTGCCGCCCAGGCGGGCAAGGAAGTGACGGTCGTCGTCGAATTGATGGCGCGCTTTGACGAGGAGGCGAATATCGGCTGGGCGACCAAGCTCGAGGAGGTCGGTGCACATGTCGTGTATGGGGTCGTCGGCTACAAGACGCACGCCAAGATGCTGATGATCGTGCGGCGCGAGGAGAGCAAGCACGGCAAGCTGCTGCGCCGCTATGTCCACCTCGGCACCGGCAATTACCACCCGCGTACGGCGCGCCTTTATACCGACTTCGGCCTGCTCACCTGCAACGAGAGCATCGGCGCCGATGTGAACGAGGTCTTCAAGCAGCTGACCGGCCTCGGCCGGGCGCAAGCCCTCAATCATCTCTGGCAGGCACCGTTCTCGCTGCACGCGAACATCGTCGCCGCCATCGAGAACGAAACCCGTGCGGCACTTGCCGGCAAGCGCGCGCGCATCATCGCCAAGATGAATTCGCTGCTCGAGCCGGAAACGATTGCTGCGCTCTACGAGGCTTCCCAGGCAGGGGTAAAGATCGACCTTGTCGTACGTGGGGTCTGTGCGCTGCGTCCCGGCATCAAGGGGCTTTCCGAGAACATCCGCGTCCGCTCGATCATCGGCCGCTTCCTTGAGCACCATCGCATCTTCTACTTCCATGCCGGCGGCAAGGAAAATGTCTACCTGTCGAGTGCCGACTGGATGGAGCGGAATTTCTTCCGCCGTATCGAACTCGCCTTCCCCGTCCTCGACCGCAAGCTGAAGCGCCGCGTAATCAGTGAAGGCCTCCAGGCCTACCTCACGGACAACGTGCAGGCCTGGGAAATGAAAGCGAACGGCAGTTATCTGCGCAAGCGACGCACCGGCAAGACGCCGGCACGCTGTGCGCAGTGCCAGCTCATCGAGGCGCTGAAACCCGGGAGCAGTGCCTGAGCCCGCCCAGGGCAGCTCCGCAGGCGTTTCCCGGCGACGTGTGTTGCGTGTTGCTCAGGCGCACCCCAGGGGTACTTGTTCGCGCCGTGCAAAGCACCGCGCTCAGGCGCGCCTGACGCCGACGACGCCGGAAACCTCGTGCACCTGGCTGAGCGTGCGATTCAGCTGCTGCAGGTTAGACACTTCCACGGTGAAGGCCATGTGCGCCCGCTCCTGTTTCGACTGCGTATTGACGGCGATGACGTTGATCCGTTCGCGGGCGAAGACATCCGAAACGTCGCGCAGCAGACCCTGGCGATCGTGCGCATCGACCACGATGTCGACGGGGAAGGAGCCGCTGGTCTGACCGCCCCACTCCGTCTCGATGACGCGTTCCGGATGCAGGGCGGCGAGATGGACGAAATTCGGGCAGTCGACGCGATGGATGGAAACACCCTTGCCGCGCGTCACGAAACCGTGGATTTCATCGGGCGGCGCCGGCTTGCAGCAACGCGCGAGCTGTGTCAGCAGCTTGTCGACGCCGACGATCAGGATGCCGCGATCGGCGTCGGAGGCGGTACGCCGCCGCGGTTCGAAAACGGGTGGGGCATCCCCCGCCGGTGCTTCGTCATTGCCACGCACGGCGACCTGGAACTGCCGCATCGAGAGTTCGTTGCGCCCGGCAGCGATGAACAGGTCGTCGGCCTTCGGGAAGCCGAGGCGGTGCGCCAGCTCGTCGATGCTGATTCCGGTATGCCCGAGACGCTGCAGTTCCTTGGTGACTACCGTGCGCCCTTCGGCGAGGGTCTCCTCCAGCGCCAGGCTGGCGAACCAGGCACGCACCTTCGAGCGGGCGCGCTGTGTGATCAGGTAGCCGAGCGACGGGTTCAGCCAGTCACGTGACGGACCGCCTTCCTTGGCAGAAACGATCTCGACGCGCTGCCCCGTCTCCAGTGCCGTATTCAGCGGCACCAGCGCACCGTCGACCTTTGCGCCGCGGCAACGGTGGCCGAGATCGGTATGCACGCGGTAGGCAAAATCGACCGGCGTCGCCCCGCGCGGCAGATCGACCACGCGGCCCTGGGGCGTCATGATGTAGATCGTTTCGTCGAGCGCGGCCTGCTTGTAGTGGGCGACCCAGTCCGAGGAATCGGAGACTTCGTCCTTCCAGGTCAGCAGCTGCCGCAACCAGGCGATCTTGTCGTCGTAGTTGTCCTCGCCGCCCGCCTTGCTGCCTTCCTTGTAGCGCCAGTGGGCCGCAACGCCGAGCTCGGCATGCTTGTGCATGTCCCAGGTGCGGATCTGTACTTCCAGGCTGCGTCCGTCGGGGGCGCGCACCGCGGTATGCAGCGAGCGGTAGTAGTTGCCCTTGGGGTTCGAGATGTAGTCGTCGAATTCCTTCGGAATCGGCGTCCAGATGTTATGCACGATGCCGAGCGCCGTGTAGCACTGCTTGATGTCGTCGACGATCACACGCAATGCACGAACGTCGTAGACCTCCGAGAACTCGACGCCCTTCTTCCGCATCTTGTTCCAGATGCTGTAGATGTGCTTCGGCCGCCCGTAGATCTCGGCATCGTGAATGCCGACCGCAGCCAGTTCGCTGCGCAGCCGCTCGATGGCATCGGTGATGAACTGTTCACGCTCGAGCCGCTTCTCGTCGAGCTGCTTGGCGATCTTCCTGTAGGTCTCCGGATGCAGGAAGCGGAAGGAGAGATCTTCCAGCTCCCACTTCAATTCCCAGACACCGAGGCGGTTCGCGAGCGGCGAATAGAGCTCCAGTGTCTCGCGTGCGACCTGGGCACGGAGGTCGTCCGGATTCGCCGCGTAGTAGCGCAGCGTCTGGGTACGCGAGGCGAGCCGCAGCAGAACGACGCGGATATCCTCGACCATCGCCAGCAGCATCTTGCGCAGCACTTCGATCTGCGCCTTCATCTCCGCCGGGCTTTCTGCCGCGTCGGCAACGAAGTCACGGGTGATCGGCCGCAGGCGGTTCAGCCGCGAGATGCCGCTGACCAGATGCGCGACGGCACGCCCGAAGCGGGCCTCGATCTTGTCGAGACCATGCTCGTCATAGGTCGGAACCGCGAAGAGCAAGGCCGCCAGACGGCTGTCGGCATCCAGCTTGAGGCCGCAGAGAATGAGCGCCATCCCGAGCGCATGCGACCAGACGCCTTCGCCGCTGCCTAGGGTGTGTTCGCCATAGATTTCACGTGCAAAGGCCTCGGCGTCGCGGAGCGACTTGCCCTCATCGACGTTGAGACCTTCGCACAGGGTTTGCAGGGATTGTTCGAGGTCGCTCTGGGCGGCGACCGAATGGACGACGGAAACCATGGCGAGATTATACAATGCGCCCTTTCCGCAGCCTTTATCGCTGCCCGTGCCACAGACCACATCCCCATACCGTATGTCGAACCGACTGACCCACCCCTATCTGCTGCTCACGCTGACGACGCTGTTCTGGTCCGGCAACATGGTGCTCGGGCGAGCGATCCGCGCCGACATCCCGCCGATGACGCTCGCCTTCTGGCGCTGGGCGATCGCGCTCGCCCTGGTGCTTCCGCTGGCACTGCCGCACCTTCGTTCGCAGTGGCCGCAACTGCGCAAGGGCTGGAAGCCGGTGCTGATTCTCGGCGTGCTCGGCGTCGGCGGCTACAACACGCTCGCCTACGTCGCCCTGCAGTACACCGCCGCCACCAACGCCGTGCTGCTCAATTCCTTCATCCCCATCGCCACCATCGCGCTTTCGTGGCTGTTCCTGAAGAAGCATCTCCGCCGCATCGAGGGCATCGGTGTCGTACTGTCGTTCGTCGGGGTGGCGACCATCGTGCTGCGCGGCGACACGACGACGCTGGCGTCGCTCAGCTTCAACGTCGGCGATCTGTGGATGCTCGGCGCCGTGCTGGTCTGGGCGATCTATACCATCGGCCTGCAGTGGCGCCCTGCCGGCGTGCACCCGATGCTCATGCTCGCCGCCTTCACGACGGTCGGCGTGATCGTCCTGGCCCCCCTCTACGCCTGGGAAATCGCCAGCGGCCGCCAGATCAACCTGCACTGGGGCTCTTTCGCCAGCCTGCTCTACGTCGGCATCTTTCCGAGCTTCCTTGGCTACATCTTCTACAACCGGGCCGTCGGCGAGGTCGGTGCCAGCAAGGCCAGCCTCTTCATCCACCTGATGCCGGTCTTCGGCACGATCCTCTCGGCGATCTTTCTGGACGAAATTCCGCACTGGTACCACTACGGCGGCATCGCGCTGATCTTCGCCGGCATCTGGCTGACAACGGCACAGCCCGGACGCCAGAAGCTAACGTGATAGGCCGCCTGCTGGGCCGCCTGATCGGCAGGTCCGAACGAACCGGCATCCCGGAGTCGCTCTGGCGGGACACGATTGTCGGACTCCCCTTCATCGCCCGCCTTGCACCAGCGGATCTCACCCGCCTGCGGGAACTGACCGAAGACTTCCTTGCGAGCAAGGAGTTCACGACCGTCGGCGCGCTCGAACTCGACGACAGCATTTGCCTGACCATCGCCGTCCAGGCCTGCCTGCCGATCCTCAATCTCGGACTCGAGTGGTACGACGACTGGGTTGGCATCGTCGTCTATCCCGACGAGTTCGTCATTCCGCGCAGCATTCAGGACGAGGATGGCATCGTCCACGAATACGACGAACTGGCCTCCGGAGAGGCCTGGGGGGGCGGACCTGTCCTGGTTTCCTGGCGGGACGTGCGCATGGCCGGCGACGGCTACAACGTCGTCATCCACGAATTCGTTCACAAGCTGGACATGCGCAACGGCGATGCCGACGGTATCCCGCCACTGCCTTCACGCGCTGCGAAGCAGCACTGGGAAGAGGTGCTCCTCGCGGCCTACGATGATTTCTGCGCCGAAGTCGACGCCGCCGACGCGCGCGATGAGGATACCGAGATCGACCCCTATGCCGCCGAGAATCCGGGCGAGTTCTTTGCGGTTCTGGCTGAAGCGTTTTTCGAAACCCCGGCGCTCGTTGCCCGCCGATTTCCGGCGCTCTACGGGCAATTTGCCAGTTTTTTCCATTTCGACCCGTTGGCTTGAGACTGCACTCGCCGGCCCCCTCGTGCGCCGATTGTTGGATAATGAACCCATCAATGCCAGGGGAGGCAGATCATGGGCGACACACACAAGGTTCTCGTGACCGACGATGACGATTTCATGCGCGTCATGATCGGCGAGTCCATCGGTGCGAATTTCACGATCGTCGAGGCAGCCAGCGGCGATGAATGCCTTGAGGTCGCGGCGAGAGAACGGCCGGATGTCATCCTGCTCGACGTCGAGATGGAAGGCATCGACGGCTACGAGACCTGCCGTCGCCTGAAAGCCGATTTCGAGCTCGATGCCATACCGGTCATCTTCGTCTCCGGCCACGATGAAATCGAGGCGAGACTGCGTGGCTACGAAGCCGGCGGCGAAGACTATATCCTGAAGCCCTTCGACGCACAGGAACTGAACGCGAAGATCACCAACCTCCTCGCCAAGATCTCGCAGACGGCGCAGCTGAAGGAAATGGCCAACTACGCCAGCCGGACAGCCATGACGGCAATGAGCAGTGCCAGTGAGGTCGGTTCCTTGCTGCAGACATTGCAGACGTTCAACAACTGCGCCGATTTCAAGGCCCTGATCGACGCCGCGCTCGCAGGCCTGGCAGGCTACGGCCTGGAGGGTGCAGTCCAGATCCGGACGACAAACGGCACGCTGACGACGACGACGCGCGGCGAAGCCAGCCCGCTTGAGGCATCCGTCATCAGCCATATGGCCGGCATGGACCGCATCGTCCAGTATCGCACCCGCCTGTCGATCACCTACCCGGCGGTTTCACTGCTCGTCAGCAACATGCCGACGGAAGACCCGGACCGCTGCGGCCGGCTGCGCGACCACCTCGCGGTACTGGTTGAAAGCGCCGAGGTGCGCACCAACACCCTCATTGCCGATGCTCGCTCGCGGCTGCGCGGCGAGCGCATCGCCGCTGCCGTACAGCGAATCTCGGCAACGCTGTCGGAAATCGACAACGAGCAGCGCCAGACGCGTGTCGCCACCTCGCAGGCGATCCAGGATCTGACGGCCTCGCTTGAGCGGGCATGGGTCCGTCTCGCGCTGACCGAGCAACAGGAACTGTTCATTGCCGGTGTCGCCAGCGAGGGCATCACGCGGGTTCAGGATGCCCAATTGGCCGAAGCCAGCCAGCAGGACAAGATGAGCAGCGTGGTTCGCGAACTGCAGCAGATGCTAACGCTGTAACGACAAAAAAGTTTTGCGAAGCGCTTTACAACTCAAAAATCCGTCCCTATAATGCGCCCTTCTTTCGAGCGGGGGTATAGCTCAGCTGGGAGAGCGCTTGCATGGCATGCAAGAGGTCAGCGGTTCGATCCCGCTTACCTCCACCAACAAGCCCGAAAGAAAAAGGCCAGCAGTATCGACCTGAGCAGCAACCGGGTCCCCATCGTCTAGAGGCCTAGGACACCGCCCTTTCACGGCGATAACCGGGGTTCGAATCCCCGTGGGGACGCCACCTACACAGGTGGTTGCGCAAGCAGCCACCGCACTCTACGCGGAGTGGTAGTTCAGTTGGTTAGAATACCGGCCTGTCACGCCGGGGGTCGCGGGTTCGAGTCCCGTCCACTCCGCCACAAACAAGAAGCCCAGCTCAACGAGCTGGGCTTTTTTGTTTCTCATCGCGGCCGTGGCACAGCGCTGATCCGTTACCTCACCCCGCGAGCAGGAATTCGCGTGCGATGGCAATCTGGGCCTCGTCGAGGAACATCGGCGCGTGGCCGACGTCGGGGATTTCACGCAGGAGCGCCCGCGGCCCACGCTTCGCCATCTCGGCGTGGGTCTCGGGAGTCAGCAGGTCGGACTGCGCGCCCCGTGTCACCAGCGTCGGGCAGCGGATCGCATCGTAGATCGGCCAAAGATCGATGTCCTGATGCGCGAGCGAGGCCGCCCGGAAGGGTTCACCGATGGCCGGATCGTAGACCATCGTCCACTTGCCGTCCGCCTCCTGCCGAATGCTCGATTCCGTCAAATGGCGCCATTGCTCGTCGCTCAGCGATCCGAAAGGTGCGCTGACGATGCGGATGTACTGCTCGGCGGCAGCGTAGTCGGCGAAATGCGGGGCCTTGCCGACATACTCTCCGATGCGGCGAAGCGAATCCGCAGTAATCAGCGGACCGACGTCGTTGAGGAAGAGTCGCGAAATCGGCGAATTCTTCTGACTGGCAATCGCCATTCCGATGAGCCCCCCCATCGAGGAACCGAACCAGTGCACTGCAGGCACGTCGAGTCGCGCCAGCAGCACCATCATGTCGGCAACGTACTGCGGGATGCCATAACCGGCCGGATCGGCGAGCCAATCGCTGCGCCCACGACCGGCGATGTCCGGGCAAACAACGCGGAAGTGCGCCGACATCGCGGCCGCCAGCGCATCGAAATCGCGACCGTTGCGCGTCAGGCCATGCACGCACACCAGCACGCGTGGATTCGATGGATCGCCCCATTCGGTGTAGCGCATCCGGTGCAGCCCCTTGCTGCCGGCGCAGAGCACCTCGCGCAGACGCGGCCGGGACGGGACGGCGGCAGACTGGCCAAAGAGACGGGAAAACAGGCTCATCGAGGACGCTCCGGAAGCAGACACGAAGAGTCTAGCACGCACGGCATCAGCGGCCGTGCCAGTAGCGGCGATGGGCCTCGCGCCAGGCAACCGGAGGCACATCACCACCGAGTTCAAAGGTGATCGCCCCGTGCTGGTCGGTGCGCCAGATGCGTGCGTCGCCATAGCGGGCCACCACGTCCGCACGCGGATGTCCGAAGCGGTTGCGATAGCCGACCGGATAGACCACGTCCCGGGCGCCGACCGCCGCCACGAACTCGGGCGTGGAAGACGTGCGGCTGCCGTGATGCGGCACCAGCAGGATATTTGCCCGCACTGCCGCGGCATCGTTCGCCAGCATGGTCCGCTCGTCGGTCGCCTCGATATCCGACGTCAGCAGCATGACCTTGCCGGCGGCCTCGATGCGCAGGACGCAGGACTGATGATTCGGTTTGACCCGGCGTCCCTCGGCGACCTGAGCCTGTGGATGCAGCATCCGGAAGCGCACGCCCTCCCATTCCCACGCCTGTCCATCGGTACATGCCTCGCCGGGCAGTTCAGGAATCGATGAAAGCAGACGACCGACCGGCATCGCCGTCATGACCGATGCCGCACCACCGGAGTGATCGGTATCGCTGTGTGTGATGACCATCGCATCGAGTGCCGAAACACCGATCGCACGCAGATAGGGGACCACGATGCGCTGCCCCGCATCGGACTCGGCACTGTAGAGCGGGCCGCTATCGTAGAGCAGTGTTTTGGAGGCGGTCTGCACGACCACCGCCAGTCCCTGGCCAACGTCAAGCACAGTCACCCGGGCCTTGCCGTTATCCGGACGTGCCGGCTGGAAGAGGAGCGCCGGCAGTAGCAGCACGATGCCAATCCCGCGGGCCGGAACGCCGCGCGGCAACAAGAGCCACACGACCCCGAGCATGGCCAGCCCGACCGCCACGTGAGGCGGTGCCGGGCGTTCGATCACGGGCAGTTCCGCCATGCGGATCAGCATCTCCATCAGCAGCGAAAGCAGGGCGTGAT
This sequence comes from Azospira sp., assembly GCA_035345235.1. Taxonomy (GTDB): domain Bacteria; phylum Pseudomonadota; class Gammaproteobacteria; order Burkholderiales; family Rhodocyclaceae; genus Proximibacter. Next base: position 17,300 of record DAORCC010000021.1, read on the forward strand.
CGAGTTGCAGCAGCCACGACATCCAGCCGGATGGCAGGACAATGGCGAGCAGCGCGAGCGGCGTGATGACGAAGCTGATGATCGGAATCGCGATCGCGTTTGCGAGCGGCGAGATCAGCGAAAATTGCTGAAAGAAGAGCAGCAGCAACGGCAGCGAGCCTATCGTCACCGCCCACTGGGTGGTCCCCCACGCAGCAAGCGTCATGCGCAAGCGGGATCCGGCAGAACCCGCGCGCTCCCCGCCCCCCCGCCCGACGGCAACGTAGAACAGCAGGGAAACGGCACCAAACGACAACCAGAAACCCGGTGCAAGAACGGCCCAGGGATCGATCAGCAGCACAAGCAGCAGCGCTGCAGCGAGGACGCGCGACGGTACGGTACGCCGTCCGCTGAGGAGCGCTATCGCCGCGACGCTGAGCATGTAGGCCGTTCGCTGCGCCGGCACTGAAAAACCGGAAAGCAGCGCGTAGGCGAGCGCCGCCATCCATCCGGCCAGGACAGCAGCCCGCTGCGCCGGCAATGCCACCATCAGGCGAGGGACACGTCGCCATAGCGCGCCGACCAGGCCGGCGACAAGCGCCGCGACCATCGTCACATGCAAGCCGGAGATCGACATCAGGTGGGTCGTCCCGGTACGCGAGAAGACCCGCCAGAATTCTCCCTGAATCGCCCGCTGGTCCCCCACCGCGAGCGCGACAAGGATGCCGGTGTAGGGATGGTCGGATTCCGGCAGCGCCGCAAGGAAGCGATCCCGGACCTGATAGCGAAGCCATTCGATGATGTAGCCGGGTTCCGGAACGAAGGTAGCGATCCGCTGGGGCGGCGACTGTGGCCGGACATGGCCGGTGGCCCGGATGCCGCGTTCGAGCAGCCAGGCCTCGTAATCGAAGCCATGCGGATTGGCATTGCCGTGCGGCCGCTTCAGCCGAATCGTCATCTGCCAGCGCTCACCCGGGGCGACCATCCCGCGCATCGGCATCGGCGCATCGTGGCCGGGCTGGTACCAGGACAGCATGATGCGGCCAGGCAGCGATGCACCCTCGGTCAGGACCTTCTCCACCGCAAAGACAAAACGCTCGCCGCGCGCGAACGACTGCGGCATTTCAGCCACGACACCGACCACGATCATGTCCCGCCCTTCCCAGTCAGGAGGCAGCGCCTCGGCGAGGCGAAGGTCAGCGCGCATCAGCGACCACGCAACGCCGGCGAGCAGTGCTGCGAGGGCGAACAATACGCTCCGCCGGCGCCCGCCCGGAAACAGGGCTGCACCTGTCAGCAGCGCAGCAGCGGCAACGCCGCCCAGCCAGAAAGCGCGTGAAGGGAGATCCGGCAGGAATTGCACTGCCAGCACGCCAGCCGCAAAGGCAAGGATGTTCAAGCGCACTGGTCAGGCCTTCGGCTAGAATCCGGACACATCATGCGCAAACAGCTCAGACGTTTTCTTCCGGATCATCAGGCGGTACATGGCAACCGCTGGCTGGCGCCGTTCGCCAATACGCTGCTGCACCCAAGGCTCTGGCACCTCAACCGCCACTCGGCGGCGGGCGCCGTGGCAACGGGTCTTTTCTGCGGACTGATCCCCGGCCCGTTCCAGATGCTTGGCGCCGCCCTCTGCTGCCTGGTCTTCCGGGTCAACCTGCCGCTGGCATTGGTCACTACGCTGTACACCAATCCGTTCACGATCATTCCGCTCTACATCGTTGCGGTCGGTATCGGTCAGTTCGTGCTCGGGGGGGGGCATGTCGCTTTTGCACCACCACCGGAGTACGACATGCGCAACCCCGTCGGCTGGATGCATGCCATGTCGACGTGGGCCTACGGGCTCGGACAACCACTGGTCGTCGGTCTTGTCGTGCTCGCGACCTTGCTGGCCGTCGCCGGCTACTTCGCGACAAAGGCGGCATGGCGGCTCTATCTCATTCGCGCCTGGCGCCAGCGCCGGGCAGCGCGAAAGCGCCCTCTCTAAAGAAAAAAGGCCGGCCGGCGCAACATGCCGGACGGCCTTCATCACAGCGGCCAGGCGCCGCCTCAAGCCACTCGGAAGCGGCGTATCTCGGCTTGCAGGCCCTCGGCCAGACGCTCCAGCTCGTGAGCGGTGGAGGCATTTTCAGCAACGGCAGACGTATTCTCCTCGGCCATCTGGGCGATGTGTTCGACGTTCTTGGCGATTTCCGTGCTGGCGGCCGCCTGTTCGCGCAACGCCGAAGTGATATCACTGACCGTGTCGACCACCTGTCCGGCATTCGACTGGATCTGGACCATCGCCTCGCCGGCCTGCGTTGCCAGCGTAACGCCCTCATTGACGCGACTGACGCCGTCGCGCATCGACGCGACTGCATTCTGCGTACCGCCCTGGATGGCGCCGATCATCGACGAGATTTCCTGCGTCGACTTGGTGGTGCGCTCGGCCAGCTTGCGCACCTCGTCGGCGACGACGGCGAAGCCGCGGCCCGACTCCCCTGCCCGCGCCGCCTCGATCGCGGCATTCAGGGCCAGCAGGTTGGTCTGGTCGGCGATTTCCTTGATGACGTTGACGATCGCCGAGATCTGGTCGGACTGGCGACCCAGCTCGTCGATGATGTTCGCCGATTCGTTCACGGCGCCGGCGATCTTGCGGATTTCCGTCACCACCGTGCCGACGATGCGACCGCCTTCGGACGAAAGATCGCCCGCCTGATGGGAGATCGCATTGGCATCCATGGCGTTCTTGCTGATGTGGTCGACGCCGACCGTCATCTGCTCGACGGCCGCCGCCATGCTGGACGCCGCCTCGCTCTGCGACTCAGAGCTCTGCGTGATCTGCGACGAGGACTCGGCCATCCGCCTGGAGGCGCTCAGCACCCGGTCGGCGCCCGACTGCACGTTGCGCAGCAACTCCGAGAAAGCGTTCGCCATTTCGTTGAAGCTGTCCGCCACCAGTTTCAGTTCGTCCTGCGTCTCAAGGTGAATGCGCGGGCGCAGGTCGCCGGTGGACAGCGTATGCGCCGTTTCCGCAACCTGCCGGATGCTGCTGACGGTCGAGAAATAGGTGCCGAGCGAAAAATAGCCCACCACCACGAGCATCAGGAGCGCGAGGCCGATGCTGGTGCGCAGCTCTCCCTGCAACTTGTTGATGCGGCGGTCGATCAGCTTTTCGAGGGTCGGCAGCATCATCTCGAACATCTGCTTGTAGCCCTTGTCGATCGCCGTCGTCGTCATGTCGAAGTAATCCTTGGGCGCCATCGCGAAGGTGCCGAGCATCATGTCCTCGACGATCGCCTTGCTGATCTGCTCGGACGAGTCGACGTAATCCCGGGTCGCCTGCTCCAGCACCGCCTGCAGGTCGGGGTTGTATTTCGCCGTCTTCTCCAGGTTGATCTTCAGCGTCTTGATGGCGCCGTTCAGCTCCGCCATCAGGCTGCTCATCTCGATCTTCTGCTGGTCGAACATCTGCTTCTTGGTGAGGATGCCGGTGCCCTTGGCCCGCATCTGGCCCATCCGCTCGAGCGCGACGGGCGACTTGTTCATCACGGTATCGATCAGGTAGTAGGAATCGATATCCGGGTCGATGGTCAGCGCATAGGAATCGCCGATATCGACCATGAAGGTCAGCACCATGTCGATCAGCGCCGTGTGCCGCGAGAAGCTCTCGACCGCCGTCCAGCTCAGGCCGTCGGCCTGGATCTGCTTCCATTCGGCAACGACTTCCTGCCAGCGCTTGCCGTTCAGAACCGCGGGGCTGGCATTGGCCTCGATCGTCTTGATCCCCTCGACGATGTCCTTTTCCTTGGCGTCGCGCTTCTCCTTCATCGCCGCATTGCCGGCGAGCACGCCCTGCGACATGCCGCGATGCTGCTGCAGGAACTGGATCAGCTTCTGCGTCGGCTTGATGAC
>DAORCC010000022.1:0-6297 GCA_035345235.1 Azospira sp.
TTCCGCGTCGTGCAGCGGCGCTACCACGTCTGATGCGTTCCGAGCACCTGACCCTCGCCGTTGTCGGCACTGGCGCCATGGGGCGCGGCATCGCGCAGATCGCCGCGCAGGCCGGCTGTCGCGTGCTGCTGCTCGACACGCGTGAAGGCGCGGCGACCGAGGCGAAGGATGCGCTCGGCAAGCAGTGGGGCAAGCTGGTCGAAAAGGGCAAGATGGCAGCGGCCGCTGCCGAGGCGGCACAGGCCCGCCTCGAAATCGTCGCCGACGCCTACGGGCTGGCCTACGCCAACGTCGTCGTCGAAGCCATCGTCGAGAACCTCGACGTGAAGCGCGCGCTGTTCCGCGAGCTTGATGAAATTGTCAGCGCCGACTGCGTGCTGGCAACCAACACTTCGTCGCTGTCAGTGACGGCGATCGCTGCCGGCACGAAGTTTCCGGGCCGTGTCGCCGGCTTCCACTTCTTCAACCCGGTCCCGCTGATGAAGGTGGTCGAGGTCGTGGCAGGTGCGCTCACCGACGAGGCCCCGCTCGAACTGCTGACGACGTTGGCCCGCGAATGGGGCCACACGCCAGTGCGTGCGCAGGACACGCCGGGCTTCATCGTCAACCACGCCGGCCGTGGTTACGTCACCGAGGCGCTGGCGATCCTGCGCGAGTGCGTCGCCGAAGTGCCCGTGATCGATGCCATCCTGCGCGAGGCGGCCGGCTTCAAGCTTGGCCCCTTCGAACTGCTCGACCTGACCGCGCTCGATGTCTCGCATCCGGTGATGGAGTCGATCTATCGCCAGTATTACGACGACCCGCGCTACCGGCCGTCACCGATCGCCGCACAGCGGCTCGCCGCGGGCCTGCTCGGCCGCAAGAGCGGACGCGGCTTCTATCGCTATGACGGTGCGTCGAATCCGGAGGTGCCGGTGCCCACCGCGTCGCCGTGGGCCGGGCCGGTCTGGGTCAGCGATGCCCATGCATCGGCTGCAGAGCCGGTGCGGGATCTGCTGCAACGCCTCGGCGTGACCGTCGAGACCGGGCTTGCGCCCTCGACCGAGGCGCTGATCGTCGTCACGCCGCTCGGCACCGACGTCAGTGCCTGCATCGCCGCCGAGCGTCTCGATGCCAGGCGGACGATCGGTATCGACACCCTCCTCGAGTTCGGCAAGCGCCGCACGCTGATGCGCTCGCCAGCGACCAATGTCGATATCGCCGCACAGGCGCAGGCACTGTTTGCGCAGGATGGCGTGCCGGCCTCGCGAATCGCCGACAGCGCCGGCTTCGTCGCGCAGCGTGTGCTCGCCAGCATCGTCAACATCGGCTGCGAGATCGTGCAGCAGGGGGTGTGCACGCCGGCCGATCTCGATCGCGCGGTCGAACTCGGGCTGGGCTATCCGAAAGGGCCGCTGGCCTGGGGCGATGCGCTGGGGCCGGGAAGGGTCCTGCACATCCTCGCCAACCTGCAGGCACGCACCGGCGACATGCGCTACCGGCCGAGCCTGTGGCTGCGCCGCCGCGCCGAACTCGGCCTGTCGCTGCTGCAGCCCTGATCGATATCGTGGCAGCGCTTTGAGCTGCCACGATGTTCTTCCTCAGTAGGTCTTGTACGGCAGGAATTTTCCACTCATGACGATCTTCACGCGGTCGCCCTTCGGATCCGGCTCGCGCGTAAGGTCCATCGAGAAGTCGATGGCGCTCATGATGCCGTCGCCGAACTCCTCGTGGATGAGCGCCTTGAAGGTCGTTCCGTAAACGTTGATCAGTTCGTAGAAGCGATAGATCAGCGGGTCGGTCGGAACGGATGTCGGCAGCGATCCCTTGTAGGGGACGACCTGCAGTTGCGCAATGGCTTCTTCCGGCAGGTCCAGCGCCGCGCCAATTGCCTGCGCCTGTGCTTCGGTCAGCGTCATCTGCCCGAGCAGCGCTGCCGTACTCCACTCCTTGCTGTGGCCGACGATCTCGGCGAGCCTCGACCAGGAGAGTTTCTTCTTCAGCTTCTGGGCAAGGATCAGTTCCGTCACGTGTTCGCGGTTCATATCTGGGGCTCCTGTCGAAAGGTGAGTGATGTCCTGCTCTCTAGCAAGCCGGATGCCAGTGGGTGACGGCCGTGCGACAAGCCGCTATCGGGGAAATCGTGGCTGAACGCCCCACGCTTGATGCACCGCGAGATGGCAGCGGGGCGGGGTCTGCACCAGCCTGGGGCAGGGGTGGTTCCTGCGCGTCGCTCGCGCTAGCATGGCACCCTTGTCTCCACTCTCCGGACTCCGACATGTCCAGACTGCTTGAACCCGTCCGTCTCGGTGCCCTGCACCTGCGTAACCGTGTCGTCATGGCGCCGCTGACCCGCTGCCGTACCGATAACCCGGGCGCGGTGCCGACGGAGATGATGGCGCGCTATTACGCGCAGCGGGCCGGTGCCGGCCTCATCATCTCGGAAGGCACCATCGTCTCGCCGCGCGGTCGCGGCTATCCGTTCACGCCGGGCATCTGGTCGGACGAGCAGGTGGCTGGCTGGCGACAGGTGACCGATGCCGTCCACGCCGAGGGTGGTCTGGTCGTGTGCCAGCTGTGGCATTGCGGACGCCTGTCGCTGCCGCTGTTCCATGGCGGTGAACTGCCGGTCGCGCCGTCGGCGATCGATCCGCACTGGAAGATGTTCACGTCGCAGGGTCTGCAGGAAACGGTGGCGCCGCATGCGCTGACGTGCGAGGAAATCGCCGACATCGTCGCCGATTTTGCGCGCGGTGCGCGGAATGCGATGGCAGCAGGTTTCGATGGCATCGAGATCCACTCGTCCAATGGCTACCTCTTCCATCAGTTCTTCTCGCGCTGCTCGAATGCGCGCGATGACGCGTACGGCGGTTCACACGAGAACCGCGCCCGCTTCTTCTTCGCGGTGCTCGATGCCGTTGGTCGGGAGATGCCGCTCGATCGCGTCGGCTTCCGTCTCAATCCGATGCTCAATCGTTTCCACGGCATCGTTGTGGACGAGGATACCGTGCCAATGTGGACGCACGTCATCGAGGGCGCCAACCGCTACGGGCTCGCCTATCTACACCTCACCGAGCCGCTGTCGGAAAAGCAGGTCGCGAATACGCCCGGTGCCCTGTCCGATGTCGGCGCCTGTTTCCGGCCGCTGGCGACAATGCCGATCATCACCAACGGTGCGCTGGATCAGGCGAAGGGCGAGGCGCGCGTGTCGCGCGGGCTGGCCGATGCCGTGGCTTATGGCGTGGCCTGGATCGCCAACCCGGATCTCGTCGAGCGGTATGCGCGCAATGCGCCGCTCAATGCACCCGATCCGGACACCTTCTACGCCGGTGGCGAACGGGGCTATCTGGATTACCCGCTACTCGGCAGCTGACGCACGCATCTCGTCATAGGACGACAGGGTCACGCCGGCGCTGGCGAGGCATTCGCGCAGGTGCTTCACTTCCTGCTTGCTGAATTCGTTGCTGTGGTGAGGGTGATGCAGGAAGAATTCACGCTTGTTGAGCACGATGCGGAAGCGTGCGCCGTGGCTCGGCTCGACGTCGGCGCCGAGGTGGTGCAGCAGTGACTCGACTTCGCGCCACTGGATGTTGGCACTGACCGGGTCGTGATAGATCGCCTGCAGGACGTTCTTGTGCTTGTGGCTCATGGTGTCCTCCCCGTGTATTCCTGCTCAACGAACCCGCCGGGGTTCATACCGGCATGATACTCCCTTGCAGCGAGGGCGGCGCTCAGGGGGCAGCCTGCTCCGTGGCGGTTTTCCAAGCCCGGTAGAGGCGGATGGCGACATGTGCGTCGTTGGCAGCGTAGTGGATCTGGCGCTCGTGGAGACGCGGTGACGCCCAGTTGCTGGTGCCGACCTTCTTCGATTTCTGCAGGCGCTGGCCGAAGAAATGTGCGACGGCCATCTTGGCCCCGACCGTACCACGGTGCCCTGGTCCGCGCAGCGCTTCGCCGAGATCGAAGACATTGGCGAGCGCGATGCCGAAGCGTGTCTGCAGGCTGCTGCGATCATTGCCGAGACCGAAACCGACCTTCAGCACCCGCGGCGATTCGAGTATCTCGCGAAGCAGCGGGATCGCCGCAGTGACGGAGGTCGGGAACAGCCAGGCGTGCCTGTCAGTGGCGAGTTGCACCAGGTGTGGGCCGGAGGAGACTTCACCCTTGAGGAAGGTGGGCTTGGATTCCGTGTCGAAGCCGATCGCGTCGACGCTCATCAGCCGCTCATGTGCGCTGACAGCAGTCTCAGCCGTGGTGACGAGGGTGATGTCGGACTGTGCGATGCCTGGATAGGGCGGCAGGTCGGCCGCTTCCAGCGTGCTGCGGTCGAGGGAAACCTTGGCCATGTCAGGACAGTCGCGCCTTCAGCCATTCGCCGATGGCAATGATCTCTTCAAGGCAGACCGCGTGTGACATCGGGTAATCGTGCCAGACCGGCCGGTAGCCTTCATCCGTCAGGAAATCGAAGGCGGCGCGGCCGAGCGCCGGCGAGACGACGTCGTCTTCCGTGCCGTGGGCGACGAAGATGGGGATGCGACGGTTGGCCTCGCTCGCCTCGGCACGCACGAGATCGGTGACCGGCAGGTAGGTGGACAGCGCGATCAGGCCGGCCAGCGGCTCTGCATGCGTCAGCGCCGTGGCGTAGGCGACGGCACCGCCCTGCGAGAATCCGGCGAGGAAGATGCGCTCGCTCGGGATGCCGCGCAGGTTCTCGCGGGCGATCAGTGCACGGATGGCATCCCGCGAGCGGACGATGCCGGCCTCGTCGATGCGGCGGCTCTCCGGTTCGAGCGAGATGATGTCGTACCAGGCCGGCATGATGTAACCACCATTGCAGGTGACCGGCATTTCGGGCGCGTGCGGAAAAACAAAGCGGATGGCCGGCGTGGCGGCCAGACCGAGGTGGGGGATGACCGGTTCGAAATCGCTGCCATCGGCGCCGAGGCCGTGCAGCCAGATCACCGCGTAGCGGGGGGCGGCGCTCGTTTCGACTTCGATCGCAGGGAGGACCGCGGTCATGGCTGCTACGCCCCGGCCGGCAAGCATTGGAGGCAGACCACGGCAGCATTGTGGAAGCGGGGAATGCCGACTTCCGGCATGGTGTCGATCTCGCCGAGTGAAAGTGCGCCGGCGAGCGCCGGCGTATTGAGTCGTTTTGCCAGATCGGCCAGTTCAAGATCGGCCTTGTCCTTGAAATGCATCCGCCTTCCCGCGCAATAGAAGACCAGGATACCTCCGCCGTCCGCTGTCATCTGGTCCGCAATCTTCAGCGTGCAGTTGCAGTCGTCGACGATCGGTGCGCGCAGTAGCCGCAGCATCGAATTCGGCGGCACTTCACCGACGCATTGTACGGAACCATCGCCGTCGTAGGCGACCGGTATGCGCACGAGGACGTCGGCAGCCGTCACCACACCAAGCGGATAGTGAACCGCATGGTCGTAGAAATTCTCCTTCGTCAGATGGGCCCCGAACTCCCGTTGGGATATCTCCTGATAGACCTCGAAGGCTGGCCGGCCGTCGATGCTGACGACACGATTGCCGCTCGCCGAGGTGGCACGCATCAACGTCTGCGATACCGGATAGTCGTGCTCGACGACATTCTTCACCGCTTCCTCGAACAACAGGCCGAGAACACCGTCTCCGAGGGTGCGTTCGGCGTCAAACAGGCAGGGCATCGGCTGAAAGGTTTCGCTGCCGGCATTGACGCCGGCATAGAAAACGCGTCTGTGCAGTTTGCGATAGATGCCGGTCAATATCGACCCGATGGCAGGGAGCTGGCCATCGAATATCAGGAACAGGGTCGGTGTGGCCACTGGCGCCGTGACTTCGCCCGACAGCCTCTCCCCGACTGCCTGTACGACCTCCTGCGCCGTGTCGGCGGCTGTTTCCCGGGATGGGAGGAGGAATCCTTGTGGTGCGTTGTCGAAACGCAGGAGCCATGCACCCCGGGACGAAAAGCCGGATGGCGTGATCAGCATCGGGAAGATGGCACCAAACAGCGGGATGCCGCGCTGGCGGCAGGCGGATTGCAGTACCGGAACACTGCCCTTGCCGGCTTCCGGCAGCAGTACCAGCAGTCCCATCCCGGGGTGCGCCGCCTGCCAGTCATCCAGTGTCTGCGAAAGGCCTTCGAGCGTGTCGGGGAGCAGTCGTTGTCCGTCAATCATCGTTGGTCGGGGTGTGTGGTCCGGGGAAGAGTACATCGGTAAAGCCGAAGCGTGTCATGTCCCGCATCCGGGTCGGGTAGAGCCTGCCGATCAGATGATCGCATTCGTGCTGGACGACACGGGCGTGGAATCCGGAAACGCTGCGGTCGAT
>DAORCC010000022.1:6397-20998 GCA_035345235.1 Azospira sp.
TCCGCGCAGGGCGCAACGGGTCGAGCAGCGCCTTCAGGCCGTTATGGTCGATTTCCTGCATCAGTTGCAGCAGCCGGCCGATTTCGCCCGGAGGAAAGCCCTCTCTCGCGAACCAGTTGAGATAGTTGCCGGGCAGGTCCGCGATGATCCGCCCCTTGTGCTTGCCGAACGGCATTTCGATGCGGGTCAGTTTTTCAAGATCGGCGGGCTGCATGGAAGAACGATTGCTCCGAAGTGCTTCGATACATTTTCCGTGCCAGGGGGATTCGTGGGCGATGTGGCATTGTAGCGGGCATGGACCTCGTGCAAGTGCAGATTGATCATTCCATGATATACGGTACTTGCTTGTGGCGATGTGTGACGTATTTCCTGTGCCGGTTCGTCAAGGGCATCTATTATGCATAGCGTATAATTTGCGTTCCGGTCCGGTTCGCGAACCGGATCCCAACCCCGACGAATCGACAGTAAATCATGGCCCAAGAATTCCTCTCCGTCCTCTGTGCCGACATCTCCGGTGGCGAAAAGCTCTTCCAGAAGCTTGCCTCGTCGGAGGCGGCGCATGCCGTGGGCCGGTTCGAGAAACGCATGGCGCAGACCGTGGAAGGCTTTCACGGGCGCCTCGCGCGCTCCGAAGGCGCTCGCGTCATGGCCTATTTTGCCGAAGCGGAAGATGCCTTGCAGTCGGCAGTCGAGATCCAGCGTCGCGTCGCCAATCTGCCGCCGATGTCCGGTGTCGCCCTTGGCGTCAAGGTCGGGGTCTGCGTCGGCCATGCTGCCAACGAGATGCGCTTCTTCGAGACGGAGAATGCGAGCAACGCGGCGATCAATCTGTTGCAGTTTGCGGAGCCCGGGCAGGTGCTGATGAGCGTGCCCAAGCGCGCCAAGGGGTTTTCGTGGAACGATCTCGTCGCGCACAGTCACCCTGAGTTCGAGTTGCGCAGCGGCAAGCGGCAACTTGGCGTCTACGAGCTGGACTGGCGAGGGTTCACCGTTGCGCAGATGAAGCCCTCGTCGGCGAACGACTCCGTGTGCCCGCTGCCGCTCTACCTGCATTTTAAGGGCCGGACGATCGAGCTGGAGGCGGGGACGCCGGATCTGACCATCGGGCGCCTCGCCAATTGCGGCCTGGTGCTGACCAGCGAAAAATGTTCCCGCGTTCATGCCCGCATCGTCCGTCGTGGCGGCAGCTACTTCCTGATCGACCAGAGCACCAATGGCACTTTCGTCAAACCGAAAGGCGGTAACGAGCATCGCGTGCTGAAGCACGAGCTGGCGCTCAGCGGGCGCGGGCGGATCAGCTTCGGTCAGCCGCTGAGCGATGCCGGCGAGGAATATGCCCACTATGCAATCGGTGAGACCCTGCAGCTACGCTCGCAGCATTCTGTCTTTCCGTAATCTCCACCCATGAAAAATAGCCGACCATCGGTCGGCTATTTTTCATGGTGTGCGCAGGCGTTAGCGCTGCCTCTTCTTTTCTTCCGCTTCGCGGACGGCACGCAGGACGTCGGCTTCCAGCACCGTGGTGTCCGTGCCGAAGGCCTTCGGCATGACGATCTCCTCGATAACCGGTTCCTCGCCTGCTGCGGCACCGCCGGGCATCGTCCGGTAAACCCGGGCAAGGTATTTGGCCTGCGCCAGATCCTGCTCGCTGAGACCGGTCTGCATGCCGGGAGGCACGTCGGCACCCAGCTCGATCAACAGCTTGACGACATCCGTCTTGCCGCCGCGGATTGCCATCGACAACGGGGAAACCGGTTCGCTGTTGTCCGCGATGTTGACCTTGGCGCCCCGCCGCACCAGCTCGCGGACGATATCGGGAAACCCCATGAAGCAGGCAATGCCGAGCGGCAGGCCCGGTACGCCCTGGCCGTCATTGATTTCCACCGGTGCGCCCGCTTCGAGGGCGGCCAGTACTTCGACCAGATGTCCTGAACGGACTGCCTTGATCAGTGCATCCTGGGAACTCACGGGGGAACCTCCGTCGGTTTCGTCTTGTTATTCGAGAATGCTGCGGTCAGACAGCGTCGTGCCCGGCCAAGTTTCATCCGAGCGCTGCCCGCGGTCAAGTCTGCCTGTCAGGATTTTCCGCCGAGGCGCCGGAGCAGGGCAGCGCTGCTTTCCTCGAGCGAGGCGCCGTGGGCCTGCATCAACTTGACGTTGAGCACGAGATTCTCGAGCACCAGTTTGGCCGCGACCGCGAGCAGCACGGTCATCCGGTTCTCTTCGCCCAGCTGTGCCGCCTGTTCCGCGATTTCACGGATATGGTTGCAGACCAGCAGGCGCAGATCATCTTCGTCGTAGGGCAGGTCGCCGTAGTCGATCGGATCCTCCACCTCGATTTCCCGGATCAGTGTGGCCAGTGCTTCGGCAGTGATCGGCATTGCCTATTCGGGTGTATGGCCGAGGCGGTGCGACAACTCGGCGCAGCAGGCACGCAGTGCCGCAGCGTTCTCGCCGTCAAGCGACGGGTCGAAGAGTGCGGTCGGGCCGAGCACGGTGATGACCAGCGCGAGATGGCCCTCATGGTCGAACACCGGCGCGGAGAGAGCGTTGATGCCGGGCAGCGGTTCGCTGACGACCTGCGCCATGCCGTGCGCACGGATTTCCTTGAGCTGCTTCTGGGTCGCCTTCCATGACGGGCGCAGATCGCTCTTGGGATAGGCGTAAGGGTGGTGCGAGGCGATTTCGATGTAGCGCTCGATCGTCTTCTCCGGCAGGTAGGCGGCGAAGACGCGGCCGGTTGCCGTCTTGAACAGTGACATCACTGTGCCGGTGCGCATGTTGATGTGGATCGGGTGCGACGACTCCTCGATATGCACGATGGTCGGGCCGGCGTTGCCCCAGACGGCCAACGCCACGGTCTGGTGCAACTGCTCCGCAAGGTCGGTCGCGGCGTGCGTTCCAAGGCGTACTGGATTGAGCCGGCGCAGGCAGGTCAGCCCGAGCTGAAGCGCCAGCGGGCCGAGTTCGTAGCGCGAGGTGGCGGCGTCCTGCTCGACAAGGCCGAGCTTGCCGAAGCTGACCAGATAGGGGTGCGCCTTGGCGGCCGGCATGTCCGACTGCTGTGCCAGATCCTTCAGCGTCATCGGTTCGCCGACTTCGGCCAGGGTGGTCAGGAGTCGGCCGCCGACTTCGATCGACTGGATGCCGCGCTGGGGTTTTTCCATGGTGGTCGTGCTTGTCTTTTCGGTCTTCGGTCGCGGCATTCTAACCTCCGGAGGGCGCTGATCGTTTTTTGTCATGTTAGCAACTAACAAACCAATTGACTATTATCAAATCGCGGTCTATCTTTGCTGCAAGTCGAAATTCAACGGAGTCATTCCATGAGCGGCAAAGCCTTCGCCTCGCAGGCGGATCTGGAAGAAAAGAAGGTCAGCTTCGAGCAGCTGTCCGAGAATGCCTGGGCCTACACGGCGGAAGGCGATCCCAACACCGGCATCATCATCGGCGACGACTCGGTGATGATCATCGATGCCACGGCGACGCCGGTCATGGCGCAGGACGTCATCCGCCGCGTGCGGACGGTGACCGACAAGCCGATCAAGTACGTGACGCTCACGCACTACCATGCGGTGCGCGTGCTCGGCGCCTCCGGCTACAAGTCCGAAGGGTTGCAGCAAATCATCGCCAGCCAGGACACCTACGACCTGATCGTCGAGCGCGGCCAGCAGGACATGGATTCGGAGATCGGTCGCTTCCCGCGCCTGTTCAATGCCGTCGAATCGGTCCCCGGCCTGACCTGGCCGACGATTGCCTTCAAGGGCGAGATGACCCTGTGGATGGGCAAGCTGGAAGTGAAGATCCTGCAACTCGGCCGCGGCCACACCAAGGGCGATACTGTCGTCTGGCTGCCGCAGCAGAAGGTGCTGTTCTCCGGCGATCTCGTCGAATACGATGCGGCCTGCTACACCGGCGATGCCTACCTCGCCGACTGGCCGCAGACGCTGGACAACCTCTCCGCACTCTGTGCCGACAAGCTGGTGCCCGGGCGTGGCCCGGCATTGATGAATCCCGAGCAGGTCAACAAGGGCCTGGCCTACACCCGTGCCTTCGTCAGTGCGCTTTACCGGGGCGCACGCGAGGCCGTGGCGGCCGGCATGGACCTCAAGGCGGCCATGGCGCATACGCGCAAGATCATGGACCCGGATTTCGCCCAGGTCTTCATCTATGAACACTGCCTGCCCTTCGACGTGACACGGGCCTATGATGAGGCCTCGGGCATCCGCGATCCGCGCATCTGGACGGCGGCCCGCGATCAGGAGATGTGGCACGCGCTGCAGGCCTGATACAACATTGATTTAGTCCGGCGACACCTGATTCCCCGACAGAGGGAGGGAGGAGACAAGATGCTGAAGACCTATACCTATCCGAAGTTTGCCTATGTGCAGCCGGAGGAGCAGAAGAACCGGACGGCGGCGCGCTATCCGGTGGTGATCATCGGTGCCGGCCCGGTCGGTCTGGCAGCGGCGATCGACTGCCGCCTGCACGGCATTCCGGTGGTGCTGCTCGACGAGGACGACACCGTGTCGATCGGATCGCGCGGCGTCTGCTATGCGAAGCGCGCGCTGGAAATCCTCGACCGCCTGGGCGTCGGCGAGCGGGTATTCGACAAGGGCGTTTCGTGGAACGTCGGCCGCACCTTCTTCCGCGAGGAGGAGGTATTCAACTTCAACCTGCTGCCGGAGGCCGATCACAAGCGTCCGGGCATGATCAACCTGCAGCAGTACTACCTTGAGCAGTATCTCGTCGAGCGTTGTGTCGAGCTCGGCGTCGACATGCGCTGGAAGAACCGTGTCGTTTCCGTGCAGCGCATGTCCGATCAGGTCCGCCTGACGATCGAGACGCCGGACGGAACCTACGGCATCGAAGCGGACTGGCTGATCGTCGGTGACGGCGCCCGCAGCCCGATCCGCAAACTGATGGGGCTGGAGGTCGAGGGCAAGATCTTCCAGGACCGCTTCCTCATCGCCGACGTCGTGATGAAGGCCGACTTCCCCGCCGAGCGCTGGTTCTGGTTCGACCCGCCCTTCCATCCGAACCAGTCGGTGCTGCTGCACCGACAGGCCGACAACGTCTGGCGCATCGATTTCCAGCTCGGCTGGAATGCCGATCCGGAGGAAGAGAAGAAACCGGAGAAGGTGATCCCGCGCATCAAGGCCATGCTCGGCGACGAACGCGAGTTCGAGCTGGAGTGGGTCAGCGTCTATACCTTCCAGTGCCGCCGCATGCAGGAGTTCCGTCATGGCCGCGTGCTCTTCGTCGGCGACGCGGCGCACCAGGTCTCGCCTTTTGGTGCGCGTGGCGCGAACTCCGGCATCCAGGACACCGACAACCTGGTCTGGAAGCTGAAGCTTGTGCTCGACGGCAAGGCTCCGGAGAGGCTGCTCGATACCTACTCCACGGAGCGTGTTCACGCTGCCGATGAAAACCTGATGAACTCGACGCGCTCGACTGATTTCATCACGCCGAAGAGCAGTACCTCGCGCACCTTCCGCAATGCCGTGCTGACGCTGGCCGAGCATCACCCGTTCGCGCGTGCGCTGGTCAATTCCGGTCGCCTCTCGGTGCCGGCCTTCCTGACGACCTCGTCGCTGAACACGCCGGACGAGGATGAGTTTTCCGGCACGATGGTGCCGGGGGCGCCGATGGACGATGCTCCGGTTGGTATCGGTGGTGCCAAGGCCTGGCTGCTTGATCAGGTGGGCGGCAAGGGCTTCCAGCTGCTCTATTTCACTGATGTCGCCGATCGTCTCGGTGACAAGCTGGAGCGTCTGCGTGAACTGACCGTCGATGCCGTTCCTGTCGAGCCGGTCATCGTGTCCGAGAAGGCAGGTAGCGTGAATGGCGCCCGCGTCCTGCACGATCTGCAGCATCTCGTTGCCAAGCGCTATGACGCACGCGAAGGCAGCGTCTACCTGCTACGCCCTGACCAGCACGTCGTGGCGCGCTGGCGCAAATTCGATGCCCACAAGGTGCGTGCCGCCGTGGCCCGTGCCACCTGCAACAACTGATTGGAGGACAGGAGATGGCCCTCACGCTGACCCCGAATTTCAACGAACCCGGCAAGCGCTATTTTCGCGCCTTCTCGCCCGGCGACGATTTCTACGAGATGCTGATCGATACGCATCGCGACCTGAGCGACGAGCAGAGCGCGCTGGTCAACGCCAAGCTGATCCTGCTGCTCGCCAACCAGATCGGCGACCTGTCGGTGCTGCGCGAGGCGCTGGCGCTCGCCCGCCAGGACGCCTGAGGAGTACGGCATGGAAGTGAAGAGAATTCACCACGTGGCTTACCGTTGCAAGGACGCCAAGGAAACCGTCGAGTGGTACCAGAAATACCTCGACATGCGCTTCATCCTCGCCATCGCCGAGAACGAGGTGCCGTCGACAAGGGAACCCGATCCCTACATGCACATCTTCCTGGATGCCGGCGGCGGCAATGTGCTCGCCTTCTTTGAGCTGCCGACGAAGCCGCCGATGGGGCGCGACCCGAACACCCCGGCATGGACGCAGCATCTGGCGCTGGAAGTCGACTCCGTCGATACGCTGCTGGCAGTCAAGGCGAAGCTTGAGGCCGATGGTATCGGTGTCGTCGGGCCGACCGACCACACCATCTTCAAGTCGATCTATTTCTTCGACCCGAGCGGCCATCGCCTCGAACTTGCGGCAAACACGGGAACGCCGAAAATGGCGAAAATGCTCGACGACGTGAAATGGGAAATGCTCAACGAATGGGCGCAGACGAAGAAGGCACCGCAGCATGCGCGCTGGATGCATGACGGCAGCTACGCCGGAGAATAAGGTTTCATGAAACTCGCAACCCTGAAGCAGGGCGGACGCGACGGTACGCTGGTCGTGGTCAGCCGTGATCTGACCCTGTGCCAGCCCGTGCCCGGTATTGCCCGCACGTTGCAGGCAGCACTCGACGAATGGGCCGCCATTGCCCCGCAGCTTGCCGAGGTCTATGCGGCACTCAACAACGGGGCTGCGCGCCACGCCGAGCGCTTCGATCCGGCGCTGTGCCACAGCCCGCTGCCACGGGCCTACCAGTGGGCGGATGGTTCGGCTTACGTCAATCATGTCGAACTTGTGCGCAAGGCGCGTGGCGCCGACATGCCGCCCGAATTCTGGACCGATCCGCTGATGTACCAGGGCGGTTCCGATTCCTTTGTCGGGCCGCGCGACCCGATTCATGCGCTGGACGAGGCCTGGGGCATCGACTTCGAGGCCGAGGTTGCCGTCGTTACCGGCGATGTAAGCATGGGGGCGACGCCGGCAGACTGCCGCAGGGAAATCCGTCTCGTGATGCTGGTGAACGATGTTTCGCTCAGGAACCTGATCCCGGCCGAACTGGCCAAGGGCTTCGGCTTCTTCCAGTCGAAGCCGGCATCGGCATTCTCCCCGGTGGCCGTGACGCCGGACGAACTCGGTGACGCTTGGGATGGCGGCAAGGTCCATCTGCCGCTGGTGGTGCACCTCAACGACGAATTGTTCGGTCGTCCGAACGCCGGCGTCGACATGACCTTCGACTTCCCCCGGCTGATCGCCCATGTCGCAAAGACGCGGGAACTGGAGGCGGGCTCGATCATCGGTTCGGGCACCGTCTCGAACGTCGACCGCAGTACCGGCTCCGGCTGCCTGGCGGAAAAGCGTTGCCTCGAGACGATCGCCAGCGGCAAGCCGGTGACACCCTTCATGCGTTTCGGCGATCGCGTGCGGATCGAGATGTGCGATGCGGCGGGAAGCACCATCTTCGGTGCCATCGAACAGACGGTGGAACGCTATCCGTCCTGACCCGCCGACCGATCATGCTCAAGCTTTATACCTACTTCCGCAGCTCTGCCGCCTACCGGGTACGCATCGCGCTGAATCTGAAGAACCTCGAATACGAGGCGATTCCGGTGCACCTGGTGAAGGATGGCGGGCAGCATCTGAAGGAGGACTACCGGCGCGTCAACCCTGCGGGTGCCGTGCCGGCGCTGGCGGATCGCGAGCTGAGCCTGTCGCAGTCGCTGGCAATCATCGAATATCTCGATGAGGCCTACCCGTATCCGCCCCTGCTGCCTGCCGATCCGGCTGCACGGGCACGGGTGCGCGCCATCGCGCTCGACATCGCCTGCGAGATCCACCCGATCAACAACCTGCGCGTACTGAAATACCTGACTGGCCAGCTGGGGCTGACCGAAGAGCAGAAGAATGCCTGGTACCGGCACTGGGTTGAGGTTGGACTGGCTTCGGTCGAGTCCCGGTTGACGACGGGTCCCAATGCGGGCCTGACCGGGAAGTTCTGCCATGGTGATCATCCGACCCTGGCCGACTGCTGCCTCGTGCCGCAGGTTTTCAATGCCCGCCGCTTCGGCTGCCGGCTCGATCATGTGCCGACGGTGGTGCGCATCGACGCCGAATGCCGTACGCTTCCTGCTTTTGTAGCCGCCGCTCCGGAGAACCAGCCGGATGCGGAGTGAATGAACCCTGAACGACGATCAATGCAGTTCAATCTGGAGGAGACCCTGATGAAACAAAAGAAACTGATCGCTGCCCTGCTGCTTGCCCTTCCCGCTACCGCCGCGCTGGCCGATATCACGGTCGGCGTTACGGTATCGGCGACCGGGCCGGCGGCCTCGCTCGGCATCCCCGAGAAGAACACGATCGCGCTGGTGCCGACCACCATCGCCGGCCAGAAGGTGAAGGTCGTCGTGCTCGATGACGCTTCCGACACGACCTCGGCCGTCAAGAATGCGAAGAAGTTCGTTTCCGAAGACAAGGTCGATGTGATCGTCGGGTCGACGATCACGCCGGCCTCGCTGGCAATGATCGACGTCGCCGCCGAGTCCGAGACGCCGATGGTTTCGATGGCGGCCTCCCGCGCCATCGTCGATCCGGTCGATGCCAAGCGCCGCTGGGTGTTCAAGACACCGCAGAACGACGCGCAGATGTCGACCGCGATCACCGAGCACATGAGCAACAACAATGTGAAGACGGTGGCCTACATCGGCTTCTCCGACGCCTATGGCGAGGGTTGGGCGAACGAGTTCGCCGGCGTCGCCAAGGCGCGCAAGATCGATATCGTCGCCAACGAGCGTTTCAACCGCGCCGATACCTCAGTGACGGGACAGGTGCTGAAGATCATGGCGGCCAAGCCCGATGCCGTGCTGATCGGCGGGGCAGGCACGCCGGCTGCGCTGCCGCAGAAGGCACTCAAGGAAAAGGGCTACAAGGGCGTCATCTATCAGACGCACGGTGTCGCCAACAACGATTTCCTGCGTGTCTGCGGCAAGGATTGCGAGGGCACCTTCCTGCCTGCCGGCCCGGTGCTGGTGGCTGACCAGCTGCCGGCGGACAATCCGGTCAAGAAATCGGCGCAGGAATATGTCGCCAAGTACGAAGGCGCCCACGGCAAGGGTAGTGTCTCGACCTTTGGCGCGCACGCCTGGGATGCGTTCAAGCTGCTCGAGGCGGCCGTGCCGGTGGCGCTGAAGAAAGGGCAGCCGGGAACGAAGGAATTCCGCGCTGCGCTGCGCGACGCGCTGGAAAACGTGAAGAACCTGCCGGCAGCGCATGGCGTGTTCAACATGACGCCGACGGACCACCTTGGCTTCGACCAGCGCGCCCGCGTCATGGTCAAGATCGAGGGCGGCAACTGGAAGCTCGTCAAATAACAACAGGCATCAATGACTGAGAGCGTGCGGGACGGCATCCGCCGTCCCGCAACGTCCCCGGAATTTCTTCGTTCCAGGGTGTGGTGAGCAGGGAGAGCAGGTCTTCAATGGATTTCCAGATTGCACTGTTGCTGGGTCAGGATGGTCTGACCAACGGCGCCATCTATGCGTTGCTTGCGCTCGCGCTGGTGCTGGTATTCGCGGTGACGCGAGTCATCTTCATCCCGCAGGGCGAATTCGTTGCCTACGGGGCACTGACGCTGGCAATGCTGCAGGCCGGCAAATTGCCGGCGACCCTATGGATGATTGCTGCACTGGGTGCTGCGATCGTTGTCATTGATGGTGCCATGGCCATCCGGCACGGTGCGGCGCGACGCCTGCCGCGCATCGTTTTATCCAATCTTGGCGTGCCGCTGGCGCTGCTGCTCATCGTGCCGAACATCAACGCTGCCGGCCTGCCGCTGGTCGCCCAGATCGCGCTGACGCTGGCGGTCGTCGTGCCCTTGGGGCCGATGATCTACCGGCTGGCCTACCAGCCGATTGCCGAAGCGCCGGTGCTGATCCTGCTGATCGTCTCGGTTGCCGTGCATGTCGTCCTGATCGGCCTTGGCCTGCTCTTCTTCGGCGCCGAGGGGACGCGCACGCCGGCCTTTACCGATGGCACGCTCGACCTCGGCGTGACGACGCTGCAATACCAGACCCTGTGGATCCTGGCGATCTCGGCGGTGCTGATCGTCGCGCTCTATGCCTTCTTCGGCCGTACCCTCTACGGCAAGGCGTTGCGCGCAACGGCACTGAACCGTACCGGTGCGCGCCTCATGGGCATCTCGACGACGATGGCCGGCAAGCTCTCGTTCACGCTGGCGGCGATGATCGGTACGTTTTCCGGGATCCTCATCTCGCCGATCACCACGCTGTACTACGACTCGGGTTTCCTGATCGGGCTCAAGGGTTTCGTCGGCGCCATCATCGGCGGCCTGGCGAGCTATCCGGTAGCGGCGGCGGGCGCGCTGCTGGTTGGTTTCCTCGAATCGTATTCGTCGTTCTACGCCAGCGCCTACAAGGAGGTGATCGTGTTCACGCTGATCATTCCGGTGCTGCTGTGGCGTTCACTGACCTCGCATCATTCGGAAGAGGAGGAGTGAGATGCGCCGCCTGAACCTTCCTCTCTTCGTTGCCCTGCTTGCGCTGGTGCCGGTCGTTCTGCCGTCTTCGGCCGAGTTCTACGTAACCCTGCTCAACTACATCGGGCTCTACGCGCTGGTGGCGCTCGGTCTTGTGCTGCTGACCGGCGTCGGCGGTCTGACCAGTTTCGGGCAGGCCGCATTCGTCGGTGTCGGTGCCTACACCACTGCCTGGCTGACAACAGCCTTTGGCTGGAATCCGTGGTTGACGCTGGTCATTGCCTTCGCCGCGACAACGCTGGTGGCGCTGGCGCTCGGCTTCATCACGCTGCGCATGGGCGGGCACTACCTGCCGCTCGGCACGATCGCGTGGGGCATCAGCCTTTACTTCCTGTTCGGCAACATCGAGGCGTTCGGCGGCCATACCGGCCTCGGCGGCATCCCGCCGGTGAGCCTGTTCGGGATGGAGCTGAAGAGCGGCCGCGAGTTCTACTATCTGATCTGGATCGCCCTGATGCTCGGCGTGGTGGCGACCCAGAACCTGCTCGACTCGCGCGATGGCCGCGCCATCCGCGCGCTCAAGGGCGGCGTCGTGATGGCCGAGGCGATGGGTGTCAACACGGCCTGGTACAAAATCGTCATTTTCACCATCGCCGCCCAGTTCGCCTGCGTCTCCGGCTGGCTCTATGCCCACCTGCAGCGTTTCGTGAATCCGACGCCGTTCTCCCTCACGCAGGGTATCGAATACCTGTTCATGGCGGTGATCGGCGGGGTCGGGCACGTGTGGGGCGCCTTGCTTGGCGCCGGCCTTATCACCATCCTCAAGCAGTGGTTGCAGGACCTGCTGCCGAAACTGCTTGGCCAGTCCGGTAATTTCGAGGTGATCGTCTTCGGGCTGGTCATGATCTTCGTGCTGCATCGTGCGCGTGATGGTCTCTGGCCGGTGATCATGCAGCGCATCGAACGTTTCCTGCCCTCGGGCGATGACAGCCATCTGGTCGAGCCGGCCGAGGCGCTGCCGCGCCGCGACCGGCCGGTCGGCGGCGACACCATCCTGGAAGTGCAGCAGGTGACCAAGCGCTTCGGCGGCCTGACTGCCAACAACTCGGTCAGCTTCACGGTGCGGGCGGGCGAGGTGATGGCCTTGATCGGCCCGAACGGGGCCGGCAAGAGCACGATGTTCAACTGCATCTCCGGCGTGAATCCGCCGACCGAGGGTGAAGTCCGTTTCCTCGGCCAGCGTGTCGACCAGCTGCTGTCGCGCGAAATCGCGCGGCGCGGCATGAGCCGCACCTTCCAGCACGTGCGCCTGCTGCCGACGATGAGCGTCCTTGACAACGTTGCCATCGGGGCCCACCTGCGCGGCAGTCGTCACTTCGTCCATGCCTCGTGCCGGCTGGATCGGGACGAGGAGCGCCGCCTGCGCGCGGAGGCGGCGAAGCAGATCGAACGCGTCGGGCTCGCCGAGCACATGTTCGACGCCGCCGGCAGCCTGCCTCTGGGCAAGCAGCGCATCGTCGAAATCGCCCGTGCGCTGGCGGCCGACCCCTGCCTGCTGCTGCTCGACGAACCTGCCGCCGGCCTGCGCTATCTCGAAAAGCAGTCGCTCGCCGAACTGCTCAGAAAATTGCGCTCCGAAGGCATCGGCATCCTGCTCGTCGAGCACGACATGGACTTCGTCATGGGGCTGGCCGATCGCATCGTCGTCATGGAGTTCGGCGAGAAGCTCGCCGAGGGATTGCCGAAACAGATTCAGGAGGATCCGAAAGTGCTGCAGGCGTATCTGGGGGGCGTGGAATGAGCACGAACAGCACACGCCCCATTCTGCTGGAAGCAAAGGATCTGTCCGTTTCCTACGGCAAGGTCGAGGCGCTGCACAAGGTCAGCCTGACCATCCGCGAAGGCGAGATCGTGACCGTCATCGGGCCGAACGGTGCCGGCAAGACGACCCTGTTGTCGTGCCTGATGGGCTTGCTGCCGGGGCAGGGGGAGGTGAGCTATGTCGGCCGTTCTCTCGGCAACGATTTCGAAGTCGAAGAGCGCGTCGGCCTTGGCCTCACCCTGGTGCCGGAAAAACGCGAGCTGTTCTCGGACATGAGTGTCGAGGACAACCTCCTGCTCGGTGCCTTTGACCGCTATCGTCGTGGAGATCGTGACTTCGCGACGACGATGAACGAGGTCTATGGCATCTTCCCCCGCCTGCGTGAACGCGCCGGCCAGATGGCGGGCACCCTCTCCGGCGGCGAGCGGCAGATGCTGGCGATGGGGCGGGCCCTGATGGCCAAGCCCAAGCTGCTGATGCTCGACGAACCCAGTCTGGGACTGGCGCCGCTGATCATCCGCGAGATTTTCCGTATCGTTTCCGGCCTGCGGGAGATGGGTGTTTCCGTGCTGCTGGTCGAGCAGAATGCCCGCGCGGCCTTGCAGGTGGCGGATTTCGGCTATGTCCTGGAAACCGGCGAAATTTCCCTCGAAGGCCCCAGCAAGGAGCTTGCCAACGACCCCCGTGTCATTGAAGCGTACCTCGGATTGGGCGGGAAGCATTGAGGCGCAAGGGTTCTGCCCGGAAAAAAAGATTAAAAAAGTTGTAGCGCTTGGAAAAAGCCTATGACACAATCACAAGCGGCTACCGCCTTCCGTCAACACACACTCGTAGGAGACACTGCATGAACAAAAGCGAACTCATCGACGCAATCGCCGCTGGTGCTGACATCAGCAAGGCCGCTGCCGGCCGCGCACTCGACGCCGCCGTTGGCGCCATCACCACCGCCGTATCGAAGGGTGACAGCGTGACCCTCGTTGGTTTCGGTTCCTTCAAGTCGGCCAAGCGCGCTGCGCGCACCGGCAAGAACCCGAAGACCGGCGCTGCCATCAAGATCCCGGCGACGACCGTGCCGAAGTTTTCGGCTGGTGCTTCGTTCAAGGCTGCCGTGGCCAAGAAGAAGAAGTAATTTCGCGTTTCGCGAATGCTTCGAGAAAGCCGCCTTCGGGCGGCTTTTGCTTTTCTGCATGCATGAAAGAAAACGGCCCGCTGGCGGAGGGAGTCGCCGGGCGGGCCGTGGGGGTGATGCTTCCGGTGGCGGAGGAGGGGGAGAACCGATCCGGAAACAACGGTTCCCAATGTATCGATTCCCTTCCGGTGCGTCTGTGCAGGTGTTGTATGCCGTCTGTGACGGCCTGTAACGCCGCCAGCAAATGAAAACGGCCTCCATCGCTGGAGGCCGTCTGAATCCTGGTGGTGATGGGCAGAATCGAACTGCCGACCTATGGGTTATGAATCCATCGCTCTAACCGTCTGAGCTACATCACCGGGAAGGGGTCGGATTATAGGGGCGACAATGCTGCCGGTCAAGTTTCCCCTTGGTTTCCAGTGGTCTCGTATATAATTGATTCCATGCCAGTTCCCGCAATTCTTGCATCCATGCTGAACAGTATCGTCGGCCAGGCCGTCAATACTGCGATGGAGAATGCCGTCTATCCGCAGCCGGTTGCGGCGGAGATCGGCGTTGTCGGTACCCGTGCCTTTCCTGAAGGCACCAAAAAGGGCGAGTTGGCGCCAATTGCCGGCATGATCGACATCGTGATCGACGGCAAGACGCTGAATCGGGCACCCGGCATGCAGATCCGTAACCAGCAGAACCTGATCGTCATGCCGATGACGGTGCAGGCGAAAGTGCCGGTGCGCTATCAGCTCGACGGCAGTGGTGCGGTCTTCCGGGTCTGGCTGCTGACCAGGGCGGAAATCGCCGCCAATTAATTTTCAAGAAATTCCGCAATGCCCAAGAAACTCTTCATCCGCACCTTCGGGTGCCAGATGAA
>DAORCC010000023.1:0-20809 GCA_035345235.1 Azospira sp.
CGGCTTTCGCCGGTGCGACGGCGCCCGCGGTTGTTGCCTTACAGCAGGTTCATCTTCTTCGCGGCCTCGCGCAGTTCGCCGCGGAAATCCGGGTGGGCGATGCCGATCAGGGCTTCGGCGCGCTGCTTTGCGCTCTTGCCGCGCAGCTGGGCGACGCCGTGCTCGGTGACCACGTAGTTGATGTCGTTCTTGCTGGTCGTGACATGCGTGCCGGCCGAGAGGGTCGGCACGATGCGCGTGATGGTGTCGTCCTTGGCGGTCGAGGGCAGCACGATGAAGGCCTTGCCGCCGTTCGAGCGGTTGGCGGCGCGCACGAAGTCGGCCTGGCCGCCGGTGCCGGAGTAGGGCTTGAAGCCGAGGCTTTCGGAACCGCACTGGCCGAGCAGGTCGATCTGCATCGTCGCGTTGATGGCGTGCAGGTTGTCGTTCTGTCCGGCGAGGAAGGGGTCGTTGGTGAAATTGACCGGGTGCATTTCCAGCGCCGGGTTGCGGTGCATGAACTGGTAGAGCTTCTTCGAGCCGAGCGCGAAGGTCGCCAGCATCTTGCCGTGGTGGTAGTTCTTCCCGCGGTTGGTGACGACGCCGGCCTCGACCAGGGTCATGATGCCGTCGCCGACCATCTCGGTATGGATGCCGAGATCGTGCTTGTCGGTCAGCTGCATGACCACGGCGTCGGGAATGCCGCCGTAGCCGATCTGCAGCGTGGCGCCGTTCGGGATCAGCTCGGCGACGTACTTGCCGATTGCTTCCTGTACCGGGCCGATCTTCGGCAGGCCGACTTCCAGCACCGGCTCGTCGCTCTCGACCAGCGCGGTCACCTGCGAGATATGGATGTGGCAGTCGCCGTTGGCGAAGGGTACGTTCGGGTTCACTTCGAGCACGACGGCGCGGGCGTTCTCGACGGCGGCCATCGTGTAGTCGGCGCCGAGCGAGAGCGAGAAGTAGCCGTGCTCATCCATCGGCGAGGCCATGCTGAAGACGACGTCGGCCGGGATCAGCTTGCGTTCGATCAGCTGCGGCAGCTCGGAGAAATAGGCCGGGATGTAGTCGATCCAGCCTTCCTGGCCGCCGGCGCGCGAGGCGCCGCCGAAGAAGTAGGCGGTATGGCGGACATGCTCGACGGTTTCCGGGTCGAAGTAGCCGTACTTGCGCAGCGGCAGGATCTGCGCCACCTGCACGCCGCGGAAGTCGCGACGCTGGTCCGAAAGGGCGGTGAGCAGCGCCGGCGGTTCGCCGACGCCGGTCGGCACGACGATCATGTCGCCGTCCTTGACGTGGCGCACGGCATCGGCGGCGCTCATCCGTTTCGCTTGGTATTTTGCCTGCATGGACATGCCAGTCTCCTGCTTGGTGATCGGGTCTCGGTGTGCTGTCGGGTTGCTGTTCAGCCTCTTGCGGCCTTTTGTGCCTTTTTCTTGGCCATGCAGGATGGCAGGAGACCCTTGCACAACTATTGGCGAAAAGTAACGAATCGTTACGGGGGCTTGGCGGCGCGACACGCTGGCCTAGAATGGCAGGATGACCGGACCCTCTCCCCAGGACACGCAGGACCTCCATGACGCCGCACTCGCGGCCGAGCGGCATCGCTACGAGATGCTGCAGGGCGGGCTCGACCTGATCGACCAGGGGCTGACCGTCTTCGATGAGGACCTGCGCATGGTGGCGTGGAACGAGCCCTTCCTGCGCCTGCTCGATTTTCCGCACGAGATGGCCTTCGTCGGTGCCGAATTCGAGAGCTTCATCCGCTACAACGCCGAGCGCGGCGAATACGGCCCGGGCGACGTCGAGGCGCAGATCGCCGAGCGTGTCGAGGCCGCGCGCCGCTTCAGTTCGCACATCACAGAGCGTGTGCGGCCCAATGGCCGCATCCTGCTTGTCCGCGGCGAGCCGCTCCCGCACAAGGGCTTCGTCGCGCTCTATACCGACATCACCGACCAGCGCCAGATCGACGAGCTGCTGCGCCGGCAGAGCACCGAGCTGGAAGACCGCGTGCAGCGCCGTACCGCGCAGCTGGAGAAGGCGAATGCCGAGAACGCGCGCATCGCCGCCGCCCTGCGCCGCAGCGAGGAGCGCCTGCGGCTGATCAACGATACGGTGCCGATCCTGATCGGCTACGTCGACAAGGACGAGGTCTACCAGTACGCCAACAAGGGCTACTCCGACTGGTTCGGTCATCCCGAAGGTTCGGTGACCGGGCGCGCCGTCGTCGACGTCATCGGCCCGGTGGTCTACGAGCAGGCCAAAGAGACGGTGCGCGTTGCGCTGTCCGGCCAGCAGGTGACCTACGAGTACCAGATGGTGCGGCAGGGTCGGCAGGTCTTCGCGCGCAGCACGCTGGTGCCGGAAATCAATGCCGATGGCGAGACGCTCGGCTTCTTCGTCTTCTCGCACGACATCACCGAGCAGAAGCGCATGCAGACGGCGCTGATCCAGGCGCAGAAGATGGAGGCGATCGGCCAGCTGACCGGCGGCCTCGCCCATGATTTCAACAACCTGCTGACGGTGATCATCGGCAACCTCGCGGCGCTGCAGGACCACCGGCCGCAGGATGCCGAGGTCAACGAATTCGTCGAGCCGGCGCTGGCATCGGCGCGGCGCGGCGTGCAGCTGATCCGCCGCCTGCTGACCTTCTCGCGCCAGCAGCCGCTGGAACCGCAGGCAACCAACATCGCGGACCTGATCCGCGATCTTTCCCGGTTGGTGCGGCGCTCGCTGCCGGAGTCGATCACCGTCATTGCCGAGCCCGGCGAAGGACCGCGCTATGCGCTGGTCGACCCGGGGCAGCTCGAAAGCGCGCTGCTCAATTTCGCGCTGAACGCCCGCGACGCGATGCCGGAAGGCGGCTGCCTGCGCATCGTGGCCAGCACCGTCGGCCTGCAGGGCGACGAGGCAGCGGCCTTCGAGGTGGCGCCGGGCGACTACGTGCTGATCGAAGTCATCGACAACGGCAGCGGCATGGACGAGGAAACGCTGGCGCGGGTCTTCGAACCCTTCTTCACGACCAAGCGCTTCGGCCTCGGCAGCGGCCTCGGCCTCTCGATGACGCTCAGCTTCGCGCGCCAGTCGGGCGGCGGCATCGTCATCCGCAGCCGGGTCGGCGAGGGTACGGCGGTGCGCATGGTGCTGCCGCTGGCCGCGCCCGAGGACGAGGCGGCCGGCGAGTTCGACGAGACGCCGGCGACGCACGGCGGTGAGCTCGTCCTGCTCGTCGAGGACGAACCGAGCGTGCGCCGCGTCGTGCGCCAGCAGCTGATCGACCTCGGCCACCCGGTGATCGAAGCCGAGAACGGCGCACAGGCACTGTCGATGATCGACCAGATCGACGACATCGCCGTCGTTGTCAGCGACATCGTCATGCCGGGCGGCATCAACGGCCGCCAGCTGGCGGCGCTGGTGCGGCAGCGGCGGCCGGCGACGCGCATCGTGCTGATGAGCGGCTATGCGGACGAGGCCGAGACGCCCGAGCCCGACGCGCCGCCGCTGATCGCCAAACCTTTCGTGCGCCAGGATCTGGCGCGTGTCCTGCAGCGCGTGCTGGCGGAGCCGACATGAAAGAAATGAAGGAAAACAATCCCGAGGCCGGAAAGTTGATCGCCATCGTCGAGGACGATCCGGATGTGGCGCGTACCATCGAGCAGGTGCTCGGCGATTTCGGCTTCCGCACCATCTGGTGCCGCAATGCCGGCGAACTGCTGCGCCGCCTGCGCCAGAGTGCGCCCGACCTGTGCATCGTCGATCTCGGCCTGCCGGACATGGACGGGCTGGAAGTGATGCAGCGGGTGCGGGCGCAGTCGCCCTGCGGCATCCTGATCCTGACTGGCCGGGCGCATGTCAGCGACCGCGTCATGGGTCTCGAACTGGGCGCCGACGACTACGTGCTGAAACCCTTCGAGCCGCGCGAGCTGGTGGCCCGCGTGCGCAGCATCCTGCGCCGCCGCGAGCAGCTGGCCGACGAATCGTCGCAACTCGCGGAGTTCGCCGGCTGGAGCTTTAACCTCGGCAACAACACGCTGCAGGGGGGCGACGGCGAAGAGCATGTGCTGAGCACGGCCGAAGCTGATCTGCTGCGCGTTTTCGTACGCAATCCGAACCGCATCCTGCAGCGCGAGCAGCTGATGGGCAAGCGCGACCTGCAGCCGACCGACCGCAGCATCGACGTGCGCATCTCGCGCCTGCGTCGCAAGCTGGAACCCGACCCGCAGAACCCGGCGCTGATCAAGACGGTCTATGGGGCGGGCTATCTGTTTCTGGCGACCGTCAACTGGCGTTGATATTGCCGTTTCTTCCGTGCGGTGGCGTACGGGAGCGATGCTAAGATGGCGCTTTCCTGATTCGCCTGCCGAGGTCCTCATGCGTTTCCTGCGTCGTCTTGTCTTCCCGTTGCTGCTGGCCTTCGCCGGCGGCCATGCGCTGGCTGCCAATCCGGTCGAGGCGGTGACCGAAGGCGGCAGCGTCGCGCAGCGCATGGTGACGCTCTCGCTGAAGCAGGAGGTCGCCGACAACGATTCACGCGTGCTCGCCGCCGACCGGCAATTGAAGGCCGCCGCGCAGGCCACCGGCGAGACCGAGATGGCCGTCGCTGCCGCCTGCACGCGCGCGGCCCGCTTCATCTTCGACGCCACGAGATCGCCGGCAACGCCGCTCGACGTGCTCGACGGCCTGCTGGCGCAGAAGGTGCGTGCGCCGATGAGCGATGCCATCGGCCGCTATGTCGAGGCGCGCCGGAACGCGGCCGGCAAGACGCACGCCGAAGCCGTGGCGGCATTGAAGCGCTGATCCGGCGATCGTCGTCCGCCAGGCCGAAACCATGAATGCCCTCCGCGCCGTAACCCGCCCCGCCGTCCTGCTGCTGATTGCGCTGCTCTCCCTGCCCTCGGCGTTCGCGGCCGGTTCCGGCGTCGTCGGCGAAAACCTGCTCTGGCTCGCGATCATCCTGATGGCCGCGCGCCTGTTCGCGCCGCTGGCGCAGCGTGTCGGCTTCCCGGCGGTGCTCGGCGAGCTGCTGCTCGGCGTCGTGCTCGGCAACCTCGGGCTGCTCGGCTTCCATTACTTCGATCGTGTTGCCGCGGACCCGATCGTCGCCTTCCTGGCCGAACTCGGGGTGATCGTGCTGCTGCTGCAGATCGGGCTGGAAACACGCCTCGACGACCTGGTCAAGGTCGGCCTTCGGGCGACGCTGGTTGGCGTCGTCGGCATTGCCGTCCCCTTCGCGCTCGGTGCCTATGTGGTCGGGCCCGCACTGCTGCCGGGGCAATCCGACAACACTTACCTCTTCCTCGGCGCGACGCTGGCCGCGACCTCCGTCGGCATCACCGGCCGCGTCTTCCGCGATCTCGGCCGCCTCGGCATGGCCGAGGCGAGGATCGTGCTCGGCGCAGCGGTCATCGACGACGTGCTCGGGCTGGTCATCCTCGCTGTGGTCTCGAGCCTCGTGCAGGCCGGTTCGGTCAGCGTTGGTCAGGTCGGCATGATCGTCCTCGAGGCAGTTGCCTTCCTCGGCGGATCGATCATCATCGGCCGCCTGCTGGCCAGACATCTGGCCGGGCGGCTGGCCCGGCTGGATGCCGGGCCCTCGATGCTGTTCGCGCTGGTGCTGGCGAGCGGTCTTTTCCTCGCCTGGCTGGCGCATGCGATCGGGCTGGCGCCGATCATCGGCGCCTTTGCTGCCGGCCTGCTCTTCGAACCGGTCTATCTGAAGGACTTCGAGACCCCCGCCGTCGTACGCGACGTCGATGCAGCCCTCCCGGAAAGCACTTCTGAGAGCCTGCGCCAGCTACTGCGCAAGGTACTGGAGAAGCATACGCGCCACCAGCACGAGCACATGGTCGAGCCGATCGGCTATTTCTTCGTGCCGGTCTTCTTCGTGCTCACCGGCATGCAGGTCGACCTGCAGACGCTGGCGGATCCGCAGGTGGTCGTCGTCGCGCTCGGCATCACCGTCGCCGCCGTCATCGGCAAGCTGGTCGCCGGCTTCGCTGCCGGGCGTGGCCACAATGCGTGGATCGTCGGCTGGGGCATGGTGCCGCGCGGCGAGGTCGGCCTGATCTTCGCGTCGGTCGGCAAGCAGCTTGGCGTCGTCAGCGAAACGATGTTCTCGGTCATCGTCATCATGGTCATCCTGACGACGCTGCTGACCCCCCCCATCCTCACGCTGCTGCTGCGTCGAAAGGAAACAGAATGAGCGAATCCCTGCGGCGCAGCGCGTGGATGCTGGCAGTCGTCGCCGGCGCCTATGTGCTGTCCTTCTTCCATCGTTTCGCGCCGGCCGGCATCGCCCAGGACCTGGCCGTGTCCTTCCAGACCACCGCCGCCTCGCTCGGCGTGCTCGCGGCGACCTATTTCTATGTCTATACGGTGATGCAGGTACCGACCGGCATCCTCGTCGATACGCTGGGCCCGCGCCGCATCCTGCTGCTCGGCGCCATCGTCGCCTGTGCCGGCAGCATCCTCTTCGGCCTGGCGCCGTCCATGCAGGTGGCGCTGGTCGGCCGCACGCTGGTCGGACTCGGCGTCTCGGTCACCTTCATCGCGATGCTGAAGATCATCGCCGTCTGGTTCGACGAGAAGCACTTCGCGACGCTGACCGGCATCTGCATGCTGGTCGGCAACCTCGGCTCGGTCCTGGCCGGTGTGCCGCTGTCGCTGACGGCGCAGGCCATCGGCTGGCGCAGCGTCTTCGTCGGTGCCGGCGTGCTCTCGCTGCTGCTTGGCGTCGCCTGCTGGATCTGGGTGCGCGACCGCAAGGATGGCGGCAGCGATGCCCACCGGCCGAAGTTCGACCGTACGGTCATCCTCGGCGGCCTCGCCCGGGTCCTGAAGAACCGCGCCACCTGGCCGGCAGCGCTGACCAACACCGGTATCGCCGGCGCCTTCTTCGCTTTCGCCGGGCTCTGGGCGACGCCGTACCTGGTGCAGGTGCATGGCCTTTCGCGTGACGTCGCCGCGACGCACGTCTCGCTATGGTTCGGCGGTTTCGCCGTCGGCTGCCTGTTTCTCGGCACGCTTTCCGACCGCATCAAGCGCCGCAAGCCGGTGCTGGTGGCCACCACCAATACCTTCGCCCTGCTCTGGCTCGTCTGGTGGTCCGGCGTGGCGATGCCCGTCTGGCTGTCGATGTCGCTGTTCGTGCTGATGGGGCTGACCACCGCGGGCTTCAGCCTGACCTGGGCCTGCGCCAAGGAGGTCAATCCGCCGCTGCTCTCCGGCATGTCGACCTCGGTCGCCAATATGGGCGGCTTCCTCGCCGGTGCGCTGCTGCAACCGATCTTCGGCTGGGTCATGGATCTCGGCTGGAAGGGGGGCATGCTCAACGGCGCGCGCTTCTACGAATTGTCGGCCTGGCGTGGCGGCCTGCTGGTGATCGCGCTGTCCGCCTGCGGCGGTGCACTGGCTGCCTGGTGGGTGCGTGAAACCCGCTGCCGCAACATCTGGCAGGGGTAACACCCGCTATCCCTTTTGGAGTAGTCTCTCCGCATCATCTGTCGCCTCCGGGAGGGGGGATGATCGATTCGCCGACGGCAGGGAGCACCCGTGCCGCCAGGGACTGGCTGGTCCCCGGCGTCGTCGCCGCGTTCCTCATTTCGGCGCTGGCCTCCGGAGTCTTCATCTGGTCGATCGAGCAGGTGCGCCAGCGCGATGCAGAGAACCAGGCGCGCCAGCTGGCGAACACCGTTGCCCACGATTTCGCCGAGCGCCTCGATCGCTCGCTTTCGGTGTCCTACGCGCTGGCGACGCTGGTGCGCCAGGGACGTGGCAGGGTCGACAATTTCGAGACCCTCGCCGAGGAGATGATCCAGGTCTACGGTGGCATCACGGCCCTGCAACTGGCGCCCGGCGGGACAATTTCGCAGGTGGTGCCGCTCAAGGGCAACGAATCGGTGATCGGTTTCTCGCCGCTGCGCGACCCGGTGCAGGGCGCCGAAACCCAGCGCGTCGTCGAGACGCGGCGCCTCGGTTTGACCGGCCCTTTCGACCTGCGTCAGGGCGGTGTCGGCGTCGTCGGGCGGCAGCCGGTCTTCCTGGCCGATGCCAATGGCGTCGAGCATTTCTGGGGGCTGACCCAGGTGCTGATCCGCATTCCCGATCTGCTCGCGGCGAGCAAGCTCGAGGCGCTGGCGCAGGGCGGCTATGCCTACGAGATGTGGCGCATCCGCCCCAACGACCAGTCCCGCCATGTTTTCGCCCGCTCCGGCGAGGCGCTGCTGGAGTCGCCGGTCGAAGCGCGGATCCACGTGCCGAACGGCGAGTGGACGCTCAGCGTCGCGCCGGTCGGCGGCTGGATTGCGAAATCGCGCCTGGTGCTCGATGTGCTGGCGGCGACGGCTTTCTGCCTGCTGCTGTCCCTGGCGGTCTTCCTGTTGCTGCGCCAGCCGCGCATCCTGCAGGCGGAGGTGGCACGGCGCACGGCGGAACTGCGCGCCAGCGAAGCGCAGTATCGCGCCCTGTTCGACGAGAATCCCGTGCCAATGCTGGTTTACAAGCCGGGCGGAACTCGCCTGCTCGATGCGAACAATGCGTTCCTCACGAGCTACGGCTACAGTCGCGACGAACTGCGGGCGATGTCGCTGGCCGATCTGCATCCGGCAGAAGAGCGCCCGCGACTGGCGGATTATTTTGCCGGCCCGCTCGAGCCGGGGATGCGCAAGAGCGGCGAGTGGCATCACCGGAAGAAGAACGGGGAAGTCATCGACGTCGAGGCGACCTCGCTTGATGTTTCCTATGACGGTGAGGCGGCGCGCCTGGCACTGGCGCTCGACATCACCAATCGCAAGCATGCCGAGGATACGCTGAAGGTCCAGAACAACTGGCTGAAGTCGGTGCTGGCGCATTTTCCCGGCGGCGTCACGGTGGCCGACAAGGACATGCGCATCCTCGAGTGGAACGAGCAGTTCCGCAAGCTGCTCGACTTCCCGATCGAGATGTTCGCCGGCGAACCCCGGACGATCATGGATTTCATGCGCTTCAATGCGCGCCGCGGCGAGTACGGCGATGTCGACGTCGAGTCCTACATGGCGGAGGCGGCGAAGCGCATCAACCTGCTGGAGCCGCATCATTTCGAACGCGTGCGGCCGGACGGCACGGTGCTGGAGGTGCGTGGCACCCCCTTGCCTGATGGCGGCTTCGTGACCTCCTACACCGACATCACCGAACGCAAGCGGACCGAGGCGCGACTGCTTGCCGCCAACCAGCGCTATGAAGAACTGAACGCCGCACTGGAGTCGAAGGTCGCCGAGCGGACGCTGCGGCTGGAAGCCGAGGTCGAGGAACGGCGCCTGGTCGAAATGGCGGTGCGGCAGTCGGCGGAGTGGCTGCGCGAGATCATCGACACCATGCCTGCCGGCATCCTGCTCTGGGACCGGGAGCAGCGCCTCGTGGCCTGGAACGAGGCCTTCAGGCGCCTCTATCCTGCCTCTGCCGATCTGCTGCGCAATGGCATCTCGCGGCAGGAACTGCGCAAGGCGATGCTGGAGCGTGGCGACGCGCCGACGGACGATGGTCGCAGCAGCGACTGGGATGCGCTCGGCCAGTGGGATCGCGTGCTGCCGGATGGCCGCATCATCAGCGTCGACCGCATGGCGACTTCGGAAGGCGGCCGGCTCGTGCTGCAGAGCGACGTGACCGCGCTGCGGCGCACGGCGGAAGTGCTGGCACGCAACGAGCGCATGGCCTCGTTGGGCAATCTCGTTGCCGGCATCGCACACGAGATCAACACGCCGATCGGCAATGCACTGATGGTGGCGTCGGCGGTCGGCAGCCGCATCACCGAATTCGAGGAGGCGATCGCCGGCGGGCAGTTGCGGCGTTCGGTACTCGAGCGCTTCGTCGCCAGCGTACGCGAATCGGACGACCTGCTCGAACGCAACCTCGTCCGCGCCGCCAACCTGATCCAGAACTTCAAGCAGGTGGCGGTCGACCAGACCAGTGACCGGCGTCGCGTCTTCGACCTGGCGACGGTGCTGGAGGAGGTGCGCATGACCCTGGTGCCGCGCTTCAAGCATTCGCCCTATCGCTTCGATCTCGAGGCCGAGGTCGGCATCAGCCTCGACAGTTACCCGGGCGCGCTCGGCCAGATCGTCACCAACCTCGTCGAGAATGCGCTGGTACATGCCTTCGAGGGGCGCGCATCGGGACAGATCCTGCTCGTGGCGCGGACAATCGATGCCGGAAACGCCGAGATCATCTGCAGTGATGATGGCATTGGCGTTCCTGCCGACGTGCGCCCGCGCATCTTCGATCCGTTCTTCACGACCAAGCTCGGCAAGGGGGGGTCCGGGCTCGGGCTGTCGATCGTCCTCAATCTTGTGCGCGATCTGCTTGGCGGCGACATGGATGTGAGCAGCGAACCGGAACACGGCACGCGCTTTACGATCCGGTTGCCGCTGAAGGCCCCGCCGGGTCGGGGTGCGCCGCTCCCCGGGCAGTGAGGCGCGTGTCCGCAGACGGCAGCGCCGTGGGCCGATTTTTCTGGCGCGCGCGTGCCGACCGCTTCTCCCGGCGGTTTTCGCTTTTGCGGACGGCGGGCTCGCGGTAAGATGCAGGTTGAACGAATACACCCAATACTTATAAGGTCTTTTGGAGATCCCCTGACGTGACGGAACAACCGCTGCCCCCCATGGACAAGCTGGCCTTCGAGACGCTGGCCAACTTCCGCTACGAAATCCGCAAGTTTCTCCGTTTTTCCGAGAACGTGACCCGCAAGGCCGGCATCACGCCCCTGCAGTATCTGATGCTGCTCAACATCAAGGGCTATCCCGGCCGCGACTGGGCCACCGTCGGCGAACTGGCCGAGCGTCTTCAGGCGCAGCACCACGGCGTCGTCGCCCTGGTTTCTCGCTGCGAGAAACAGGGCTTCGTCGAGCGCCGCCGATCGACCGAAGATCGCCGTCGCATCGAGGTGCGTCTGCTGCCCAAGGGCGAGGACTACGTCGAGCGCCTCGCCAATGCCCACCGCGTGCAGCTGATTGCGCTCAACGGCAGGTTCTCGGTACCGACTGCAGCGACGTTTGATCGCACTTGATGGGCTGATGTATTGTGATGCGGCGCCCCGTTTCGGGCGCCGTATTTCTTTCCGGAGGCAACATGAAGATCGGATTTCTCGGGCTGGGCATCATGGGTCGGCCGATGGCCCTCAATCTTCTGAAGGGCGGACACGAGGTCGTGGTCTGGGCGCGCCGCGCTGAATCCATGCAGCCGCTGCTCGACGCCGGTGCCGTAGGGGCCGCCAGCCCGGCCGCGGTTGCCGCAGCAGTCGACGTGGTGATCTCGATGGTCGCCGATGCGCCGGATGTCGAGCAGGTCATGCTCGGCGAACATGGCGCCAGCAAGGGGGCGAAGCCCGGACTGATCGCCGTCGACATGAGCACCATCGCCCCGGCCGCCGCCAAGGACATTGGCGACAGGCTGAAGGCGGCCGGCATCGACTTCCTCGATGCCCCCGTCTCGGGCGGCGAGGTCGGCGCCATTGCCGGAACGCTGTCGATCATGGTCGGCGGCAGTGACGCGGCTTTCGCCAAGGCGAAGCCGGCCTTCGACTGCATGGGCAAAAACGTGGTGCACGTCGGTCCCTCGGGCGCCGGTCAGGTGGCGAAGGCGGCCAACCAGATCCTCACCGGCGTCGGTGTGCTGGCCGTGGCCGAAGCGCTCAATTTTGCGAAGAAGGCCGGGGCCGATCCCGCCAGGGTGCGCGAGGCGCTGATGGGCGGCTTCGCCAACTCGAAGATTCTGGAAAATCACGGCCAGCGCATGCTGGACCGCAATTTCAAGCCGGGCTTCAAGTCCTGGATGCACCAGAAGGATCTCAACATCGTCATGAAGACGGCGCACGAGCTCGGCCTGATGCTGCCGACCGCGGCGGCGACGACGCAGATGTTCAACGCGATGGTCGGCTCCGGGCTCGGCGAGGAGGATTCCATCGCCGTGCTGAAGCTGCTGGAGGATCTCTCCGGCGGCGAAGGCTAGGACCCGTTCTTCGCCTTGCCGAGTCGATCCGCGCGCCCGGGGAATATCGTGACGCCATCGAACCCGCCGTCACGCGGCGCAACGGGAAAGCTCATCGCGCTCGGGTTCCTGCTGGTGGGCGGCCTCGCCCTGTTCGTGAACACCGAACTCGCGCGCGACCGGCACGCGGCCGAGTCGCGCCTGCAGAGCGAGCTGGAGGCGCAGGCACGGCTGGCCGAAGCGGCCGTCAGCGAGCGTGTCGGCAAGGTCGATACGGCACTCATCTTCCTGCGGCGTATCGCGGAGACGAGCGGTCTCGACGAATTCGTCCGCGTCTACGGCAACTTGCGCGAAACGGTCCTGACCGAAATGGCCGAAGGCGCGATCGTGACCGATGCCAGCGGCCGGGCGCTGCTCACGAATGACCGCAAGCCGGAAAGGCCCTTATCCCTCGCCGATCGCGACTTTTTCCTGCAGCTGCGCGACGGCCCTGACGTGCTGGCTTTTTCGGCGCCGGTCGTCGGGCGCATCAGCGGGCAGCGTGTCATCGTCGTGGCGCGTAGCCTGCGTGGCAAGGACGGTCGCTTCGCCGGAGTCGTTGCCATCGGCGTCAAGCCGGCGGCACTGCTCGGCAGCGGCCTGCCGCAACGTACCAGTGCGGCCGAGATCCTGACCCTGATGTCGTCCGACGGCGTCGTCCTCTCCCGCTCGCGCGACATCGAGAATTTCCTGGGCAAGCGAATCGATCCGGAGGCGGTCGCGGCACTCAACGCCGCCGATGTCTCCTATGTCGTCCGCCCCTCGCCGACCGACGGCAAGCTGCGCGCGCACGCGCTGCGTCGTGTCGGCGGCATGCCGCTGCACATCGCGGTCGGCGACACCTTCGACGGTGTCGAGGAACAACTGACGCCGCGCCGCAACGCACTCGTGATCTCGACCGCCGCCGTGGCGGCATTGCTCATCCTCCTGCTCTGGCAGGCGGCCCGCTATGCCAGCCGCCGTGCCCGCCAACTGCGTGAACTGGCAGCGCTGACGACGCGCCTGGAGCAGGCCCAGGATGTGGCCGGCGTCGGCCACTGGCTGTGGGACATCTCCGAGGACCGGCTGTCGGTGTCCGAGCAGCTCCATGCCCTGCTCGGGACTTCGGCCGCCCCCCTCGAACCGAACTTCGAGGCCTTCGTCGCCCTGGTGCCCGAACATGAGCGCGAGGCCATGCGCGAGGCTTTCCGCACGCTGGTCAAGGATGGCAGTGTCGAGCATGAGCACCATGTTCGACGTCCCGACAGCGGTGAGCTGCGCTGTCTGCGGCAGAGTGCCCGGGTCACCGAGCGTGGTGCGGATGGCCGCGCGCGGATGGCCATCGGTACCTGCCGCGACGTGACCGAGGAGCGCCGCACGCAGGCCTTGCTCGAAGCGCGCGAGCGGCGCCTGGATGCGATCATCGGCAGTCTTGCCGAGGGCGTGGTCGTGCGTGACCGTGAAGGCCGGATTACCCTGGCCAATGACGCGGCGGCCCGGCTCGCCGGCCTGGCCCTGCCCGATCTGCTTGGCCAGCGTTCCGAATCGGCCGCATGGGAGATGCTGGACGAGCACGGGCGGCAGCTCGCACCGGCCGAATACCCGGCGATGTCCACGATGGCCGGCGGCCGGCCCATCGATCACCAGCTGTACGGCATCCGTGCCTCAACCGGGCGGCGTACCGCCTGGGTCAGCGTCAGTACGCGCCTGCTGCCGCCCGGCGACGACCTGGGAGGCGATGCCGTCGTCGCCTCGCTCTCGGATGTCACCCGCCTGCGGGATGCCGAGCGCGAAGGGCGGCTTGCGGCGGCGGTGTTCGCGCAGGTCAGCCAGCCGATCGTCGTCACTGACGGCGAGTCGCGCGTGCTGCGCATCAACCACGCCTTCACGGAAGCCTTCGGCTACTCGCTCGAGGAAATTCTCGGCCACAAGGTCAGCCAGCTGCGTTCGGCGCGCCACGATGCCGCCTTCTATGCGGCGATGTGGCAGCAGTTGCAGAAGGAGGGGTTCTGGCGCGGCGAGATCTGGAACCGGCGCAAGAACGGCGAGGCGGTGCCCTATCTCGCCTCGATCACGCGGATCAGCGAGCCGGTGTCGCGCGAGACGCGCTATGTCGCCGTCTATGCCGATCTCGTCGACCAGAAGCGTGCCGAGGAAGCCCTGCGCTGGCAGGCCAGCCACGACGCCCTGACCGGCCTGCCCAACCGGCAGTTGCTGGCGGACCGCCTGCAGGGCGCGTTGGTGCAGGCGCGCCGCAAGTCCGGACGGGTCGCGGTGGCCTATGTCGACCTCGACCGCTTCAAGCCGATCAATGATGATCACGGGCACATCGCCGGCGATTTCGTGCTGCAGGTGGTTGCCGACCGGATGCGTGGCGTACTGCGGGCGAGCGACACGCTCGCCCGCCTGGGGGGCGATGAATTCGTTGCCGTGCTCGGCGAGGTGGGCGACAGCAATGGCGTGCGCCGGGCGTTGGCGGCACTGCAAGCGGCCGTCTGCGAACCGGTCATGTGGGAGGGCGAGTCGCTGCAGGTCGGCTGCTCGATCGGCGTCGCCTTCTGGCCGGAAGACGCTGACGAATGCGATGCATTGATGGCCGCCGCCGATGCGGCGATGTATCGGGCCAAGGCGGAAGGTCGCGGGCGCATCGTGTTTTACGCCGAAAACAAGGAAATCAAATGAGCATCCGCGGAATCCGGGTCGGTTTCATCGGTCTTGGCGTCATGGGGCGCCCGATGGCCCTGCGCCTGCTGCGTGCCGGCCATCAGGTCGCTGTCTGGGCACGTCGTGCGGAAGTGCTGGCCCCCCTGGTCGAGGCCGGTGCCACCGCCTGCGCCGATCCGGCAGCCGTCGCGCGCCACAGCGAGGTCGTGTTTACGATCGTCACCTACGGCCGCGACGTCGAGTCGGTCGTGTTCGGGGAGCGAGGCCTGGCCGAGGGCATGGCCGCCGGAAGCGTCCTCGTCGACATGAGCACGATCGCACCGGGACTGGCGCGCGACATCGCTGCCCGCCTGTCCGGCCGTGGCGTGCACATGCTCGATGCGCCGGTTTCCGGCGGTGGGGTCGGGGCCGAGGCCGGCACGCTGGCGATCATGGTCGGTGGTGACGCGGCAGTGCTCGAGCGCGTGCGGCCGCTCTTCGAGGTGCTGGGCCGTACGCTC
The DNA here is from genome assembly GCA_035345235.1 of Azospira sp. GTDB lineage: Bacteria > Pseudomonadota > Gammaproteobacteria > Burkholderiales > Rhodocyclaceae > Proximibacter. Next base: position 15,120 of record DAORCC010000023.1, read on the forward strand.
GTGCATGTCGGAGGGGCCGGGGCCGGGCAGGTCGCCAAGGCCTGCAACCAGATGGTCATGGTGGCGGCCATCCAGGCGTCGGCGGAAGCCCTGCGTCTGGCGGCGGCGGCCGGCGTCGATGTGGCCAGGGTGCGTGAAGCGCTGATGGGCGGCTCGGCGGCGAGTCGCGTGCTGGAACTGTTCGGCGGGCGCATGGTGGCACGCGACTTCAATGCCGGCGTCGAGGCGCGCCTGCACCACAAGGATTTCGGCCTCGTCGCCGAAGAGGCGCACCGGCACGGTATCGCGATGCCGGTCGCGGCCGTCGTTGCGCAGCAGCTCAACGCGCTGATGGCGCAGGGCTGGGGCAGCGACGATACGTCCTCGCTGCTGCGCGTGCTGGAACGCGCCTGATCGCCCGGCGCACTGCCGGCACTGGTATGATCTTCGTCATAGAGCGGCCCTGAGGCTGCCACGCCCGCCTGCGGGCGCGAGGAGACGAAGATGATTTCAAAGATGGCGATGCCGGAACTGCTGGCGATCTTCGACCATGCACCGGTCGGCATCGTATTCGTGCGCGAAGGCCTGCTGCAGCACTGCAACCGGCGTTTCTGCGAACTGTCCGGCTACGCCGAAGACGAGGTCTTCGGGCAACGTGCCCGCGTGCTCTACGAGAGCGAGGCGGAGTACGAGCGCCTGCGGCACTGGGCGCGCGAGGCCCTGCTCGCCGGAGACCCGTTCGATGCCGAGATCCCGATGCGTCGCCGCGACGGCAGCCTCATCTATTGCAGGCTGCACGCGGCGGCGATCGATCGCGACAACCCGCGCGAGGGAACCGTCTGGATCGTCGAGGACCTCGAAGAGCAGACACGCATCCGTGACGAACTGTGGAACGCGCAGCGCGACCTCGAAGCGACTTTTGCCGCCGCCAATGTCGGCATTGTGCTGATTCGCGGGCGCCGCATCGTTCGCGCCAACCCCCGCCTCGCGGAGATGTTCTGCTATCGCGAGAACGAGCTGCTCGGCCGCTCGGCGCGCCTCTTCTATATCTCGGATGCGGATTTCGAGGCCGCCGGCGAGATCTACCCGCTGATCGCCGCCGGCGGTACCCATCGTCGCGAGCAATGGCTGCGGCGAAAGGACGGCGCCTCGTTCTGGGCGCTGATGATCGGCCGCTTCGTCGACGCCCAGCATCCCGATCTCGGTTCGGTGTGGATCATCGAGGACATGAGCGAGCGCAAGCGCCAGGACGAACTGCTCCAGTCCGCGCTGACCGAGCAGAAGATGATTTTCGACAATGCCGCCTTCGGCATCGTCTATGTCAGCGGAGCGCACCTGCAGCGCTGCAACGATCGCTTTGCCGACATGCTCGGCTTCGACTCGGGGAAACTGATCGGGCGCTTCGTGCGCGAGATCTTCGTCGGCGACTCGCCCTACGCCGAGTTCGCTGCCGCCGCAGAAGGCGGCTTGCGCCGCGAGGGCAGCTTTGTCGGGGAGGTGCAGCTGAAGCGGCGCGACGGTTCGCTGTTCTGGGTCCGCGCGACCGGGAAACGCGTCGGCTGGGACCAGGGCGGCGGCGCGATCTGGGTGGTCGAGGACATCACCGAGCGCCGCCTGGCGCAGGAAGCGCTGCTGCGCGCCCATGACGAGCTGGAGACGCGCGTTGCGGCGCGTACGGCGGAACTGGAGACCGCCAACGTCCAGCTGCAATCCGAGATCTTCGAGCGCATGCAGGCCGAAAAGCGCATCTGGCACATCGCCCACCACGATGCCCTGACCGGGCTGCCGAACCGCGCGCTGCTGCAGGATAGACTCGATCAGGCGCTGATCGCCGCCGAACGCAACCGCAACCACGTGGCCGTGCTGTTCCTCGACCTCGATCGCTTCAAGAACGTCAACGATTCGCTCGGCCACGATGTCGGTGACGCCCTGCTGCAGATCGTGGCCGACCGGCTGGTCGCGGTCGTGCGCGATATCGATACGGTCTGCCGGCTCGGTGGCGACGAGTTCGTGATCATCCTTGGTGCGGTCAACGGGCCGGACGACGCCGTACTCATCTGCGAACGCATCATCGCGGCGCTGGCGCAGCCGGTCGATGCGATGGGCCATGCCCTGCGCGCATCCACCTCGATCGGTATCGCCTTCTATCCCGACGACGCGAGCGACGCACCGACGCTGATGAAGAGCGCCGATGCCGCGATGTATGCCGCGAAGAGCCGTGGCCGCAACAACTTCCAGTTCTTCTCGGCCGACCTCAATGCCGAGGCCCTGCGCTTCTTCCAGCTCGAACAGAAGCTGCGCCACGCGGTCGGCAACCGCGAACTGGTGCTCTACTTCCAGCCGCAGGTGGATACGTCCGCCCATCGCGTCTGCGCCCTCGAGGCGCTGGTCCGCTGGCAGAGCCCGAAGTCCGGCCTGGTGCCGCCGGCCGAGTTCATTCCCGTGGCCGAGGAAACCGGGCTCATCGTCGAGCTGGGCGAATGGGTCCTGCGGGAGGCCTGCCGGCAGTTGCGCGAATGGCACGAGGCCGGCTGGCCGCGCGTGCCGATCGCGGTCAACCTCTCCGCCCGGCAGTTCCAGCAGCGCGATCTTGTCGCCCGCATCCGCAACATCCTTGATGAAACGGGCCTGTCGCCCGCCATGCTCGAACTCGAGATCACCGAATCGTGCCTGATGCACAGCGTCGACGATGCCTTGGCGCAGGTCCGCGCGCTGGCGGAGATGGGCATCCGGCTGGTGATCGACGATTTCGGCACCGGCTATTCCAGCCTCTCCTACCTGAAGCGCTTCCCGGTCAGCCAGTTGAAGATCGACCGCAGCTTCGTGCGCGACCTGTGTACCGATCGCGAGGATGCCGCGATCGTGTCCTCGATCATCGGTCTCGCCAGGACGCTGGACCTGGACGTGGTGGCGGAAGGGGTCGAGACGACCGCGCAGCTCGCCGCCCTGCGCTACGAGGGCTGCACGCTCTGCCAGGGCTACCTGTTCTCGCGGCCGAGACCGGCCGCCGAAGTGGCCGCCATCTTCGGCGCGACGGTGGCATGAGCGTGCCGGCCTGCCCGCAGAACGGCGAGGCGCTCGCGATACGCAATGCCGAGGGGCATGTCGGCCATTGCTGCGCCACCTGCCGCGGCGTCTGGCTGCCGAAACCGTTCCTGACGTCGATCGGCCTCGAGCGGAAATTCGTCGCCGAACGCTTCGCGGCCCTGCTTGCCGAACAGGCCCCGCTGCCGAGTGGCCTGCCATGCCCGGCCGCCTGCGGCGTCATGCAGCGGGGCGAAATCAAGGGCGTCGAGCTGGAATGGTGCCCTGCCTGCGGTGGCGTGTGGTTCGATCGCGGCGAGGTGGGCCGGCTGCTGAAGCACTACCCGCCGCGCCATGCTGCCAGGGGCGACAGCGGGGCCGATGCCGGCGACTGGGTCGATCTGGCCGATCTCGTCGGCGGGGTTTTCGACCTGTTCAGCTAGTGCGCTGCTGGCCGTAACTGCGGAATTTTTCCAGCATCAACTGCATTTCCGCCGCATCGAGCAGCACCGGCTCGCCCGCCTGGCGCGCCAGCACGTACTGCTCGCAGAGCGCTTCCAGCTCGACGCCGAGATCGAAGGCCTGCTTGAGGCTGCGACCGAAGACCAGCAGGCCGTGGTTGGCGAGCAGGCAGGCATTGCGGCCGCTCATGGCCTGGAGCGCATTGTCGGAAAGCTGCTGCGTGCCGAAGCTGGCGTAATCGGCGCAGCGCACCGTGTCGCCGCCGAAGCGGGCGATCATGTAGTGGAAGGGCGGAATCTCGCGCCGCAGGCAGGCCAAGGCCGTCGCGCAGGGCGAGTGTGCGTGCAGTACGGCGCCGGCCTCGGGGCGGGCGAGATAGAGGTCGTGGTGGAAGCGCCATTCCGAGGAGGGCTGGCGCATGCCGGTGCTGCTGCCGTCACTGTTCACGAAGACGATGTCGTCCGGCGTCAGCGTGTCGTAGTCGAGGCCGGTCGGCGTGATCCAGAAGCCGTGGCCCTTGCGTACGGAGAGGTTGCCGGCGGTGCCGCGGTTGAGTCCGGCGCGGCCCATCAGGCGCGCGAAATCGATCAGTTCCTGGCGGATGTCAGCCATGGTCTTCCTCCGGGTAGAGCGAGCGCAATGCGTCGGGCCGGCAGTGGCCCCGCTCGGTGATGATGGCGGTGACGAAGCGGTTCGGCGTCACGTCGAACGCCGGATTGGCCACTGCTTCGTCCGCCGCCAGCTGGCGAATGCTGCCCTCCTCGCCGTTTTCGTGCTTCCCATTCACTATGCGCAGCTCGTCGCCTTCGCGCTCCTCGATCGGGATCGCCTCGCCGCTCGGGCAGGCGAAATCCAGCGTCGAGCGCGGTGCTGCGACATGGAACGGCACGCCGGCTTCCTTCGCTGCCAGCGCCTTGAGATAGGTGCCGACCTTGTTGGCGACGTCGCCATTCGCCGCGATGCGGTCGGCGCCGACGATCACCGCGTCCACCTCGCCGCGCATCAGCAGCAGGCCGGCGGCGTTGTCGGCGATGACCGTGTGCGGCACGCCATGCTGCTTCAGCTCCCACGCCGTCAGCAGGCCCTGGTTGCGCGGCCGCGTTTCGGAGACCCAGACACGCACATCGATGCCCGCCTCGAAGGCGGCATAGACCGGTGACAGCGCAGTGCCGTGGTCGACCGTGGCCAGCCAGCCGGCGTTGCAGTGGGTCATGATGTCCAGCCGGCCGCGCTTCTGCGCCAGCGCCCTGAAGAGTTCGAGGCCGTGCTGGCCGATGGCGCGGTTCTGCGCCACGTCCTCGTCGGCGATGGCGGCGGCCTCACGCCACGCGGCGTCGCTGCGTGCCGCCGCCGTCAGCGGCCTGAGGTGGGCTTCGATGCGCGCCAGCGCCCAGTGCAGGTTCACCGCCGTCGGTCGCGTTGCACCGAGCGTGGCGACCGCCGCGGTGAGGGCTGCATCGTCGCCCTGCCGCTGCATCGCCAGCGCCACACCGTAGGCGGCCGTCGCACCGATCAGCGGGGCACCGCGTACCTGCATGCTGCGGATGGCGTGTGCCGCATCTTCCAGCGTGGCCAGCGTCAGCGTGCGGTAGTGATGGGGCAACGCCGTCTGATCGATGATCTCGACGACCGGTTGCGCTTCGACGCGCCAGATCGCGCGGGTGGGGGTGCCATTGACTTTCATGTCGGCCATTCTACAGTGTGGGCTTGTCCAGTTTCCCCCGGAAACCACACCATGCTTGCTTCCCCCGTTGCCATCGATTCCAAGCTGCCCTGGGTCGGCACCACCATCTTCACGGTCATGTCCAAGCTCGCCGCCGACTGCGGCGCGATCAACCTGTCGCAGGGGTTTCCCGATTTCCAGGCCGACCCCTCGCTGTTCGACGCCGTGCATCGCGCCATGCTCGCCGGCCGCAACCAGTACGCGCCGATGGCCGGCACGCCCGAGCTGCGCCAGGGGGTCGCCGACAAGGTGGCGGCGCTCTACGGCATCCGCTACGACATCGATCACGAGGTCACCATCACCGCCGGCGCCACACAGGCCCTCTTCACGGCGATCGCCGCCTTCGTGCGGCCGGGCGACGAGGTCATCGTCTTCGAGCCGGTGTACGACAGCTACGTGCCGGCGATCGAGACCGTCGGCGGCAAGGCCGTCTACTCGCGCCTGAGGTTCCCCGACTACCGGCCGGACTGGAACCACGTGAAGTCGCTGATCGGCCCGCGCA
>DAORCC010000024.1:0-20699 GCA_035345235.1 Azospira sp.
ACGGATAGACGCCTTCCTTGTCAGCCTTGAACTTGACCGTGACGGTCTTGCCCGGTTCGACCGACGCATGGACGTTGTAGGTCGAGACCGTGAAGCCGTGGGTTTCGTCCTGGGCGCGTTCGAGGTTGGTCAGATGGATCGTGATTTCGTCACCGATATCGGCTTCGATCGTTTCCGGCGTGATGTGCGAGCGGATCAGCGTGCCCCAGACCGTGATCTTGTTGCCCTTCTTCTCGGTCTTTTCCTCACCGGCACGGACGGCGCCCGGATGCGGCTTGTCCGTACGCGAATCGGTACCTACCTTGTAGCGGACGCCCGGCTTCAGCTTGGTGGCGTCGATGGCCACGGCGTAGTGCGGCTCGCCCAGCGGCAACGGCATGTCGTAGAGGAGCTGCATCTTGTCGTTGCTGATGTCGATCAGCTGGTGGTTCTGCGGGTGCAGAGGACCGACCGGCACGAAGCGGTCGATGGCCAGCTTGTTCAGCGCGACGAGGTAGCGACCCTTCGGATCCATGGAGTCACCTTCCATCGCCATCAGGTGGCCGATGTTGTAGTGCACCGAGATCTTGTCGAGGACCTTGCCTTCGCAGAAGTTCCACTTCACGACCTGCGAATCGACGTAGAGCGAGGTATAGGCCACGCACTGCTTCGAATCATATTGCGTGTGCAGCGGGCCGAGGCCGAGCTGGACTTGCGTGTGCAGCGCGTCCTTCATGGCGATGACCGGGATGCCGTACGGATCCTTGGACTCGAACTTGCCCGCCTGGATGGCAGCCTGGATCTTTTCGAACGAGTAGACCGAGACGTGCGTGTCGAGCTTGCCGGAGACGGTGATGAACTTGCCGTCCGGGGTCACGTCGACGCCGTGCGGCGACTTCGGCTCCGGAACGAGGAAGAGGATGCCTTCCTTGATCGCGGTTTCCATCATCAGCACATCGTGGCCATTGACCTTCTTGGCCTTGCCGGCGGCGACCAGCTCGGCCGCCTTCTTCCAGTTGACCACGTGCAGGTAGTCGGTGTCCTTGGCGGAACAGCCGGCTTCATACGGCGGGCGGCCCTTCTCGATGCCACCGACGTAACGCTCGGTACAGAAAGAGTTGGTGAACGACCAGCCGTCCGACGGTCCCTTGCCGGCATCGGACAGATCCTGCGAGTACGGGGGCAGTTCGAGCGAGAACGACTTCTTCGGGTCGAGACGACCTTCCTTGCGGTCGAACTTCCAGTAGGTGACGCCACCACGGTACTTCTCGTTGAATTCCTCGAGCGGCTCGAACTTCTTGTTGGCGAGCGGCGAGGCATACTGGGCGGCTTCGATGACGTATTCGGTGTTCGGGGTGACGAAGGCGCCGCCGTGTTCCGACTTGTAGATCGGGTTGACGACGATCTGCTTGGTCTCGAAGTCACGCAGGTCGATCACGGCGAGGCGCGGGTTGGCCTTGTCGTTGATGAAGAGGAACTGGCCGTCGTACTTGCCGTCGGTTTCCGAGATCGCCGGGTGGTGCGTGTCACCCCAGGTGATGTCCTTGCCGTCGATCCGGCCCTGGTTGAGCACGGCACGCGAGTTCTCGTCGTAGCCATAGCCCTGCCAGGGTTCCGGCGTAAACACGCCGATGTACTTCAGGATGCGCATCGACGGGATGCCATAGACGATGACCTGGCCGGACTGGCCGCCGGAGGCGAAGACGACGAACTCGTCACGCTTGCCGGTCGGGACGTAGGTCTTGGCGGCCGCGAGCAGGTCCTGCTGCGACAGGTTGCGGCGCTTCATCACATCCTGCAGGGATTCTGCAGAATACGCGGCGCCGGCTGCTGCGAAACCGATGCCAGCTGCAAGCAGCATGGATACGGTTTGCTTCATACGGGTCTTCATGGTGGCTCTCCCATCTTATTGATCGTGCTTGCTAGCTGAATTGCCGCAAATACTCCTGCGGCAATATGTCGCACATGATCCTAGCAGGCGCTGCGTCGGACCTTGATGCAGGTCAAGTTCCCGGCGCTCGCGACCCTCCAAAATCATTCCGGCCATTCGCCCGCAATCCCCTGCAAAATCTGGGTTCCGCCTATTTCAATCGAAAATTTAAAGCATAGCGTGATACAAAAAACCGGGAGCACCGCCTCCCCACCAAAGTATGTTGCCGACATCGCCATTCTCATTGCCGTCATTGCGCTCGGAGCCGCCGGCTATTGGCTGGCGCCACTGCTCCTGCCCAAGACCGATGTCAGTCTTCCGCTCTCAGCCTGCGATCTGAATGCCGGCCCCTGTACCATCGACCTGCCCGACGGGGGCAAGGTGGAAGTCGCGATCGACCCGCGCCCGATTCCGGCACTGAAGCCACTGCGCCTGCTCGCACTCACCAGCGGCGCCCGTATCGAGAAGATCGAAATCGACTTCGCCGGCGTCGACATGAAGATGGGGTACAACCGGCCCCAACTCGAAAACCTCGGCGATGGCCGCTTCGCCGGCCAGGGCAACCTGCCGGTGTGCATCAGCGGTTCGATGCCCTGGGAAGCGACCGTTCTCGTCGACAGCGGCCGGGGTGTCATCGCCGCACCGTTCCGTTTCGAGGCCGGCAACTGATGACGTTGTCGCTGCGGCGCTTTGCCGCAGCGACAACGTGTCACATTCCTTTGCACCTCGCACCTCCCTAGAATTCGCGCGCCCGCAGTCTTGCGGAAAAATTCAGGGGAGTTCCAGTGAAAGCCACAAGAAAACCAGTCGTGATCGCACTCGCGTACGCATTGTCCAGCGCCTGGCAGGGCGTTGCCGCGCAATCTTCGTCGCCGGCGCTCGATGAAATCATTGTCAGCGGTTCGCGTATCGAACCCGCACCGGCGCCCGCCGGCAAGCTGGATGCGCAGTCGATCACGCCGCTACGCGCCGCGACCAGTGACACCGCCGGCCTTCTGCGAAACATTCCCGGCGTCAACCTGCAGGGAGCAGGCGGCGTCTCCAGCCTGCCCGTGGTCAACGGACTCGCCGGCGACCGCGTGCGCACCCAGGTCGACGGCATGGACCTGATCGCCTCCTGCCCCAACCACATGAACCCGCCGCTCTCGTACGTCGATCCAAGCGCGGTCGAGTCGCTCAAGGTCTACGCCGGAATATCACCAGTCAGTGCCGGCGGCGACAGCATTGCCGGGACCATCGTCGCCAGGGCGAAGGAACCGAAATTTGCAGCCCCCGGCGAGGACTTGCTGTTTACCGGTGAGGCCGGCGCCTTCTATCGCAGCAACGGCAATGCTTACGGCGGAAACATCAACGCCACGCTGGCCAATGAAAGTTTCAGCCTCACTTACACCGGTGCGACCGCGCAATCCGACAACTACACGGCCGGCGGCAACTTCAAGAACTACACGTCCACGGGCGTCCCGGGCCACACGCTTGACCGCGATGAAGTCGGTTCAAGCGCTTACGAGACCCGCAACCACACGCTGGGCCTCGCCATGAAGGGGGGCAACCACCTCGTTGAAGCGAAGCTCGGCTTCCAGGATCTGCCGTTCCAGAACTACCCGAACCAGCGCATGGACATGACCGAGAATCAGCAATGGCGCCTGAATCTTCGCCACCTCGGGAAATACGACTGGGGTTCGCTGGAAACCCGTGTTTATCACGAGAAGGTCGATCACAAGATGGACTTCGGTGATGACAAGCGTTTCTGGTATGGCACGCTTTCGAACTCCGGGCCGAACAACTCGATCGGTCGCGCCTGCTCGCCGCTCGGCGGGGCCCCGAACTCTTGTGCCGCGGGCATGCCGATGGACACGGAAAGCCGTAACACCGGCCTGACGCTGAAGGCCGACATCGCGCTGGGCCTTGCCGACCTGTTGCGCGTCGGCGGTGAATACCAGCATTACCGACTGGACGACTGGTGGCCGCCATCGGGTGGCGGCATGTGGCCATATGACTTCATCAACATCAACGATGGAAAACGCGACCGGGCGGCACTGTTCGGTGAGTGGGAAGCGACACACAGCCCGCAGTGGATGACGTTGATCGGCGCACGCTACGAGCACGTCAACACCGATGCCGGCAAGGTCCACGGCTACAACCTGGCCACGGCGCCGACCAGCGGCACCGGCGGCGCGATGGGGCAGACCGGCGAAGCGGTCGCCTTCAATAATGCCGACCGCAGCAAGACCGACAACAACTGGAACCTGACGGCGCTGGCCCGCTACACGCCGTCGGAAACCCGCGATGTCGAATTCGGCATCGCCCGCAAGGTCCGCTCGCCGAATCTCTACGAACGCTACACGTGGTCGAGTTCCGGCATGATGGCCGGAATGAACAACTTCGTCGGCGACGGCAACGGCTATGTCGGCAACATCAACCTGAAGCCGGAGAAGGCACATACCGTCTCGGCAACATTCAACCTGCACACCGCCGCGCGCGACTGGGAGTTCTCGGCGACGCCGTACTACACGTACGTTACGGATTACATCGACGCCGTACGGTGCCGCAATTCCACCTGCCTCGCCTCACTCGCCGCCAACGCAACGACAACCAACCAGTTCGTCATCCTCCAGTACGCGAACCACGATGCCCGCCTCTACGGCCTGGACCTCGCCGGAAAGATGCCGTTGGGCAAGACGGGCGTCGGCGACTTCGGACTGCGTGGCCAGTTGAATTACACCAACGGCCGCAACCGGGACACCGGCGACGACCTGTACAACATCATGCCGCTCAACGCCAAGCTGACGCTGACGCACAAGACCGGCGGCTGGGACAGCGGCGTCGAACTGGTGATGGTCAAGTCGAAGGACAACGTCTCCGAAGTGCGCAATGAGACCAAGACCGACGGCTACAGCCTCGTCAACCTCCGCTCGAGCTACACGCTGAAGAACATCCGCGTCGACTTCGGCGTCGAGAACCTGTTCGACCGCAACTACGACCTTCCGCTCGGCGGCGCCTACATCGGACAAGGAAGGACGATGTCTCTGAACCCGGCGGCGACCGACGGCATGTTCGGTTGGGGCACGGCAGTACCGGGGATGGGCCGCTCGCTCTACGCCGGCGTGAACTACAAGTTCTGAGAGCGATCGAATTGAGGCCCGGTACGACACCGGGCTTCTTTTTTGCGCGACCCGCCGGGGACTACCGCGGCTCGGTCACGAACGCGATCTTGCTGATACCGGCCTTCTGCGCTGCAGCGAGCACTTCGGTCACACGTTCATAGCGTGTTCCGCGATCGGCACGCAGGTGCAGTTCCGGCTCGCGACTGCTGAGCAGTGCTGCCGAAAAGATCTCGGGCAACGCACTGCGGTGCTGGACGACCCCATCGACGAAAACCTTGCCGTCGCCATCGATGGCGACCGCGATGATCTGCGGCTTTTCGTCAAGCTTCGCCGACTCCACCTGGGGCAGGTCAACCGGAACCGCCTGGTGGAAGAGCGGCGCGGTGATGATGAAGATGACCAACAGCACGAGCATCACGTCAACCAGCGGCGTGGTGTTGATCTCGGCCATCGGCTGCGTCTGGCCGCTACCATCGAAGGAACCGAAGGACATGTCCGGCTCCTTCAGGATTTCGCCACACGGGCAGCAGCGAGATCAACCAGCTTGTCACCCGGCCGGCCGCGCAGGCCGGTGATCAGGAAGGCATGAAGATCATGCGCGAAACCATCCAGGCGGGCGAGCACGAGTCGGTTGCTGCGCGTGAAGGCGTTGTACGCGAGCACGGCCGGGATGGCGACGAACAGCCCCGCAGCGGTCATGATCAGCGCCTCGCCGACAGGCCCTGCAACCTTGTCGAGGACAACCTGTGTAGCACCGGAAAGCCCCACCAGCGCATGGTAGATGCCCCACACGGTACCGAAGAGGCCGATGAAGGGGGCCGTCGACCCGACCGAGGCCAGGAAGGTCAGGCCTGACTCGATCCTCGCCTGCGACTCGACGATCTGGCTGCGTACTGCACGGGTCACGAATTCGCTCACCGAAACGCCGGCACCGATGCCGCGCGCCGCATGCTGCCGGTGCAGCTCGGCCGCATTGGCACCGGCGATGGCGAGGCCGGCCAGCACGCCGGTGCGATCCTCGCTGCGGATCGCCTCGATTGCCGCCGGCAGCGATTCCGCACCCCAGAAGGCGGAGAGCGCGCGTGCGTGACAGCGCCGCGCCTGCCACAGTCCGTGGATCTTGCCGGCCATCACATACCAGCTCGCCAGCGACAGGCCGAGCAGCAGAATTGCCACGAAATGCGTCACCGCGTCTCCCTGTGCCCAGAAGTGCGCCAGTCCGACATTCATGAGTACCTTCCTTTCTTCAATTGCTCAAGGTGAAATTCAGGGGCACCAGCACCGACGAATCGATGGCTTCATTGCCCTGGCGTGCCGGCACGAAGCGCCAGCGCTCGACGGCAGTCCGTGCGGCGTCGTCGAGGCGGGCATAGCCGCTCGACTGGCCGATCTCGACGGAGATCGGCTGTCCCTGTGCGCTGACCCTGACGCGCAAGACCACTTTGCCCTCTTCGCCAAGGCGTCGCGACATGGGCGGGTAGACCGGTCTCGGATTTTGCAGATAGTCGGCGTCGAAGCGTGCGGCCGTCACCGGCGCGGGGACTGCCGCGGGTGCGGGTGTGCTCGATGCCGAAACAGGCGCGGCCTGTGCCGGCACGGCGAAGCTGGCGGGCGCTTCGGCGCGTTTTGGCACAGCCACCACCGGTGGTGGTGTCAGGGGCACTTTCGGTGTCGATGGTGGCGGTTTTACGGGCTCGGGTTTCGGCGCAGGCGCCGAGACGACCGGTTCAAGCATGCGCACTGCCAGCGCGCGCACGGGCTGTGAAACCTCCGGACGCACGGCCGCATAGCCGAGCAATGCGACCAGCACGACATGCAGTGCGACGACACCGGCAACGGCGACACCTCGTCGTCCTGATCCGACATGGCTTGCCTCGACCGGCGGGAAGTACATCCCCTCGCCCGTGGCTGCCGGGGCTACAGGTTCTCGCGAATCCACTGCTGCAGACGGGCTTCGGGCACAACGCCGGAAACAGCGTCGATCCGGTGAGTGCGGTCGTAGAAGTGCGTACGTGGCAGTTCGCCATACCAGCGGCGATCGATCTCGAAGCGCAGGCGATCCGGCATCGGGTCCGCGAAGACCCATTGCTCGACCTTGCCCAGGCCATAGGACTTCGCAAGCTGCGCCGTCTGTGGCGCGTCATCCGGCGTATCCGCGGCAACAAGAACGATGTCGAGCCTGGGGTGCCGACGCTTCAGTTCCCCCAGCGTTTTCAGTTCTGCCGGGCAGTGCGTGCAGCCGACAGACCAGAACGCGAGCACGAAGGGCTTGCCCTGGCGGGCCGCCGTGATCTGCGCAAGGCTGCCGGCGACGAAAGAGCGTACCGCCGGCTCGCTCGCCACCGCAGGCACGGCGAGGAACAGCGCACAAAGCAGCAGACGACGGATCATCGCGCCACCCCAAGCTCGAAGAGACGCACCTCACCATCCGCATACCACGCAAGCAGCGGCGTACGGGCACCGGCCACGAACAACGGGAGGTCGGCGGATTTCGCGGCGACAGCAACTTCACGAGCCGACGACCAGGTAATGCCGCGATCCGCGGACTGCTGTGCAAGCACCCGATACTGCCTGCCGTCGAACTCGCGCCATGCCAGCACCACCTGCCCGCCGCGAGCGAACACCGTGGGATTGCCTGCCTGGGCATCGGGGTTGCCGAGCGCCAGCGGGGCGCCCAGCTGAGCGCCGTCAGCGAAGCGGTAATAGATACCGGCCCCCTTGGCGCTGCCCGTGAACCAGACGAGATGACGGCGCCCGGACTCATCGATGGCGAGATCGCCGCCGTGATGGGGACAGGCCGCGATCTGCCAGTCGTCGTGCGACGCACGGACGAGCGAGCTGTCGGCACGCAACGGCGCCATCGCGAAGTCGCGGATATTGTCGCCAAAGACATGACGCCACTGCGCCACGGCCTCGCCTTCCGGCGTGAACGCAAGCCCGATGCGGCAGCACTCGCAGGAATGATCGGCAAGCTTGCGATTTGGCGAGAAGGTCGCACCGCGATCCTCCGAGAGCACGTACTGAACGCTGGAACCGCGATAGCTGCCCCCCTGCCTCACGGCCGCTGCACGCTCGCGGCCATCCAGCCAGACGAGCGCCATGCGTCCCTTGTCGTCGAGCGCCAGCGTCCCGAAGCTGTGACCGATTTCCTCGAGGTTGTCGTTGACGGTGATCGGTGTCGAAAAGGTCCGGCCGCCATCGACCGAGCGGGCAAAACGGATATGGCCGGTATGCAGCTTCGGCAAGGCCTGGGCCCAGGTAACGGCGACGACGCCCCCGCCGGCCACGACCTTCGGTCGATTCTGGCCGTCGGCGAGGATCGCTTCCGGCGCTGGATTAACCTTCACTTCATGGGCGAATCGCTTGCCGCCATCATCGGAGCGGCTGATCCAGACGTGGCCCTTTTCCATGCGAGCCAGCCAAAGCGTACCCTGTTCGTCGGCGGCCACTGAGACGGCCGTACCGACGGCCGCATTGAGGCGCTCCTGCCATTGCCGGTTCATTGCGTCCCGCGCCGAGGTTTTGCCGTGCTGTTCGTGAGCGGCAAGCGGCATGCTGGAAAGCCAGGCAGCTGCCGCCGCAACCGCCAGGAATCGAAGGGCGCGCGACAGGGCTACCATTTGGCCTGGACACCAACAACGAAGGTACGGGGCAGTCCGGTGCTGTAGGTCGGCTGAGTGCCATCCATGCCGACCGTTTCGGCGTAGCGGGTATCGGTCAGGTTGTTGATCGCGCCGAACATCTCCCAGCGCTTGTCGAAGGGATAGTTGGCACGCAGGTTGACGAGGTTGTAGCCACCGTATTTCTCTGTATTGGCGGCATCATGGTAGTAGCTGCCCAGCTTGAACCATTCGAGTTGAACACGACCACCGTTCATGTAACCCGGGGAATAACTCAGGCGCGTATTGGCGATCAGGCGCGGAGCTGATTCCATCTCGTTGCCGCTGTAGTCGGTCGAGCCTGAAATCTTCCAGGTTTCATAGGTGTGCTTGGCATACGACAGGCTGGCATCCACTCGCCAGACTGCAGCGAGAGGCACGCCAAGGCCGAACTCGACGCCCTTGTGCAGCGTCTCGCCGGCGTTCACGACGGTGCGCTGGTTGGTAGCCGGATCCTGATAGGAGAGGATGTCGTCCTTCTTCTTCATGTAATAGAGCGACACTTCGTAGTTGGCCTTTCCAACGAGGCCGCGCAGGCCGATTTCATAGTTGTCGACAATGACCGGCTTCAGGTTGAGCAGCGACTGGGCAGCGGCTTGCGCGCGGATTGCCGTGCTCTCGCGACTGCCCCGGAAAACCTGCCCTTCGGACGGCGTGCGGAACGAATTGCTGTAGGAGGCAAAGCCGCTGAGCGCCTTGTTGAATTCATAGGTCGCACCGAGTTTCGGCCCCCAGTGACTGTAATCGACCTTGGTGCTCGCGACGTGCCCGTAGAACCCGCCCCCCGGAAAGCCGCCGGCCACGCCCTGCGTGGCGCCGGCGACACCACCGCGGAAGTTGTTATCGTAGTCGTACTGCATGTCGTCGTAGCGCAGGCCGGCGATTACGCGCAATTTTTCAAGCGGCGAGAACTCGCCATGGACGTAGGGCGAGATGCTGCGGAAGGTGACGTCGTAGTCATAGATCTTCACCGGCGCCACCCCCTTGTTGTAGTTGTACGTCCGACCGGTGATGTTGTTGCCGGTGCTGGTGACGCGGATCGAATCTTCGTCGCGCGAACCCGGGCTGATGTCGAAATCGAGACCGACGATCAGGCGTGCGCGCATCGGTTCAAAATCCTGCCGGTACTTGCTGAGAAAGCCAAAGGACTGGTTCTTCGTGGTGTATTGCACCGGATCGTAGCTGACCATCCAGCTCGGGATGATATCCATCGAGTTGTCGCGCAGGTAGGGCGTGATCGATATCAGTGAGTTGCCGACCTCCTTCTCATACGAGGTCGAGAGGCGGAAGGCATCGACCTTGCGGTAGGAGAATGCGATGTTGTTGGTCTTCCTGGCGCTGTCATCGTCGAACTGGCTCTTGGTCAGGCTGCCGACATGATTCTGATCGACCTGCGAAAACGAGAAGATCGTTTTCAGCATCGCATCGCCGCCGACGGCACGATCCCAGCGGAAATTGCCGGTCTGGCGATCATAGTGTGCGTGATCCTGGTAGCCCTGGTTGGTCGTCAGGTTGAGGCTGCCGCGCCAGGCATCGTCCCCCGAGGCATTGCCACCGGTCATCATCAGCCGGCCCCAACCATAGGAACCACCTTCCGCGCTGGCTTCGAACTCGCCCTGGCGCGGCGGGGTGCGCGTCAGCACATTGACCGTTCCGCCGATCGCGTCGGAACCGTAGAGTGCGGAACCCGGCCCCTTCGAAACTTCCATGCCGCCGGACTGCGGCACGTTGATCTCGTACAGCGCGTTGTGATTGAAGAACCCCGTCGAACGGGTTGGAATACCGTCCTCAAGATAGAGATAGACGGGACTGGTCGTCAGGGGCTGGCGAATCGCTGTCGAATGGCCCTCGCCCGACAGGTTGCTGACCCAGACACCGGGGACCTGATTCATGATCTGGCTCGGATGCGAGGGACGCTGCTCGCGGATCCGCTCACCACTGACCGTATCGACGGTATTCGGCGTTTCAGTGATCAGCCGCGCTTCGCGGGTGCCGGTCACGGTAACCTCTCCGAGCGACTGCACTTGTTCGGACGCCTGGGCGCCGACAGCGGAACAGAATAGTATGGCCAGCAGGCCGGAAACCGGTTTCATGCGAAAGATCATTGTGGTCACGTGTGCGGAATAGGTTAAAAAACGTGACGCGAATGGTAGCGAATGCGACCGGTGGAGCCGTGCGACATATCGTCGCAGAACGTCCCGTTCGCGACCTTATCGCTTGACCTCGGTCAATTCCGCTTGAAATAGTGGCCGTCGGAAAAAAGCCCGCTCAGGGCGGGCCCGGACGAAGCGTTTGCGTCAGCGCAATTCGCAGCGCCCTCTGGCTATTGTTCCGGGAAGCCCTCGAGCAGGCGATCGACAATCCACTCCGCTTCCGGTTCTGAAAGAAAACGATGCCAGGGCGGCATCGGGGTGCCGGGGCGACCGCCATAGATCGTCGCAACCAGCGCTTCCTTTGGCACGTCGCGCTCCTTGAGTGCCCCAGCCGTTAGCGCAGGGCCGAGGCCGCCATTGAGGGTCATGCCGTGGCAGGAGCCACAATCCTGGCGCACCATGCGCACCAGTTCGCGCTGTCGCTCGGGGGGCGGTTCCGACGCGGCGAGTGCAGGCACGGAGACGAGAATGAGAAGAGAGAAGTAACGCATACATCCACATTAGATGATCGTGCGGCCTGCCGGTGCGAAGTCGCGCACACTGGGGTCCTGAAAGTGCGAAGTTTACCCGAGCAGGCGAAAAAAAACCGGGGGCCGAAGCCCCCGGTTTTAGCTTGCGTTGAACGCTAGAACAATCAGCCGATTAATAAACGTCGTGCTGGGTGTTGTAGACGTTGAACTTGCCGGTCGGCGTGACCAGACGCGGATCCTTGATGACGGTCTTGACCGTACGGGTCTTGTCATCAACGACGACGATCGCCGACGGCTCGGTCTTGTTACCGGTCCACACCGAGAACCAGATCTCGTCGCCACCCTTGTTGTACTCGCCATGCACGACGCGCTGCAGACCCTTGGTCTTGCCGAGGTTGGCAGCGGCGGCGATGTCGATCACTTGCGGCTTCGGATCAGGATTGGCGAGGTCGGCGATGGTGTACACCGTGACCGAACCAGCCAGCTTCGGATCCGGGTTCAGCGGAGCGTCAGCCCAGATGTTCTTGGACTTCGGATGCGACTTCACGAACAGCGAGTTCGCGCCGTGGTTCTTCACTTCCTGAACGACCTTCCAGGCGTAATCCTTGTTGCCTTCCGGATCGGTACCGATGAAGGTGATCACGTCAGCGCCAAGGTGCGACGTTGCCCAGACCTTGCCGTACTTCGGATGCTCGATGTTCGCGCCGCGGCCCGGGTGCGGGATCTTGGCGGTGTCGACCAGAGCGGCCAGCTTGCCGGTCTTGGTGTCAGCCACAGCGATCTTGTTCGAGGCGTTGGCAGCCACCAGGAAGTAGCGCTTCGACGAATCCCAGCCGCCGTCGTGCAGGAACTTGGCGGAGTTGATCGTGGTTTCCTTCAGGTTGTTGAGGTCCGAGTAGTCAACCAGCTTGATCATGCCGGTTTCCTTGACGTTCACAACCCACTCGGGCTTGTCGTGCGAGGCCACGATGGAGGCAACGCGCGGTTCCGGGTGGTATTCGCCATCAACGGTCTGGCCACGGGTCGAAACGATCTTCAGCGGCTCAAGCGTTTCGCCATCCAGAACGGCGTAGTGGGGCGGCCAGTAGGCGCCAACGATGGCGTACTTGTCCTCGAAGCCCTTGTACTTCGACGTATCGATCGAGCGTGCCTCGTAGCCCGACTTCATCGTGGCAACGGTGGTGGGCTTCTCGGTCCACATGTCGATCAGGTCATAGCGACCGTCACGGCCGATGACGTGCATGTAGCGGCCGGAGGCCGAAACGCGCGAGATGTGAACAGCGTAACCGGTCTTGACGATGCCCCAGATCTGCTTGGTGTCGCCGTCGATGAGGGCAACTTCACCCGAGTCACGCAGGGTCACCGAGAACACGTTCTCGATGTTGATGTTGTTCATCTTCTTGGTCGGACGATCCTTTTGCGGGATCAGGAGCTTCCAGTCGGCCTTCATCTGCTTCAGGCCATACTCGGGCGGCGCTTCAGCCGGCATCTGCAGGTACTGGGCGAGATTCGCGATTTCCTTCTTCGACAGGATGTCGTCGAAGTTCGGCATGCCGCCTTCGGTGCCGTAGGACAGGACCTTCTCAAGGCGGGCGTTGCCCAGCTTGGAGGTATTGGCCGGCTCGAGGTTCTTGCCGGTAGCGCCCTTGCGCAGCATGCCGTGGCAGCCGGCGCAACGTTCGAAGTAGATCTTGCCGGTAGCGGCCTTATCTTCAGCCGACAGGGTCGGGGCAGCGGCAGCAGCCGGAGCCGGAGCAGCAGCTTCCTTCTTGGCCGGGGCGGCGAAGGCAGCGGAAACAGCCAGCGGCAGGGCAGCCAGCATGAGGGTGTTGCGGATCAGTTTATTCATACTTCCTCTCCTCTTATTGAAAAGCGGCGCGCACGGTCGCTAAATGGACACAACGCTGGGCGTAAATGTGCGCTGTTTGGGAGACCCGATCTTTGACGCAAATCAACTATTCGAAGCAAGGTTATTACTAAAGTTCGCCTTCGGTTGAACAAACACGCATTGCCCGTATATCCTTGCGCCTCCAAGCATTTTGCCCGAGGCGAATTGCCTCACAACAGCATACAATTTCTTATGATTCCCCCTCGAGCAAGCAGCCTTCCCGGAACCGTCTATCTTGTCGGCAGCGGACCCGGTGATCCCGAATTGATGACCCTCAAGGCGGCACGCCTCGTGCGCGAGGCAGACGTCATCGTATACGACCATCTGGGCGCCGAAAACGTGCTCGATCTCGCCCGCCCCGACGCCGAGAAAATCTACGCCGGCAAGGAAGCCTCAAACCACGCATTGCCGCAGGAGGAAATCAACGTCCTGCTGGTACGCCTAGCGAAGGAAGGCAAGCGCGTCGTCCGCCTGAAGGGGGGCGATCCTTTCATTTTCGGTCGTGGCGGCGAGGAAATCGAGACGCTGGCCGAGCACGGGGTGCCCTTTGAGGTCGTGCCCGGTGTGACGGCAGCTTCCGGCTGTGGTTCCTATGCCGGCATTCCGCTCACCCACCGCGATCATTCGCAGATCTGCGTCTTCGCCACCGGCCACCTCAAGGACGGCAGCGTCAATCTGGACTGGAAAGCGCTCGCCCGCCCGAACCAGACGGTGGTGTTCTACATGGGCATCGGCGGCGCCGACGAGATCTGCAGGCAACTGATGGAAAACGGCCTGCCCGCCGATCACCCGGCAGCGGTCGTACAGCACGGGACCTCGCGGCGTCAGCGGGTACTCACGGCAACGCTCGGTACGCTGGCAGCGGAAATCAACAAAAGCGACATTCGACCGCCGGCACTGATCATCATCGGTACGGTCGTCACGCTCCAATCCAAGCTGGCCTGGTTCAATCCGAACGCGTCATAGCACGAGGCCGAGCGCCAGCAGGAGCGCATAGACGGCCTGCAGGCGGGCCGTCGCCGCCAGCAGGTCGTTAAAACCGGCGCCCGGCGCCATGGCCACGAAGCGCCGGCAAAGCTGCAACGCCATGCCGGCCGACAGGCAGGGTAGCGCCAGCGACCATCCCTTGCCGAGAAGGCCTGCCAGGACCGGCAGCAGCGCATAGGGCATCAGCATCTCGACGAAATAGACCGCATTCATCGCCGGCCTGCCGACACAGACGGCCAGCGTGTTCTTGCCTGCCCGCGCATCGGTGCCGAGATCGCGGGTGTTGTTGACGCTGATCACCGCCGCACCGAAGGCGCCAAGCATCGCTGCCGCAATTGCTGCCGCCGGTGAAAAGTTCAGCGTCTGCAGGTAGTAGCTGCCGCCGACGGCAGCAAGGCCGAAAAAAACAAGCACGAAGACTTCGCCCAGCGGCGTGTACGCAATCGGCCGTGGACCATTGGTATAGGCCCAGCCGCTGACCAGCGAGGCGAGACCGATGACGACGATCGCCAGGCCGCCGCGCGCAACCAGGGCGATCCCGAATACGAAGGCCAGCAGGAAGGTGCCCCAGGCCGCACGACGAACCGCGGCCGCTGGCAACCACCCCATCGCCGTGGCACGCGGGGGACCAAGGCGATCCGGCGTATCCGCGCCGCGCTCGAAATCGGAAACATCGTTGTGCAGGTTGGTGCCGACCTGGATCAGCATCGCCGACAGTACGGCGACAAGCGCCGGCCAGAGGATAAACGTCCCGGATTCCGAGTAGGCCAGCGCACTCCCGACAAGCACGGGCGCCACGGAAACGGAAAGCGTTTTCGGACGCAGCGCGAGCCACCACGCGGCGGACGACGACGGCCTGCCAACAGGGATTTCGGGGGGTTGAGCAGCGTCTGGGGACGGGGGCGACATGCTATAATCCGGCGCGATTTTCGCTGCAGTGCCAGTATCCTGGTGCCGAGAAAGGGACTCGAACCCTTACGCCTTTCGGCGGCGGATTTTGAATCCGCTGCGTCTACCGATTCCGCCATCTCGGCTGAGGCCCGCGACGCGGGCTGGGGAGCGCGGATTATCCCCGATTCGCGCCCCTCGGACAAGCCGAACCCCCATCATTTCATGCTGACCGTCGACGACTTCGATTTCGCCCTGCCGCCCGAATTGATCGCCCAGCACCCTGCTGCGGAGCGTCGCGGCAGCCGGCTGCTGCATGTCGATGGCGTCACACGGCAGGATCTGCGATTTGCCGACCTGCCGACGCTGCTCGCACCCGGCGACCTGCTCGTCTTCAACGACACGCGGGTCATCCGTGCCCGCCTGTTCGGTCAGAAGGCCAGTGGCGGCCAGGTCGAGGTGCTGATAGAGCGCATCGTCGACGCTCGCCACGCCCTGGCGCAGGTACGTGCCAGCAAATCACCCAAGCCCGGCACCAAGCTGCGCCTCGCCGATGCCTTCGATGTCACCGTCACCGGCCGTGCGGGTACGACGGGCGAATTCTTCGCGCTTGAACTCCCGGAAGGTGGCGATTTCTGGCAACTCACGGAGGCGCATGGCCGCCTGCCCCTGCCCCCCTACATCGAACATGCTGCCGGCAGCGACGACGAGTCGCGTTACCAGACGGTGTTCGCCCGCGAACCTGGCGCCGTCGCCGCGCCGACCGCCGGCCTGCACTTCGACGAGCCCATGCTGGCCGCGCTAAAGGCACAGGGCATCGGACAGGCCTGGCTGACGCTGCATGTCGGCGCCGGCACCTTCCAGCCGGTGCGCGTGACAAACATCGCCGAACACCGCATGCATTCGGAACGCTTCGAGATTCCGCAGGCGACGGTGGACGCCATTGCCGCGACGCGTGCACGTGGCGGCCGTGTCATCGCTGTCGGCACGACCTCGCTGCGTGCGCTCGAGTCCGCCGCGCAGTCCGGCGAACTGAAGGCCGGAGCCGCCGAGACCGAAATCTTCATTACGCCGGGCTACCACTTCCGCGTCGTTGACCGGCTGATCACCAACTTTCACCTGCCGAAGTCGACGCTTCTGATGCTCGTCTCCGCCTTCGCCGGATTCGACACCATCCGCGCCGCCTACGCCCATGCCGTGGCCGAACGCTACCGCTTCTTCAGCTATGGCGACGCCATGCTTCTGGAAAAACAATGAAATACGAACTCATCACCACGGACGGCGCCGCCCGGCGCGGCCGACTGACCCTGGCCCATGGTGTCGTCGAAACGCCTGTCTTCATGCCGGTCGGCACCTACGGCACGGTCAAGGCGATGACGCCCCAGTCGCTCAACGAGATTGGCGCGCAGATCTGCCTCGGCAACACCTTCCACCTGTGGCTGCGCCCGGGGCTGGAGGTGATCCGCGAATTCGGCGGCCTGCACAGGTTCATGGGCTGGGACAAGCCGATCCTGACCGACTCCGGCGGCTTCCAGGTGTTCTCGCTCGGCGAGTTGCGCAAGATCACCGAGGAAGGCGTCAAATTCTCGTCGCCGATCGACGGCGCGAAGCTGTTCCTGACGCCGGAAGAGTCAATGCGAATTCAACATTGCCTGAACTCGGACATCGTCATGATCTTCGACGAATGCACGCCCTATCCGGCCACGCGCGACCAGGCGGCGAAGTCGATGCGCCTGTCGATGCGCTGGGCGCAGCGCTCGCGCGACGAGCACGACCAGCTCGGCAACACCAACGCCCTGTTCGGCATCGTCCAGGGCGGCATGTACGAGGACCTGCGCGACGAGTCGCTGGCCGGGCTCGACCAGATCGGCTTCGACGGCATGGCCATCGGTGGCCTGTCGGTCGGCGAGCCGAAGGAAGACATGGCACGCATCCTGGCGCACACGGCGCCGCGCCTGCCGACGCACAAACCGCGCTACCTGATGGGCGTCGGCACGCCGGAGGATCTGGTGAATGCGGTACAGGCCGGCATCGACATGTTCGACTGCGTGATGCCGACGCGCAATGCGCGCAACGGGCACCTGTTCACCCGCTTCGGCGACGTCAAGATCAAGAACGCCGCGCACCGCCACGACACACGGCCGCTGGACGAATCCTGCGACTGCTACACCTGCAAGAACTTCAGCCGCGCCTACCTGCACCACCTGTTCCGCGCCGGCGAGATCCTCGGCAGCATGCTCAACACCATCCACAACCTGCATTACTACCAGACGGTAATGCGCGAGCTTCGTGCCGCGATCGAAGGTGGCACGCTGGCCGCCCATGTCTCGCAATTTCATGCCGACCGCGCGCAGGAAGCACGCTGACGAGCCCGTTCAGGGCATCTGGGACAGGTAGTCGGCCACCGCCTTGGCTTCGAATTCGCTCAGGCGCGAGGCGACCATGTGCATCGCCTGGTTGTCGTTGGTCCGCGTGCGCTGGTTGAATTCCTTCAACTGCGTGAGCAGGTAGCGCGAGCTCTGGCCAGCCAGCCGGGGCAGCACCGCTGTCCCGTGGCCGTCAGCACCGTGGCAGTCGGCGCAGGCCGGCACGCCGGACCAGCTGTTGCCCTTGCGATAGATGTAACGGCCGACGGGAACGATCTCCTCGTCGGAGACCCGGTGCTGCTTCGCGGGCTGGGCACTGAAATACGCGGCCAGTGCCGCCATCTCCTCCTGGCCGAGATCCGCCACCTGCGGCGACATCGTCTCGCTCTTGCGCTTGCCGGCCTTGAAATCGTTCAACTGCTTGACCATGTACTCGCGATTCTGTCCGGCCAGGGAAGGAAACAACGGCGACACGGACTGCCCCTTCTCGCCATGACAGGTCGCGCACTGCGACGCGACCCGCTCCTCCACGCTCATCGCTGCAGCCTCCAGATGCAGGGCAATCCCCAGCACTGCCAGCACCAGACTTGTTTTACGCATCATCGACTCCATCTATCGAAAAGGACTCACCGGCAAAATATTAGCAAACATAGATATTGGCGGAACTGCCCGCCGCGAAGCCGCAGCGGCCAGCCCCGGCCACTGCCGGCCAAGTGATACAATGCCCGACTTTTGCTACAACATTAATGGAGACATTCCGTGCTGATTAGCGTTGCTCACGCCCAACAAGCTGCTGGCGCGGCCGACCCCGCCGGCGGCCTGATGCAGTTCCTCCCCATCATCCTGATGTTCGTGGTGCTGTGGTTCCTGATGATCCGTCCGCAGCAGAAGAAGGCCAAGGAACACCAGGCCATGCTCGCAGCGCTCGCCAAGGGCGACGAAGTCGTTACCGGCGGCGGCATTGCCGGCCGTGTCGCCAAGATCGGCGAAAACTACGTCAGCGTCGAAGTTTCCGAAGGCGTCGAAGTCCAGGTCCAGAAGCCGGCGATTGCGCTGGTCCTGCCCAAGGGCACGCTCAAGGGGCTCTGAGCCTTTCCCAACGGGGCGGTGGATCGCTGCGATCCACCGCCCTGCCACCGCTTCTCTGGCATCCGCACTGGCATGAACCGATACCCCCTCTGGAAGTACATCACCGTCGCAGTCGCGCTGGTGATCGGCTTCATCTACACCCTGCCCAATTTCTTCGGCGAATCGCCAGCCGTTCAGGTTTCCAGCGTCAAGGCGACGATCAAGGTCGACCCGAAGACGCTCGATCGTGTCGAGACCACGCTGAAGACCGCTGGCGTTGTCCATGACGGCATTTTCCTCGACGCCAATGGCGTCAAGGTCCGACTCAAGGACACCGACACCCAGCTGAAGGCGAAGGACTTGCTCGAGAAGCAGTTCAATCCGGACGCGCAGGATCCGCAGTACGTGATCGCACTCAACCTGCTGTCGGCCTCGCCGAAGTGGCTGACGGGCATGCATGCCCTGCCGATGTACCTCGGTCTCGACCTGCGTGGAGGCGTGCACTTCCTGCTGCAGGTGGACATGAAGGGGGCGCTCACCAAGCGGCTCGACGCTACCGCTGCCGACCTGCGCAGCCTGTTCCGCGACAAGAACATCCGCCACGCAGGCATCACGCGCGACGGCGAGCGCGTCACGATCCGCTTCCGCGAAGCCGACATCCGCGACAAGGGCCGTAACGTGCTGGCCGACAGCCAGCCGGACCTGCAACTGACCGAACAGGGCGAAGGCAGCGACCTGCGCCTCGTCGCCACACTGAAGCCGGAAGCGATCAAGCGCATCCAGGAATTCGCGCTCAAGCAGAACATCACCACCCTGCACAACCGTATCAACGAACTGGGCGTCGCCGAGCCTGTGATCCAGCAGCAAGGTGCGGACCGCATCGTCGTGCAATTGCCCGGCGTGCAGGATACGGCCAAGGCCAAGGACATCCTCGGCCGCACCGCGACGCTCGAAATCCGCATGGTCGATGACACGCCGGGAGCACTGGAAGCCGCCCAGACCGGCCAGGTACCGTTCGGCACCGAGCTTTACGTCGAGCGCGGTGGTGCGCCGCTGCTGGTGAAGAAGCAGGTCGTCCTGACCGGCGACCGCCTCACCGACGCACAGCCGGGCTTCGACAACCAGACCCAGGAGCCGGCGGTGCATCTCACGCTCGACTCGCAGGGCGCCCGTATCTTCAAGGAGATCACCCGCGAAAACGTCGGCAAGCGCATGGCGATCCTGCTCATCGAGAAGGGCAAGGGTGAGGTCGTCACCGCACCGGTGATCCGCACCGAAATTGGCGGCGGCCGCGTCCAGATCTCCGGTCGCATGAGCACCACCGAGGCCAACGACACTGCACTGCTGCTGCGCGCCGGTTCGCTGGCCGCCCCGATGGAAATCATCGAGGAACGCACCATCGGTCCGTCGCTCGGCGCAGAGAACATCAAGAAGGGTTTCGATTCGACGCTGTGGGGCTTCGCCGCCATTGCCGCGTTCATGATCGCCTACTACATGCTGTTCGGCCTGATCTCGGTCGCGGCGCTCGGCTCCAACCTGCTGTTCCTCGTGGCCCTGCTTTCCATGCTGCAGGCGACGCTGACCCTGCCCGGCATCGCCGCCATCGCGCTGGCACTGGGCATGGCCATCGACGCCAACGTGCTGATCAACGAGCGTATCCGCGAAGAACTGCGCAACGGCGCCACGCCGCAGGCGGCCATCGCCGCCGGTTACGAACGCGCCTTCGACACCATCGTCGACTCCAACGTCACGACCCTGATCGTCGGTCTGATGCTGCTCGTTTTCGGCTCCGGGCCGGTGCGCGGCTTCGCCGTGGTGCACTGCCTCGGCATCCTGACCTCGATCTTCTCGGCCGTGGTTGTCTCGCGCGCGCTAGTGAACCTGATCTACGGCCGCCGCAAGAAACTGCAATCGCTGGCCATCGGCCAGGTCTGGAAACCCGGCAACACGGCATCATCGGCTGCCGGCCAGTAAGGGGAAACAAAAATGGAATTTTTCCGCATCCGCAAAGACATCCCCTTCATGCGCCACGCGCTGGTGTTCAACGTCATCTCGTTGGTCACCTTCCTGCTGGCCGTATTCTTCCTCTTTAGCCGCGGCCTGCACCTCTCGGTCGAGTTCACCGGCGGCACGCTGATCGAGGTCAGCTACCAGCAGACGGCCGATCTCGAAAAGGTGCGCGGGGCGCTGAGCAAGGCCGGCCACAG
>DAORCC010000025.1:0-14416 GCA_035345235.1 Azospira sp.
TACCGTGGCGCGGCGGGTCGAACTGCAAGCGTCGGGCGGCCGGGAAAGGCCGTAATTATGCCACGGCAGTGCCCTTGAAGCAAACCGCCGACGGCTCGCGCGCCCTTGATTCATCAGGGTTTTCGAATGATTGATGGTGTTCGGTCATCGGACAAATTTATGTCTGCCTGTGGAAATCCCCAATTGGAAAAGACCCGGAAATGTGCTCTATAATTATGAATTACGATGAACGTAATGCGACGGAAAAGGGCAGACAGACATGAACAAGGAACAATCGAAAGATCAGCTTCGCACGGCGGCGCTTTACTACCATCGCAATCCGAAGCCGGGAAAGATCGCGGTCACGCCGACCAAGCAGCTGACCAACCAGTACGATCTCTCCATGGCGTACTCGCCGGGAGTTGCGGCGGCCTGCGAGGAGATCGTCGCCGATCCCGCCGAGGCCAGCACGCTGACTTCGCGCGCGAATCTCGTCGGCGTCATCACCAATGGTACGGCCGTGCTCGGTCTGGGCCCGATCGGCCCGCTTGCCGCCAAGCCGGTGATGGAAGGTAAGGGGGTCCTGTTCAAGAAGTTCGCCAACATCGACGTCTTCGACCTCGAGATCGACGAGCGCGACCCCGACAAGCTGATCGACATGATCGCCGCGCTGGAACCCACCTTCGGCGGCATCAACCTCGAGGACATCAAGGCGCCGGAATGCTTCTACATCGAGAAGAAGCTGCGCGAGCGGATGAAGATCCCTGTCTTCCACGACGACCAGCACGGTACGGCCATCGTCGTCGGCGCCGCCATCCTCAACGGCCTCACCTACCTCGGCAAGGATTTGAAGCAGGTCAAGCTGGTCACCTCCGGTGCCGGCGCCGCCGCGCTCGCCTGCCTGGATCTCCTCGTGATGCTCGGCGTGCCGGTGGACAACATCTGGGTGACCGACATCAAGGGCGTGGTCTACGAAGGCCGGGTCGAAGAGATGGACGAGATCAAGGCGCGCTATGCCAAGAAAACGGATGCCCGTACCCTCGGCGAAATCATCGAAGGGGCCGACGTATTCCTTGGGCTCTCCGCGGGTGGCGTACTGAAGAAGGAAATGGTCGCGAAGATGGCGGCCAGACCCCTGGTGCTTGCCCTTGCCAATCCGAATCCGGAAATTGCTCCCGAGGACGTCAAGGCCGTACGTGACGACGCGATCATCTGCACCGGCCGTTCGGACTATCCGAACCAGGTCAACAACGTACTCTGCTTCCCTTTCATTTTCCGCGGTGCGCTCGATGTCGGCGCCAGCACCATCACCGAAGAGATGAAGCTCGCTGCCGTGAAGGCGATTGCAGAGCTGGCGCGCGCCGAGCAGTCGGAAATCGTCGCCTCGGCCTACGGCGAGAAGGTCACCGGCTTCGGCCCGGAATACCTGATTCCCAAACCTTTCGACCCGCGCCTGATCGTCAAGATCGCGCCGGCGGTCGCCAAGGCCGGCATTGACTCCGGCGTCGCCACCCGGCCGATCCGCGACTGGGATGCTTACCTGCAGAGCCTCAACGAATTCGTCTACCACTCCGGCCTGATCATGAAGCCGGTGTTCTCGCAGGCCAAGCGCAACCCGAAGCGCATCGTCTTCGCCGAGGGCGAGGATGAGCGCGTGCTGCGCGCCGTACAGGTCGCCCTCGACGAGGAAATCTGCCGGCCGATCCTGATCGGCCGCGAGGAGGAGATGCAGCGCAAGATCGATGCCGCCGGTCTGCGTATTCGCCCCAACATCGATTTCGAAATCGTCCATCACGATCGCTGCAGCTTCTTCGACGAACACTTCGATCTTTACTGGCAGGAATACCATCGCCTGATGGAGCGCAAGGGCGTTTCGCCCGACTATGCACGTCGGGAAATCCGTCGTCGGGCGACCCTCTACGGCGCCCTGATGGTCCGCCTCGGTCACGCCGATGGCCTCATCTGCGGTACCTTCGGTCGCCATGAGCTGCATCGCGAGTATGTGCACAACGTCATCGGCATGGCGCCCGGCGTCCGCAACTACTCGACCATGAACCTGCTGATGCTGCCGGGACGCACCGTCTTCGTCGCCGATACCTATGTGAACTACGACCCGTCGGCCGAGCAACTCGCCGACATGACGCTGGAGGCTGCGGAAGAGATTCGCCGCTTCGGCATCGCCCCGAAGGTGGCGCTGCTTTCGCACTCGTCGTTCGGTACCGAAAATACGCCGACCTCGCAGAAAATGCGCGAGGTGTTGCGTCTGCTCAACGAGCGCGCACCGCGCCTCGAAGTCGAAGGCGAAATGCACGGCGACGCTGCGCTAGACGAATCGATCCGCAACCAGACCTTCCCGAATTCCCGGCTCAAGGGGCAGGCCAATCTGCTGGTGATGCCGACGCTCGATGCCGCGAACATCTCGTTCAATCTGCTCAAGGTGGCGGCGGGCGATAACCTCACGGTCGGCCCGATCCTGCTGGGTACGGCGAAGCCGGTGCACATCCTGACGCCGACCGCAACCGTCCGCCGCATCGTCAACATGACGGCGCTGACCGTAGTGGACGCGGCAAGTACCTGATCGGCCATGGTGCGGCGCAGCGTGGTGCTGCGCCGCAACCCCGTTATCATCGGCAGCACATCCACAGAGGCTGCCGATGGAGATGACCAACAACGCGCGCACGGCCCTCGTCCTTCCCGGCGGTGGTGCCCGCGCCGCCTATCAGGCCGGTGTGCTCACCTGCATCTGCGAGATGCTGCCAGACCCGACCATCAATCCCTTTCCGATCGTCTGCGGCACTTCTGCGGGCGCAATCAACGCGGCGACCATCGCTTGTCAGGCTTCCAATTTTCGGGCCGCCGTCGAGACCTTGAACGACGTCTGGCGCAACATGCGCGCGCGCGACGTCTACCGGAGCGACCCGCTCGGCATTGCCACCTCGGGAGCGCGCTGGCTGTCCTCGCTGATGCTCGGCTGGTTCATCCGGCGCAGTCCGCGTTCGCTGCTCGACAATGATCCGCTACGCCAGATGCTCACGCGTCGCCTCGATTTCCGCAACATCGACCGCGCGATTGCCGACGGCAGCCTCTATGCCGTCGCCGTCAGCGCATCGGGTTACACCAGTGGCCACAGCATCAGCTTCTTCCAGGCTCCGTCCGATATCGAGCCCTGGGCACGCATGCAGCGCTTCGGTAGCCGCGCCCGCCTGAATGTGGAGCACCTGATGGCTTCAGCAGCGATCCCCTTCGTCTTTCCTGCGATCCGGTTGCACCGCGAGTGGTTCGGGGATGGCTCGATGCGTCAGCTGGCGCCGTTGTCTCCGGCCATTCACCTTGGCGCAGAGAAAGTACTCGTCATCGGCGCCGGGCGGATGTCCGAGAAAACGGAGCGGCAGCGTGGAGAGTCGTACCCGACACTCGCGCAGGTTGCCGGTCATGCGCTGTCATCGATCTTCCTCGACGGCCTGGCCGTGGACATCGAGCGCATGCAGCGGATCAACCGCACGCTTGCGGCGATACCGGACGAGGTCAAGCAGGGCGCCGGTATGAGTCTGCGCCCGATCGAGACCCTGGTCATCGCGCCTTCGCAGCGCCTCGACTATCTGGCCGCGAAGCATGCCAAGGCGTTGCCGCGCTCGGTCCGCCTGCTGCTGCGCGGCATCGGTGCCATGAACAAGGCGGGCGGCGCCCTCACCAGCTATCTGCTGTTCGAGCAACCCTATACGCGCGCCTTGATCGATCTCGGTTACCGCGACACCGAAGCCAGGAAGGACGAAGTGCGGGCCTTTCTCGGTATCTGAGAAAAAACTTCTGAAACCGTTTCTATCCCATTATTTTTATTGAAATATCAAGTTCGAGTGCTAAACTGTCGTAAAATCATTCGATCAATACCGTCACGGAGGGATGCCGGATGCGCAAGAAGCTGCTTTCCGCGCTGACAATGGGGGTGTTCGTTGCTGCCGGGCTGATGAGCCAGAGCGTCGCACAGGCCGCCACGACCAATACGAAGTCAACGGCTGCCAAGTCGGCCGGTGCCAAGAAATCGAAGCCGGCCACCGCGAAAAACACCACCGCTGCGCCCGCCAAGGCAAAGAAGGCTGCTGCCGCTGACCAGTGGCAGGCCACTCGCCAGCTGGCGGTGGCATCCACGGCCGCGCTCGTCGTCGAACAGGGTGGCAGTGAGCCGATCTTCCAGAAAAACGCCGATGTGGTCGTGCCGATCGCTTCCATTACCAAGCTGATGACGGCGATGGTCGTGCTTGATTCGATGCCGAACCTGCAGGAATCCATTCACGTTTCCGATGATGACGTCGACTACCTCAAGGGGAGCCGCTCGCGTCTCAACGTCGGTGCCGAAATGGCGCGCGAGGATGCGATGCTGATCTCGCTGATGTCCTCTGAAAATCGTGCCACGCATGCACTGGCCCGCCACTATCCGGGCGGCCTCTCCGCCTTCGTTACGGCGATGAATCGCAAGGCCGCCGAACTTGGCATGTTCAATACCCGTTTCGAAGATCCGACCGGACTCTCCTCGAACAATGTGTCGACCGCCAAGGATCTGGCCAGAATGGTCGCCGCGGCGCACCGCTATCCGCTGATCCGCGAATTCTCGACGACCAGCGATGCCAAGGTCGTCGTCAGCGGCCGGCTGATGGAGTACCGCAATACCAACCAGCTGGTGAAAGTGCCCACCTGGGACATCGGCCTCTCCAAGACCGGTTTCATCCAGGAAGCCGGCAAGTGCCTCGTCATGCAGGCGCGCGTTGCAGAAAAGCCTGTCGTCATCGTGCTGCTGGATTCCCAGGGTAAGCTGACACGCATCGGCGACGCCAACCGCATCAAGCGCTGGATGGAAACAACGCAGGCATCGGCGGCACGCAAGTCCGGCAGCGCCTGAGCGATGCGCGAGCGCCGCGAGGAGATCTTCCTGAGGCGCTCCTGATCCTCGCCCGATCCGAAAACGAAAAAGCCGCGGAAACTTCCGCGGCTTTTCTCTTTTGAGTGCTGGCCCCAGCTACTTGCTGCGGGGTTTCACATAACCGAGGGCATGCGAGATTTCCTCGGCCGCCGCGCGGACCTGTTGCACCCATTCCGGCTTGTGGCGATCGACCGGTGCCGATACCGAGAGACCGGCCACGAGTTTGCCTTCGTCGTCATGGATCGGCGCCGCGACGCACTTGAGCCCGACTTCGGCCTCCTCGTTGTCGAAGGCGACCACATGGCGACGAATCCGGTCGAGCTCTTTCTCCAGCGCGGCCAGCGACGTCAGCGAGGTGGCGGTCTTGCCCGGCAGCCCGGTGCGCTTCGCGTAAGCGCGTACTGACTCCGGTGTGTCCTGTGCGAGAAAAAGCTTGCCGACCGAGGTCAGATGCAACGGGGCGCGGCCGCCCACCAGATAGACGACGCGCACCAGCGAACGGCCACTCGACGTGCGTTCGATATAGACGATTTCGTCCTCATGGCGGATGCCGAGATTGATCGCTTCGCCGATCTGCTCGTGCAATGCCTGCATGTAGGGCGAGGCCACATCGCGGATGTTCAGCCGCGATTTCACGAGATTGCCGAGCTCCAGCAGGCGGATGCCGAGACGGTAGGAACCGGCCTCGTGCCGTTCGACGATGCGCGAACCGGTCATCGCCGCGAGGATGCGGTGCGCCGTCGAGGGGTGCAGGCCGGTGGCCTGCGCCAGATGTTTCAGGGCGACCGGGTCCGGGGACTGGGCGAGCACATCGAGCAAGGACATCATGCGCTCGATGACCTGGATGGAATTCTTGCTTTCCTTCGGTTCCTGCAATGCGGCCATGGGATTTCCGTTCTTTCCTGAGGGGCTGTGTCCTTGCGGATGCGGGCGTCTATAATCGCGCCTTTGGGACATGCGAATTGCGCCCCATCTTTTTTCACTATCCGGTGCGTTTTTGCACCGCGGCATTCTACCCTCATTTCACAATGCGAACTGATGAAAGTCGCGCTCTTCGTTACCTGTCTCGTTGACCTGATGCGCCCGAGCGTCGGTTTTGCCGCGCTGCGCCTGCTCGAAGCGGCTGGTTGTGAGGTCGTCGTTCCGGAGTCGCAGACCTGCTGCGGCCAGCCGGCCTTCAATTCCGGCGATCGGCGCGCGGCCATCGCGCTGGCGCAGAAGACCATTGCAGAGTTCGAAGGCTTCGACTACCTCGTTGCGCCTTCAGGCTCCTGTGCCGA
Organism: Azospira sp.; assembly: GCA_035345235.1. Taxonomy (GTDB): domain Bacteria; phylum Pseudomonadota; class Gammaproteobacteria; order Burkholderiales; family Rhodocyclaceae; genus Proximibacter. The sequence continues at coordinate 6,175 of DAORCC010000025.1, forward strand.
CCAGATTCGCACCGAATACCCCGGTCTCTTCCTCGACGATCCGGACTGGCGGCGGCGTGCCGAAGCGCTGGCCGCCCGCAGCTACGAACTGACGCAGTTTCTCGCTGAGGTGCTCAAGGTCGCGTCCGTTCCCGGCGAGTTTGATGGCAGCGTCACCTATCACGACTCCTGCACCGGGCTGCGCAGCCTCGGGATCAAGCACCAGCCGCGCCGCCTGCTCGGCAAGGTCCGCGGCCTCTCAATCAAGGAGATGCCGGAAGCAGAATCCTGCTGCGGCTTCGGCGGCACCTTCGCGGTCAAGTTCGGCGACATCTCGGCAGCCATCGCCGAACGGAAATGCGTCAACCTGCAGGCCGCCGCCGCGGATGCCGTCGTCGGCGGCGATCTCGGCTGCCTGATCAACATCGAAGGCAAGCTGCGCCGCATGGGCGACGAGACGACGCGCGTGCTGCATGTCGCCGAGGTGCTGGCCGGCACGAACGGGAAGCTGGTGTAATGAAACAGCCGCCCTATTTATGTCGTACGTTGCACCCCGGGGCGGCGCGAGCCTCCCTTGGGACGGCCGGGCGAGGGGACTGATGCGCTCGCAGGCCATGTTCTTCCAGCGCCGTGCCGGTGAGGCGCTGGCCGACCCGCAACTGCAGAGGAACTTCACCGGTCTGCGTGACAAGTTCGTCGGCATGCGTGCGCGCGCCGTCAATGCGTACGAAAGGGATTTCGATGAGTTGCGCGATGCCGGCCAGGCGATCCGTGACCGCGTGCTCGACAACCTCGACGTCTGGCTCGAACTGTTCGAGGAAAAGGCGACGCAGCGTGGCGCCACCGTGCTGTGGGCGAAGGACGGCCGCGAGATCTGCGAGCAGGTCGTCGCCATCGCGCAGAAGCATGGCGCAAAAAAAGTCATCAAGTCGAAGTCGATGCTCTCCGAGGAGGCGCAGCTCAACGTCGCGCTGACGGCCGCCGGCGTCGAGCCCGTCGAGACCGATCTCGGCGAGTACATCCTGCAGCTTTCCGGCAATGAACCACCCTCGCACATCCTCGCGCCGGCTGCGCACAAGAACCTTGACGAGGTCGCCGACCTTTTCGCCGAAAAACACGGCAAGCCGCGCAAGAGCGAGATTCAGGCGCTGACGCGCGAGGCCAGGGAAGCCCTGCGCGAGCACTTCCTCAGCGCCGACATGGGACTCTCCGGCGGCAACTTCCTGATCGCGGAGACCGGCTCGGTGGCGCTCGTCACCAACGAGGGCAACGGCCGCATGGTGACAACCCTGCCGAAAGTGCATGTCGTCATCACCGGTATCGAGAAGATCGTGCCGACGCTGGAAGACTTCGCAACACTGATGCGCCTGTTGCCGCGTTCGGCGACCGGGCAGGAAATCTCCAACTACGTGTCGGTGTGCACCGGCACCAAGGGCGTGGACGACAGCGACGGACCCGAACACACCTATTTCATCCTGGTCGACAACGGTCGCGCCGGGCTGGTCGGCAGCGAGTTTCAGCCGATGCTGCGCTGCATCCGCTGTGGTGCCTGCATGAACCACTGCCCGGTCTATCAGTCGATCGGCGGCCATGCCTACGGCTGGGTTTATCCGGGGCCGATGGGTTCGGTGCTGACCTCGCTTTACACCGGACTCGAAAATTCGCTTGACCTGCCGCACGCGGCGACGCTATGCAACCAGTGTGGCGTCGTCTGCCCGGTACGCATTCCGCTGCCGGAGCTCCTGCGCAAGCTGCGCGAGAAGCAGACCGAGTGTGGGCTCCGGCCATGGCCGGAACGGCTGGCGCTTTCGATGTGGGCCTGGATCGCGCAGCGTCCCGGTCTCTACTCGCTGGCAACGAAAATCGGCGTGCGTTACCTCAACTGGCTGGCGGGTGGCGAGGATCGGATCAAGGTGCTCGGCCTCGCGCCGGAGTGGACGGCGGGACGCGATTTCCCGGCGCCGCAGGGGCGTACCTTCAAGGAACTTTACAAGCAAGGACAGGAAAGGAAGACATGAAACTCGACGACGGCATTCCCGCCATTCCCCTCTGGATCGACGGCCACGCATGGTTCAGCGTATTCGAGGAGTTCATCGACATCCGTGAAGCCGACGGTTCCGTGAACTTCCGCGTTCCCAAATGCGGCGTCGACGAAGTGGGTCGCGCCATTGCTTCGGCGCTGGACCTGCAACCGACCTGGGGAGAGGAAACGATGCAGCGCGAAGCCCTCGTCGCTGAGCTCGGCGCTCTGCTCGACCAGTTCGCCGGCGACTTCGCCAAGCTGATTTCGCGTGAAACCGGAAAGACGCCCGAGTCATCCCGCGAGGAAGTGTCACGGGCCGTCGCTGCCCTGCGCAGCGCGTCTTGCGCCAGCGGCGGCGGTTCCGTGCAGATCGTTTGCAGCAACTCCGAGAATCCGCTGCTTTCGGCAGTTGAAGGCATGGTGCGCGCCTGGACGGCCGGCGACACGGTCGTCGTGCTCTCCGATCCCCGTTCGCCGTCGGTGCTCTTCGCCTTCGCTGAACTTTCCGCGCGTGCCGAATTTCCGGCCGGTGCCTATTGCCTCCTGCACGGCGACGGATCGACGCAACGGGCACTGGAAAGCGCGCTCGGAAGCTGAGTCATGGAACGCATCGTCTACCTCGAGCGCGAGTCGATCATCGCCGACGTCCGTCGTCCGGCCTGCGATCACGCCTGGAGCGAGTACGCCAGGACCTCGCAGGCCGAGGTCGAAGCGCGGCTGGCCGACGCGACGATCGCCATCGTGAACAAGCTGATGCTCGATGCGGAGACGATTGCGCGCCTGCCGATGCTGAAGATGATCGCCGTCGCCGCCACCGGCACCAACAATGTCGACCTCGACGCCTGCCGTGCGCGCGGCATCGTCGTCTCGAACATCCGCGGCTACGCCGTGCATACGGTGCCCGAGCACGCCATCGCACTGATGCTGGCGCTTTCCCGCAACCTCGTCGCCTACCGAGATTCGATACAGGCCGGACGCTGGCAGGAAAGCGAGCAATTCTGCTTCTTCGACCATCCGATCCAGGATCTCCATGGCGCCACGCTGGCAGTCATCGGCAGCGGTTCGCTCGGCGAAGGTGTCGCCCGATTGGCTGCGGCCTTCGGAATGAAGGTGCTGAGATCCGAACGCAAGGGCATTGCCGACAGCCGGGCTGGCTACACCCCATTCACGGAAGCCCTGGCGACGGCTGACGTCGTATCACTGCACTGCCCGTTGACCCCGGAAACGACGGGCTTGATCGGTGCCGCCGAACTGCGTGCGATGAAATCGTCGGCCCTGCTGATCAACACCGCACGCGGCGGCCTTGTCGATGAAGCTGCTCTGGTGCATGCCCTTCAGCAAGGCTGGATCGCCGGTGCCGGCTTCGATGTGCTCACGAAGGAGCCGCCACGCGAAGGTAACCCGCTGCTATCGCCCGAACTGCTGGCCCTGCCCAATTTCCTGCTGACGCCTCACGTTGCATGGGCCAGCCGGCCGGCGATGCAGGCCCTCGCCGACCAGCTGATTGACAATATCGAAGCCTTCGCACGCGGTGAGCCGCGCAATTGCGTGGTTTGATCGCACGGGAGCGCGTCGTATGCCGAAAAAACCGCGACACAAGGCAGCATCCGGACCCCGCCTGCGGGTATTGCTCGGTGCCAGCATCGCGATTGGTCCCGGTCGAGCAGAGTTGCTCGAGGCGATTGGCCGGAGCGGTTCCATATCTGCGGCGGCACGCGAGATGGGCATGTCGTACCGTCGTGCATGGCTGCTGGTCGAAGCGGTGAATGCAGCGTTCGTCACACCGCTCGTTTTCACGGCCACCGGCGGTAGCGGTGGTGGCGGTGCGCAACTCACCGATTTTGGTATTGATGTGCTGCAGCGCTATCGGAGGATGGAACAGCTCGCAGCACAAGCGGTTGCCACTGAATTCGGGCAGTTCAGGAAGTTCCTCAAACCTTTGCCGAAGGATGGCTGACCTTCCGAATGCCAAAAAAGAAAAAGCCGCCCGGTGAGCCCGGGCGGCTTTTTTCATGAACCAGCGCCTGCTTCGACTACTGGTGTGGATCAGAAAGCGTGATTCAGACCGGCCGTAAACGTGGCGTTCTTTTCGCCGATCGCACGGGTCTGCGACAGATAGCCCGCGGCGGCCAGCGCATTGTTGTCGTTGTCGACGAGGGTGTAGGTCGTGTACAGCGTGGTGCGCTTCGAGAGTGCGTGGCGATAGCCAAGCGCCCAGGCGGTATTGTCCCCGGCGCCGGTGCGGTCCCAGCTCAGCTTCGCGTAGCTGGCCTGGATCGAGCCGTTGCCGAATACCGGAATATTGGCACCCACCTGCCAGGTCTTGTTGCTGCCTTCACGTGCCGACGTGCCATTGTTGTCATCCTGGCTCTGGTAGGAGCCAAAGACCTTGACGACCTTGAAGTCATACGAGCCCAGCAGGGCCCACTCATTGATGTTGTCCTGGGTGGAAACCGTCGTGACGGGGGTGGTGGTGACCGGGTTGGTGGCGACGCCGGAGCGCTGCTGGAAGACGAGATCGAGGTTGATCGGTCCGTTCGCGTAGTTGAGTCCGGCACCGAAAAGGCCGCCGTTCCCCTGGCTGATGCCATCGGCGGTGGTGCCGCCGTTTTCCGCAAAGCCGTAGATGGCGTTGGCAGAAAAACCGTTCCAGACCGGCGAAGCGTACGTGACGGCGTTATTGGTGCGCGACGCTTCGTTGGCCGACAGCGAATTGCCGGCCGCTGCGGTCAGCAGGTTCAGTGGCGCCTGCGCGGTCGAGCCGCCGAAGGGGTTGTTGCGGGCCGTGGCGTTGTAGCCGGGCGCGTACTGGCGGCCCAGGGCGACCGTGCCGAAGCGGTTATCGCTGAGGCCGACATAGGTCTGGCGGCTGCTCGTGGCGCCGGTGCCGCTGCCAATGCCGGTGTTGCCGTCAATTGCGAGGGCGTATTCGAGCAGGAAGACCGCCTTCAGCCCGTTGCCGAGGCCCTCCTCGCCCTTGAAGCCGAGGCGCGAGCCGCTCATGATTCCGGAGTTGATGCCGTTGAAGTTGGCATTCTTGGCGCCGTTCGCCCGGTCGCCTGACGAATTCACAAAGCCCGCATCGGCAATGCCGTAGATCGTGACGTTGGTCTGCGCAAATGCGCCTCCGGCGAACGCCGCGGCGATGGCCAGCGCGCTCAGTTTCTTTTGAACTGCAGTCATGGATTTGCTCCTGTTGATAAAGACGAAAACCGTCAAAGCGCATTCAGGCAGGATTGGAACTGCCGGCTCGCTCGATTTGTTGGCAGGTTAGAAATGCAGCGCTGCCGTGTCGACGAATCTTTATGAATAAGCTTATAGATCGACGGTTTCATTCCTGTGACAGAAAGGTTTCGGCAAGCATCGCGATGCCGCCTGTCAATCGAGGAGCGCCACGCTCTTGATCTGCGCCTGAAGCGTCTTTCCACGCGTCAGCCCGAGAAATGCCGACGATCTTTTTGTCACGCGCGCGAGCAAGGCGGTGCCGCCGATATCCAGGCCTGCCAGCACCCGCCCCGGAGGTTGCTCCTCCAGTGCTGTTATCGTTGCGGGAAGCGTATTGAGGATGCTGGAATCGTCATGGGGCGCCAGCGCCAGGCTGACATCGCGTGCCTGGATGCGCACGCGCACGGCAGCTCCCGGAGTGCGCGGCGCGCTGGGAGCCCAGAGCGACTGCCCGGCGAAGTCGAGACGGGCGAGCGCGTAGTCGGCATCGTAGGCGCCGACCGTTACCGCGATCACGACGAAAGCTTCCTCTCCGTGCGACAGCGGCAGGTCCAGCCGCGGCAGCAGCTCGGCGAGCGCCCCATCGGCGCGCACGCGACCCTGCTCCAGCAGCACCAGATGGTCAGCCAGTCGTGCTACTTCCGGCAGCGCATGGCTGACATAAAGCACCGGGATGTCGAGCTCGTCGTGCAACGTCTCCAGCCAGGGCAGGAACTCCGCCTTGCGCTGCTCGTCTAGTGCGGCGAGCGGTTCGTCCATCAACAGCAGGCGCGGCTTCGCAAGTAGTGCACGGGCGATGGCAACCCGCTGCTGCTCCCCCCCGGAGAGACTGTCCGGACGGCGATCGAGCAGCGGGCCGATATCCAACAGTGCGACGACTGCTGCCGCATCGGGTGGCGTGGCGTCTCCCGTGCGCCGGCGTCCGAAGGCGAGGTTGTCACGCACCGAAAGGTGCGGAAAGAGTGCAGCGTCCTGGAAGACGTAGCCGAGCGAGCGCTTGTGTGACGGTACGAAGATGCCGGCCGCGCTGTCCTGCCAGACCTCGCCGGCAACGTCGAGACGACCGCGCGCACATCGTTCCAGCCCGGCGACTGTGCGCAGGAGGGTCGTCTTGCCCGAGCCGGAGGCACCGAAGATCGCGCTGACGCCGCGCGCCGGTAGCCGCAGGTCGACGTCGAGCGCGAAGCTCGTACGGGTGAGCTGCAGGCGGAGGTCGATGCTGTCCGCGCTCACGTCTGCCTCCGCATCGCCGGGTTGAGCGTGTAGAGCGCGAGCAGGACAACGAACGAGAAAACCAGCATGCCGCCGGCCAGCCAGTGCGCCTGCGTGTACTCGAGTGCCTCGACGTGGTCGTAGATCTGCACCGAGACGACGCGCGTCTTCTCCGGGATGTTGCCGCCGATCATCAGCACCACGCCGAATTCGCCGACGGTGTGTGCGAAGCCGAGTACGGCGGCAGTGAGGAAGCCGGGACGGGCGAGCGGCACGACGACGTGGAAGAAGGTATCGAGCGGCGATGCGCGCAGTGTCGCTGCCGCTTCCAGCAGGCGCTCGGGAATTGCCGTAAAGGCGTTCTGCAGCGGCTGCACGACGAAGGGAAGGGAATAGAGGCAGGAGGCGAGGACCAGTCCGGCGAAGGTGAATGGCAGCGTGCCCAGGCCGGCTGCCTGCGTCAGCTTGCCGAGCGGGCCGGCGGGCCCCATCGCAATGAGCAGGTAGAAGCCGAGCACGGTTGGTGGTAGTACCAGCGGCAGCGCGACGACGGCGCTCACGGCACCTTTCCAGCGTGCCGCGGTGCGTGCCAGCCACCATGCGAGCGGCGTGCCGGCGACGAGCAGCAGTGCGGTGGTCAGCGTTGCCAGCTTCAGCGTCAGCCAGATCGCGGCGAGGTCAGCATCGGAGAGTGGCATGGTCGGCGGCATGGTGGGGTCAGGGCAGGTCGTAGCCGAAACTGCGGATCGTCGCCTTGGCGTCGTCGCCCTTCAGCCATTCGAGAAAGGCTTTCGCGGCCGCATTGCCGCGGCCGTGCGCGAGGAGCACGGCGTCCTGGCGGATCGGCTGGTGCAGTTGCGCCGGTACGATCCACCCCGAGCCTTCGCCGATCCTGCCGTCCTTCGTCACCTGTGCCAGCGCGACGAACCCGAGCTCGGCGTTGCCGGAAGCGACGAACTGGTGCGTCTGTGCGATGTTCTCGCCGAGCACGAAGCGGGGTCGCAGCGCTTCGGCGAGGCCCAGCGTCGCCAGGGCTTCCATCGCCGCCTGCCCGTAAGGTGCGAGCCTTGGATTGGCGACGGCGATGTGGCGGAAGGTGCCTCGCTTCAGTACGGCGCCGTCAACGTCGACAAGGCCGGGGGTTGCACTCCACAGCACGAGGCGGCCGATGGCGTAGGTGAAGCGCGCGCCGGTCGCGTGCCCCTCCTTCTCCAGCTTCGCCGTCGTTTCATCGTCGGCGGCGAGCAGCACGTCGAACGGGGCACCGTTCACGATCTGTGCATAGAACTTGCCGGTGGCGCCGGTGACGAGCGTTGCCTTATGGCCGCTGGCACGCTCGAAGGCCTCCGCGATCCGCTTTGCCGGTGCCGAGAAGTTCGCGGCCACGGCGATCTGGGCATCCCCTGCCTGCGCTGCCATGGTGGTCAGGCAAAGCAGCACGGCAGAAAGAAAGTGCTGCATTCGCTGCATTCCTTTTTCCCTTTGCATTTTCGTTATGTTCGTACGGATATTTCGAGATGGCCATTGTGCCTGTTTGGGCGTTGGCTGTCTATCCGAATGGATATAACGCTAGCTGCAACGTCAGATCTCCTGCGCCGCAGATCTGGCAAGGCCGGTTCCCGACGGGCGTCAGGCCGGGCTATCATCGCCGCTGACCCAATGAAGGATCACGCATGAATTCCCGTGAAGACATCCTGGCGCGCGTACGCGCCAACCTCGGCGTCAGTGCCGGTGACGAAAGCCGTCGCGAATCTGCGCGCGCGACGCTGGCGGCAAGGCAGTACGGGCCCCGCCCCGGGATGG
>DAORCC010000025.1:14516-20607 GCA_035345235.1 Azospira sp.
ATCACCGGCTGCTTCTGCGCCATCGCCGAGACCGGTACGCTGATGCTCGCTTCCGGTCCGCAAACGGCCGCGACGACCAGCCTGCTGCCGGAAACCCACATCGCCATCGTGCCGGTGTCGCGCATCGTCCCGGCCATGGAGGAGGCGTTTGCTCTGCTGCGCGCCGAGCGCGGTGAGGACCTGCCGCGTGCCGTCAACTTCGTCTCCGGGCCGTCGCGCACCGGGGACATCGAACAGACCATCGTGCTCGGCGCGCACGGGCCTTACCGTGTCCACCTGTTGCTGGTCGAGGGCCTGTAGCTTTTTCTGCGCGTCCCGTACCCGAACTCGCTGCAATTGATCTGCACGCTTTGCGAGAAATCACCCCAGCAGCGACAATCGGGTTTGCGAAGACATTGTTATCGGGCAGGTGCTGTCCTGCTCTGATCTGATACGACCCGAGATGCAAGACATCAATATCCTGGCGGTTCTGCTGCTGCTGACCTTTGCGACCGGCGCGGTCTTCCTGACCCGCCGTCTGCGACTGCCATCGCTGCTTGCCTACCTCATCATCGGCATCGCCCTCGGGCCGCACGGTTTCAAGGTACTCGCCGAGTCCGAGGAAGTCGGTGCCTTCGCCGAATTCGGGGTCGTCTTCCTGATGTTCTCGATCGGGCTCGAGTTCAGCCTTGCCCGCCTGCGCGCCATGAAGGCCCTCGTGTTCGGGTTCGGCGGTGCCCAGGTGTTGCTGACCGCGTGTGCGACGACGCTGGTCGCCCTGTACGGCTATGGGCAACGCTGGGAGGCCGGGCTGGTCGTCGGCCTTGCGGTGAGCATGTCGTCGACCGCGATCGTTGCCCGCATCCTCTCCGAGCGCTTCGAACTGCACTCGCGCTCCGGTCGGCAGACCATGGGCGTCCTGCTGTTTCAGGATATCGCTGTCGTTCCCTGCCTGATCCTCTTCCCGGCGCTGGCCCGCCCGCAGACCGATCTGGCGCAGTCGATGCTGATTGCCGCGGCGCAGACGGTGGTCGTCCTGCTGCTCCTCATCGGACTGGCCAAACGACCGATGAAGGCGCTGCTCGATGTTGTCGCCCACCGCCATTCGGAGGAGCTGTTCGTCCTGACGACGCTATGGATCGTCTTTGTGCTGAGCTATGCCACACACGCCGCCGGCCTATCGCTGGCGCTGGGGGCCTTCATCGGCGGCATGCTGATCTCGGAGACGATGTATCGCCACCAGGTCGAGTCCGACATCCGGCCGTTCCGCGACATCCTGCTCGGGCTGTTCTTCGTCACCGTCGGCATGATGCTCGACGTCATGTACGTGCTGACCCATCTTCCCCTGCTGGTGCTGGCCGTCTTCCTCCTCGTCGCAGGGAAGGGCCTGGTGGTCCTGCTCGTGGCGGCACTATCGCGCAGCCGGCTCGACGTCTGCCTGCGTACGGCGGCGCAGCTCGCGCAGGCCGGTGAGTTCGGCCTGGTGCTGATCCAGCTCGGCTTCACCCTGAAACTGATCGGACAGGATGTGTTCCAGCTGACCTTGTCGGCCATGCTCATCTCCATGTTCGTGGCGCCGTTCCTGATCGAATGGGCGACCCGCTTCTCGGGTCAGATGGTGCGTGGCGATTGGTCGCACAAGGCCAAGACGCTGCATGACATTGCCGTCGGTGCGTTTTCCATGGAGAACCACGTCATCGTCTGCGGTTACGGCCGCACCGGTGAGCGCGTCGCCCAGTTCCTGTCGTCCGAAGGCATTCCCTTCGTGGCGCTCGATCTGAACCCGAACCGGGTCCGTCGACACCCGCCCGAGCACGGCGTCGTCGTCTTCGGGAATGCCGATCGCAGCGAAGTCCTCAAGGCTGCGGGCGTGGCACGGGCAAGAGGGGTGGTCGTGACATATCCCGATGCTCACTCGGCGGAGCGGGTGATCCGGCTGGTTCGTCAGGTACGTGAGAACGTGCCCATCGTCGTCCGCGTGGCCGACGATACCGATGTCGCCAGGCTGAAGGCGGCAGGAGCGTCCGAGGTCATTCCCGAGGTTCTCGAAGGCAGCCTGATGATCGCCGCCGAAGCGCTCGTGCAGTTTGGCGTGCCGGTCGAAAAGGCAATGGCCAGCGTTCGTGCCGTTCGCGCGGAACGCTATTCCTCCCTGCGTGATTTCTACCAGGCGTCGCTGGAAACCAGGCCGCCGGAAAAATAGATCGCATACTGACAAGCGTGTCTCGATCGCGGATCTTTCGCCCCCAATATTTCGATACAATTGGAAATATGGAAACCAGAAACGTCGTCAATCAACTCGCTGCGCTGGCGCAGGAAACCCGGCTCGCTGCCTGGCGTCTGCTGATCGAGGCCGGCCCCGCCGGGCTCACCGTCGGCACCATCGGCGAAGCGCTCGGCGTGCCGCCGGCAACGCTCTCCTTCCACCTCAAGACGCTGGCCAATGCCGGCCTCGTCATCACTCGGCAGGAAGGCCGCTTCATCCACTGCGCCGCCGATTTCGCGGCGATGCACGGCCTCGTCGGCTTCCTCTCCGAAAACTGCTGCGGCGGCGCGGATTGTTCGCCGGCCTCGCTCGCCACACCCAAACGAAAGCGCGCCTGAAATGAATCGAACATTCAACGTGCTGGTGCTGTGCACCGGCAATTCTGCCCGCTCCATCCTCGGCGAGGCGCTCTTCAATCATCTCGGGGCAGGGCGCGTGCGCGCCTTCTCTGCCGGCAGCCGGCCCAGTGGTGCGGTGAATCCGGTGGCGCTGGAAACGCTGGGGAAGCACGGCATTCTCCTGCCACAGGGAGGTGCTCCGAGGAGTAAATCGTGGGACGAGTTTGCCGCACCCGGCGCGCCGGAAATCGATTTCATCTTCACCGTCTGCGCCAGCGCCGCCGGCGAAACCTGTCCGGTGTGGCCGGGGCATCCGGCGACGGCGCACTGGGGCATTCCTGATCCGGCGCACGTCGAGCCACTGGCCGCGCGGCGCGAGGCATTCGAGCTTGCCTACCGGCAGCTGCATGCGCGCATCACGGCCTTCCTTGCGCTGCCGCTGGAAACGATGGCGGCGGCCGAGGTGAAGGCCGCGGCGCAGCAGATTCACGAGGCCACGTCATGAGCGCCCAATGTGAAGTCGCCATGAAGAATTCGGCGGGCGCTCCGATGAGCGTTTTTGAGCGCTTCCTCAGCGTGTGGGTCTTCCTCTGCATCGTCGCCGGCATCGCGCTCGGTCAGTTCCTGCCCGGCGTCTTCCAGGCTGTCGGCCGCATGGAGGTGGCGCAGGTCAACCTGCCGGTCGGCCTGCTCATCTGGGTGATGATCATCCCGATGCTGGTCAAGGTCGATTTCGGCGCGCTGCATGAAGTGAAGCAGCACGTGAAGGGCATCGGCGTCACGCTCTTCGTGAACTGGCTGGTGAAACCCTTCTCGATGGCCTTGCTCGGCTGGCTGTTCGTGCGCAACCTGTTCGCGCCGTGGTTGCCGGCCGAACAGCTCGACAGCTACATCGCCGGCCTCATCCTGCTCGCCGCAGCGCCCTGCACGGCGATGGTCTTCGTCTGGAGCCGGCTCTCCAACGGCGACCCGCTGTTCACGCTGTCGCAGGTGGCGGTGAACGACACCATCATGGTCTTCGCCTTTGCGCCCATCGTCGCCTTCCTGCTCGGCCTCTCGTCCATCGTCGTGCCGTGGGACACGCTGCTGACTTCGGTGGTGCTCTACATTGTCATTCCGGTGGCACTGGCCCAGTGGTGGCGAAAGTCGCTGCTGAACAAGGGGCAGTCGCACTTCGACGCGACCATGGCGAAGATCGGCCCATGGTCGATCTCGGCGCTACTCGCCACGCTGGTACTGCTCTTCGCCTTCCAGGGCGAGGCCATCCTGAAGCAGCCGCTGGTCATCGCGCTGCTCGCGGTGCCGATCCTGATCCAGGTCTTCTTCAACTCGGCGCTCGCCTACTGGCTCAACCGCGCCGTCGGCGAGAAGCACAACATCGCCTGCCCGTCGGCACTGATCGGCGCTTCCAACTTCTTTGAGCTGGCCGTCGCAGCGGCGATCTCGCTGTTCGGCTTCGAATCCGGGGCCGCGCTGGCCACCGTCGTCGGCGTGCTGATCGAGGTGCCGGTGATGCTGCTCGTGGTGAAAATCGTCAATGCCAGCAAGGACTGGTACGAAAGCGCATGATGGAAATCCTGATTGCTGCCGTGCAGAGCGGCTTTGCCAGCCTCGCCGCCTACCTTGCGGCGCATGTCCTGCTCTGCCTGGTGCCGGCCTTCTTCATCGCCGGTGCGCTTTCGGCGCTGGTGCCGCAGGCCTCGATCACGCGCTTCCTCGGTCCGGAGGCGCCGAAGTGGATTTCCTATCCGGCTGCCGCCGGTGCCGGCAGCCTGCTCGCCGTCTGCTCCTGCACCATCCAGCCACTCTTTGCCGGCATCTACAAGAAAGGTGCAGGACTCGGCCCCGCCATTACTTTCCTGTTCTTCGCGCCGGCGGCGAACATCCTCGCGCTGTCCTACACCGGCGTTGCGCTCGGTGCCGACTTCGCCATTGCCCGCATCGTCCTCGCGCTGTCCTTCGGTATCGGCATCGGCATGATCATGGCCATCCTCTTCCGCCGGAGCGAGGCCGGTCGCCAGGGGGACGCCCGGGTCTTCGGCGAGGAAGCTCGCGTGCCGCGGCGGACGCTGCGCTTCGTGGCCACGCTGGTGGCGCTGCTGATCGCCGGCACGCTCAAGGTCGACGTGCTGTCGGCCCCCATCTGGCAGGGCGTCCTGGCGTTTCCCGGGGCCGGTGACGCGCACGCGCTCCTCGACCGCTGGGTGCCGGCCAACGAGGCGACCGGCGCGGAAAGCCTGTCGCTGCAAGGTGTGGTGCTGATCGGCCTGCTTGCGGCGATCGGTGCTGCCGGCTGGCGCGGGCTCGGCCAGGTGGATGTCGCCGTGGGGCGGCTGACGACACTGACGCTGGCGCTCGTCGTCGCGACGCTCGCCTTCGCCGCGCTCGGCCTGCGGGCCGGCGATGATGGCCTCGCGGTCACCGTCACCGGGCGCACGCTGGCGGTGCCGCTGCTCTGCCTGGCGCTGCTGCCGCAGGCGCGCCGCTTCGAATCCTGGGACATGCAGCAGTGGCTGTGGGAAACCTGGCGCTTCGTGAAGATGATCTTCCCGCTGCTGGTGGTCGGCGTCTTTCTCGTCGGCGTCATCCGCGTCTTCATCCAGCCGGAGTGGATCCAGCTCGTGGCCGGCAGCAACACGCTGCTCGCCAATCTCGCCGGCGTCGTCTTCGGCGTCTTCATGTATTTCCCGACGCTGGTCGAAGTGCCGATCGCCAGGATGTTCCTCTCGCTCGGCATGCACCCCGGCCCGCTGATCGCCTACCTGATGGCCGACCCGGAACTGTCACTGCAGAGCATCCTCATCACTTCCGCCATCATCGGCAAGCTGAAGGCCTGGGCCTATGTCGGCCTGGTCGCGCTGTTCTCGACGGCCGCCGGCCTGACCTACGGTGCCTGGGTGGATGGCACGCCCGCCGCGCTGCTCGCGCTGTGGGTCGGGGGTTTCATCGCGCTGCTGGTTGCCGCGCTGCACTTCATCGAAAGGGGACGCACATGCTGATCAGGATTCTCGGAACCGGTTGCGCCAAATGCCAGCGCCTCGAACAGCTGACGCGCGAGGTGGCGGCGGAACTCGGCATTGCCGCCGATTTTGACCACGTGCGCGACATGGACAGGATCATGGCCTATCCGATCATGAGCACGCCGGCGCTCGTGGTCGATGAAGACGTGAAATGCTCGGGTCGCATTCCGAGCCGGGATGAGATCGCCGGCTGGCTGCGGTCCGCCTGATCAGAGCGGCGACAGCACTGCCACCACGCGCCCCGGTTCGATGCGCACCGACTTCAGCAGCCAGCGCGCCATCGCTTCCTGCGGCGGGCCATCCTCGCGCAGCACGTAGACCGGCTTGGTCTTGAAATAGGAGGCGAGCAGCTGGGCGGCCGCGATGCGGATGGCCGGAGAGACTTCCTTGCCGAGCGTCGGCGAGCTGACCGAGTCGATCACCGGCTTGTCGAGGAAGAAGGCCTTGCTGCGGTCGTCGTAGCGAATCCCCGAGCGGCCGGCGACATC
>DAORCC010000026.1:0-20204 GCA_035345235.1 Azospira sp.
GGCAATGGGGCGCAGTATAGCAAAAAACCCACTAATATGTTAGCGCTTATGCCCTTCTTGGGTGAGACTTCCTCGAAACGCCTGTCGTGCCGGTAGAGGCGGGTATTGCCGCCGACAATGCCGTCCTCGGTGCCGTTCAAGTAAAGCAGCAGGCTTAGCCGGGAGCGAACGCCCAGCCACTCGACCATCTCCCGTCGGTCGTCCGACAAGCCATAGCCTGGCCAGTCGCCATCGACGTGCAGGTTGAAGGTGTCTCCCTGGCGATAGCGATAGACGTTCATGCGCCTGCTCAAGTGAGGATGTAGGCGCGCGCCGTCCACCTGCTCCGGCAGCAGCCGCGAAATACGCTGGAAAAGGTTGTCGAGCAGGGTTTCTTCAGCCAGCCAATGAACGGCCATATTCATGCGCATGCCAGGCGGCGTGGCGATGCCCGGCGCTTCGTCGCGAAAACCGAAGCGCTCGCTGGCGGCGATCAGGCTGTCGGCTTCGCCGGCCGTGACGACATCGTCAATGACGAAAGCGGTCAGGCCGCCCAGATCGATATCGTGCCGCTGCGGAGCGACTCCGGCGTCGACGGGCCAGGCGTGGCTGGCAGGCGCGGCGGCAAAGGCGTGTACCGGCGTATCCGGAATCACACTGCCCATCGGCAGGGAACCGGGCAGGCGGGCGACAACGCGGGTTTCCGGCCAGTCGCCGGGGGTAGAGTGAGACATGGGTATTCCTTTTCTTACCATTGGCCGTGATTGGGCATATCGACCCAGGGCGCACACGGAGGCAGCGCCGCACCGGCTTGCAAGAGTTCGATCGAGATGCCGTCCGGTGAACGCACGAAAGCCATGAAACCGTCGCGCGGCGGGCGGTTGATGGTCACGCCGTGGGCAACCAGGCGCTCGCAGGCGGCGTAGATGTCGGGCACCTGATAAGCGATGTGCCCGAAATTGCGCCCCCCGCTATAAGTCTCCGGGGCCCAGTTGTGGGTGAGTTCGATCTGAGCCTCCGGGTTGCCTGGTGCGGCCAGGAAGGCGAGTGTGTAGCGCCCGCCCGGGAAGTCTCGGATGCTCAGGACTTCCAGCCCGAGGGCATCGCGGTAGAAGGCCAGCGAACGCTGCAGGTCGGTGACGCGCACCATGGTGTGTAGGTATTTCATGGCCTTCTCCGGATGATTACTTGCGCTGGTTGCCGACCGTGCCGGTCCACACGCGCATGACGCGGTAGGGCGGCTTGCCGATGTCTTCGCCGCCGGTAAAGGCGCTGGTCCGATGCAACTGGTTGACCGACATGTAGAGCCAGGAATCCGGGCCGAACTGGGCATTGTCGGGCCACGACAGGCGGGCATCGCGGACCAGCGGGCGCAACTTGCCCTTGCTGTCGAGCATGTCGATACCGTTGTCGTTGAGGTTGGTGAAGAAATGATTCCCCGCATCATCGGTGGCCACACCGTCCGAAACCGGCTTTTTGCCGACGACGCGGATGGCCGCGGCCGTCGCGCTGTCGTTGCCATCGCGCAGATGGCGGGTCGGCACGGCGTACCATTTCAGGCCGTTCATGGCGCCGAAATACAGGGTTTTGCCGTCCTTGGACAGCGTGAGCGGATTGACCCCGACGCTGGCTGGTTTGCCGCCGAAATGCGTGGGCGTGCCGTCCACCTGCATGATGGCCTTGGGGTCGGCCTGCAGCGCGGCGTGGCCGGAGAAGCGGTGCGCCTTGCCGGTGGCGATTTCAACGGCGATCAGAGCCGGCGGCGCGATGTCGGCGAGATAGACCCAGCCGCGTTCGGCGTCCACCGCGAGATCCTGGACGAAAGCGCCCTTCGGCGCGACATCGGCCGGCAACTCGATCTTGTTTTCGAGGCGGCCGCTGGCGATGTCGAAAGCCCACAGGCGGGTCTTGCCGAGATTGAGGCCCATGTCGGTGATCCACAGGCGGCCCTTGGTGTCCTGGGCGATGCCTAGCGGCGTGTCGATGCGCTCATCGGAGCGGGTGCCGGCATCGCTTTGGTAGCTGCTGTTCGGCCACGGGCGATAGCTGTCGGGGGCAGTTACTTCCATGAGTTGCACGCCTGACGGCTTGTCCAGCGGGTGTACCGTCGCAAAGACGCGGCCGTCGCGGGTGGCGGTCACGTTGCCAGGGCGGATGGGCAGTTCGGCGACGACTTCGAGGGTGCCGACGGCGGGTGCCGCGGCGAGGACAGGCATCGTCGCCATCGAAATGAGCATCGAGAGCAAGGTGCCGGGGAGACGTTTGATGAGAAAACGAGACATGATGAACTCCTAGGTGGTGAGTGGGGTAAATGTTGACTTAAACGAAATTGCAGATAAATATCTTGCTGGTTGAATTACTTTGGTTTTTTTTATGAAAATAAACCGCTTTGATGATTTGCAGGTATTCGTGTCGGCTGCCGAAGCCGGGAGTTTTTCCGTGGCCGCGCGTCGCCTGGGGATTTCTCCGGTGGTGGCGAGTGCCGTCATCAAGCGCCTGGAGGCGGGGATAGGACAGCGTTTATTTGAGCGCTCGACAAGACGTGTGCGCCTTTCCGAGGCCGGCGAACGCCTGTTGCCGCACGCCCGCGACGTTGTTCGCGCGATTGCCGCCGGAGAGGCGGCAATCGGCGACGAGTCGGCGAATGGATTGAGCGGTCCTATCCGCTTGAGCATGCCAAGTGATCTGGCGCGCAACTGTCTGATTGGCTGGATCGAGGATTTTCTGGTGAATTACCCTGCCAATGAGGGAGATTTGCTGCTTGATTTGCGCGTGACAGACCGTCCTGCTGAGATGTTGGAGCAGCCAGTCGATTTCGCATTGCGTTATGGCACGCCGGAAGATTCGGGGATGGTGGCCTTGCCGGTGGCGCCGGCAAACACCCGGGTTCTTTGCGCCGCGCCAAGCTATTTGGCGCGCTATGGTGAACCGGAAAGCTTAGGCGATCTGCGGAAACACAACTGCTTGCGTTTCGTGCGCGGTGATTTTCCCTATAGCCGATGGCGATTCGGACGCAACGGCGAACAGATGATCGAAGTCAGCGGTGACCGTGTCGCCGACGATGGTGGCGCGGTGCGTCAATGGGCCGTGGCCGGGCTGGGGATCGCCTATAAGAGTCAGCTCGACATTGCGGATGACTTGATCAGCGGCCGGCTGCAAAAACTCTTGCCCGAGTTGCCCGGTGAGTCGGCCCCCTTGACTTTGCTGGTCGTGAGCCGGAGCAGAATTACGCCGCCGATTCGACGGTTGGCGGGCTATTTGGCGTCGTGTTGCAGCGCTCGGCTGGCCGGCGTTTGAGGGCACCGGGTTTGAGGATATCGGTCGTGGCGGAGATCAGTGTGCGAAGCCCATAGGTAGGTGTGCCATCTTGCGGGGGGAACAGACCGCCCGAGGAAAAGGCGCCCTCATAGTGTGAACGTGGTGGCCGCCCCTTCCTTGCCTGTCATGGCATTCTGCCGTGGGCGCCAGACTCATTTTTTTCCGAGTCTGAGCAAAGGCAGCGGAGGGGCGGTTGCCTTGTATTAGCGGTTGACGTCCACGATGATACGGCCGCGAATCTCGCCGTTGATCAGTTTTGTGGCGGCTGGAATCGCCTCCGCCAGCGATATTTCTGAACTGATCATGTCCAGCTTGGTGATGTCGAGATCGGCGCCAAGGCGGCGCCAGGCTTCAAGGCGATCAGCGCGCGGACACATGACGCTATCGATACCGGCCAAGGTGACGCCACGCAGAATGAACGGCGCGACAGTGGCAGGAAAATCCATGCCGCCGGCCAGGCCGCAAGCCGTCACCACGCCGCGATACTTGATGCTGGCGCAGATGTTGGCCAACGTGTGGCTGCCGACGACGTCGACTGCGCCCGCCCAGCGTTCCTTGGCCAGCGGTTTTCCCGGTGAGGCGAACTCCGAGCGCGGCAGCACGTCGCTGGCGCCCAGGCGCTTGATGTAATCGTGTTCCTCGCTGCGGCCGCTGATGGCGACCACGGTATAGCCCAGCTTGGCCAGAATCGCCGTCGCCACGCTGCCGACCCCGCCTGCCGCCCCGGAAACGAGAATTTCGCCGTGTGCCGGGGTGACGCCATGCCGTTCGAGCGCGAGGATGCAGAGCATGGCCGTATAGCCGGCGGTGCCGATCGCCATCGCCTGCTGCGGTGAAAACTGCCGAGGCAGCGGGACGAGCCAGTCGCCCTTGAGGCGAGCTTTCTGGGCCAGCCCGCCCCAATGGCCTTCGCCGACGCCCCAGCCGTTCAGGAGAACCTGGTCGCCGACGGCGTAGTCCGGGTGTACGCTCGCTTCCACCGTGCCTACGAGATCAATCCCGGGCACCATCGGGAAACGCCGTACCACAGGGCCTTTGCCGGTGATTGCCAGCCCGTCCTTGTAATTGAGCGTCGAATGGCTGACGCGGACGGTCACCTCGCCATCCGGCAGGCTTGCTTCATCGATTGTCTGGATGGCTGCCCGATAACCGGCATCGTCCTTCTCGATCAAAATACCTTTAAACATGCAAAATCCTTTTCAAAGTGCTGTCCAGGCAAGGGCGAGGCAATGCCGCATCGGCCGTTACGCGGACGATTTCCGTGTTCCCATGATTTCCCGGCTTACCAGTCCATGGCCGGCGCGGGAGCCTGCGGAGCGGGAGAGGGTATCCATACGCCGCTGGCTGCGCCGGTAACCCCGAGCGCGATGATCAGCGCACAAACGAAGGCAAGGCCGCCGCCGCCCCGGCCCTCGTGTTCGGCCGGGCCTTCGTGCCACCCGGTGATCATGGGCCGGACGAGGTTCTGGCGTTTGAAGCGGGCATAGAATGCAATGGCCGCAATGTGCAGGGCGAGCAGCAGGTAGAGAACATTGACGGCCAGACGGTGCCAGCCAGTGGCAGCATCGCTCAGCGCCTTTTCGATCAGCGGATAAAGCGGACCGTTAAAGGCGATGTCATCGTTGGCGATCAGGCCGCTGGCGACCTGGAAGGCCAACAGACCCAGCAAGGCGAAGACGGAAAGCGCGCCCAGAGGGTTATGGCCGACGCCCTGCCATTCACCGCGCAGGTAGGCCGCGATCTTGCCCGGAGTTGGGAAAAAGGCGGCGAAGCGTGCGTGGCTTGAGCCGATAAACCCCCAGACAAGGCGGAAAGCGAGCAGCCCGACTACCGCCAGCCCCAGGCGCCCATGCCAGACCATCCAGCCGCCGCCGATCAGCCCGGTGACCATGGCGCCAAGGACGCTGGCGGCGAGGCCCCAGTGAAAGAGGCGAAGCGGAAGATCCCACAGACGAATACGGATGGCGGTCATGGCGGGCTCCTCACTCAGTCCTTGCGGAAGGCGTCGTGACAGCCCTTGCAAGCTTTGCCCATGTCGTCAAAGGCAGGCTTGATCTGGGCTGGGTCACCGGTGGCGGCGGCCGCTGCCAGTTTCATGCCGGCAGTCCGGTAGGCGCCGGCCACTTCCTTGACCTTGTCGGGCTGGGTAAAGAATTCCGATTTCAGGCGTGTTTTTTCATTGCCGGCATCCTTGTCCGAACCCGGCGTGTAAAGCGCGCCCATGCCGGAATTCACGGTGCTGTTGATCGAGGTGGCCGCAGCCAGCGCCTGATCCTTGTTGAAGGGGACGCTGCCGTCGAGCATGGCCTTGAGCTTGGCCATGTTCCAGTTCATGAAGGCGTAGCCGGCCTTGCGGTAGCGGATCACCTCGTCGGGCTTGAGCTGCGGCAGTTGCTGGGCGAGGACGCTGCCGGACAACAGGAGCAGTACGGCGGTGGTGAGGGCGCGGGTTGTGGTACGGGTCATGATTTCCTCCTTTTGAGATTATTTGCGCGGGCCGGCGGTGACGGTCACCGAGGCTTCGCCGAGACGATTTTTCCACAGGTAGAAACCGACCAAGGCAGGGCTGGCATTCTTGTCCACGGGCAGGTTGTCGGTTTTCAGGGCGTGCACGGTCCACACGTAGTTATGCTTGCGGCCAACGGGCGGACAGGGGCCGAAGAAGCCCGGTTTACCGAGATCCGTATTGCCTTCGACGGCGCCAGCGGGCAGGCTGCCGCCGTTGGCTCCGCCAGCCAGGCCCTGCGTGTCGGCCGGGATATTGTAGGCAACCCAGTGCCAGAAGCCGCTACCGGTTGGGGCATCTTTGTCGTAGAACGTGACGGCAAAGCTCTTGGTGCCGGCCGGGGCGTTCTTCCAGTCCAGCTTGGGCATGACGTTGCCGCCTGAGCAACCGAAGTTGTTCCAGTAATTCTCGGCGGCGATGGCCTGGCCGTTCTTGGTGCCGGCGACGGTCAGCGAGAAGTCGGCAGCGAGGGCCGAGGCAGTGGCGAGTGCGAAAAGCAGGGCGACCGGGGTCGCCCGTGCGGCGAAAGATTTCATGGCGGTTCCTTGGAAAACGATGGGTTGGCGGTTAGCTTGAGGAAAGGGGCGGTCTGCCCCTCCCGGGTTAAATATTGGTGAAGATCGTGGTTTCCGGCAGGCGGGACTTGGGCAGCTTGGCGTTGAAGTCTTCCGGGCTGCGGTAGCCGAGCGAGAGGATGACGATGCCGGTGTAGCCCTTGGCGCGCAGGCCCAGTTCCTCATCTAGGATGCGGGCGTCGAAGCCTTCCATGGGACAGGCGTCCAATCCCAGCGTCGAAGCGCCGAGCAGGGTGGTGCCCAAAGCGAGGTAGACCTGCTTTTCCATCCAGTGCTGGGCATCCTTGGCATCGAAGCGGTGCAGGTTCACATAAAAGCTGCGCCCGTTGTGCTGACCGGTCTTGGCTTCCGGCGTGGCGAAACGGCCGTCCTTGTCTTCCTGTTCGAGCAGGCTGGCCAGGTGGGCGTCGTCGAAGGCGGCGCGGGCGCAGAAGACGATGACGTGCGAGGCATTCTTGATCTTGGCTTCGTTGTAGGCATAACCGGGTTGGGTGGCCTTGGCGATACGTGCTTTGGCTTCGTCGCTGCTGGCAACGACGTAGTGCCAAGGTTGCGAGTTAACCGATGACGGTGCGAAGCGCAGCAGCTTGCGGATGTCCTCGAAGGTCTCGGCCGGAATCTTGCGGCTGGCGTCGAAAGCCTTGGTGGTGTAGCGGGTTTGTGCATGCTGAACGATGTTCATGAGTATTGATCTCCGGATTTAGTTGTTGAACGAGATTGCTTCAAGCTGTAATAGCAAGCTGAGGTTGTCTTCGAGATGCCAATTGGTTTTGATTTTTCCATTCACCACTTGGTAGATGTCGACGGCCTGAAAATCAACTTTTTGGCCTTTGCCTTGTTTGCCTTTAAAAATGCCCGAGTAGGTGCCGGTAAAGCGCAGGTGGACGACGACCTGGTCGTCGGTGGCAATTAGCCGTTCAATTTTCGCCTTCAGATCAGGCACAGCCTGCCGGAATGCCTGCGATGCGGCCAGCGGACCTTTGGGGCCCTGAATCCGGCCGGACGGCAGGTTCAGATCGGTAAAGTCATCGGCCAGCGCTTGCTCGGCAAAGCGAGCTTCACCGGTATTCCAGAAAGCGGCATAGCGCTGAGCAGCCAGCACCACACCCGCCTCGACTTTCCCAATCACCATTTGGGAGGGTACGGGCAGAGAGCGATCGATTTCCGGCGATCGTTCAGCGGCTTGAGCAGTCAGTAAAAAGCTTAGGCTCAAGGCGAGAAGCATTTTTTTCATAGGGTATCCAGTGGGGAGAGGAATACTAGAAACCTTCGAGAACGATCTTGCCGCGGGCCTTGCCGCTTTCGATATGGGCATGGGCACGTTTCAGGTTGGCTGCGTTGATGCTGCCGAAATGATCGCCGAAGGTGGTCCGGATGACACGTTCGTCAACCAGGGCGGCGACTTCGTTGAGCAGACGATGCTGGGCGATCATGTCGTCGGTCTGGAACAGCGAGCGGGTGAACATCAGTTCCCAGTGCAGCGAGATGCTCTTGCCCTTCAGCTTCATGATGTCGAGCGGCTTCGTGGGATCGTCGATCAGGGCAAAGCGTCCCTGCGGGGCGATGATGTCGGCGATCTGCGCGAAGTGGCCTTCGGTATTGTTGAGGCTGACCACCATGGTGACGTTCTTCAGGCCGATGCGCTTCAGATCCTCGGCGAAAGGCTTGCTGTGGTCGATGACATGGTGCGCGCCAAGCTCGCGTACCCAGGACTGGGTCTCGGGGCGGGAGGCCGTCCCGATGACCGTCAGCGAAGTCAGGCGGCTGGCCAATTGGGTCAGGATGGAACCGACGCCGCCGGCTGCGCCGACGATGAGCAGCGAATCCTTGCTCGGGCGCTTGCCGGGGGCGACGCCCAGGCGGTCGAAGAGCAGTTCCCAGGCGGTGATGGCGGTCAGCGGCAGGGCTGCGGCTTCGGCAAAATCCAGGCGGGCCGGCATGCGGCCGACGATGCGTTCGTCGACCAGTTGCAACTCCGCATTGCTGCCCGGACGGGTGATGTCGCCGGCGTACCAGACGCGGTCGCCCGGCTTGAACAGCGTGACATCGGGGCCGACGGCGCGGACGATGCCGGCGGCATCCCAGCCGAGCACGCCCCACTGGCCCGTGGCGGGCTGGCGTCCGGCGCGAATCTTGGTGTCGACCGGGTTAACGGAAATCCCTTTGACTTCAACCAGCAGGTCGCGCCCGGTCGCGATGGGATCGGGCAGCTCGACATCCTGCAAGGCGGAAGGGTTGTCGATGGGCAGTGTGTTTTTGTAGGCAACGGCTTTCATGGAAATTCCTTGCGTGGGATGTCAGGCGAGATAGGTGAGGCGCTGGATGTCGATGCCGGATGTCTTGTGGTCGATGACCACCTTGAGGCGCGCCATGTGCGGTGTGGCGATATGGGCGTCGAGGGCTGCATCGTCGGCCCAGCGTTCGATCATGACCAGGCGGTTCGGGTCGCTCTGGTCGACGTGCAGGTCGTATTGCTGGCAACCGGCTTCGGCACGGGTGGGGGCCAGCATGGCGGTCAATGCCTGGGTGACCGTTTCGCGGTGCTCCGGGTGGGCGACGATGGTGGCGATAATGC
Source organism: Azospira sp. (assembly GCA_035345235.1). Classification (GTDB taxonomy): domain Bacteria; phylum Pseudomonadota; class Gammaproteobacteria; order Burkholderiales; family Rhodocyclaceae; genus Proximibacter. Next base: position 8,954 of record DAORCC010000026.1, read on the forward strand.
TTAAGGGCATGTCGATTTTCCTTTGTGTTTTTACTGGTTCACGGCATGGGCCGGGTAGTCGACATAGCCGCGTGCGTCTCCGCCAAACAGCGTGCTGGCATCGAAATCGGCGAGCGGCCAGCCGTTTGCCATGCGGGCGGGCAGATCGGGGTTGGCGATGAAGGGGCGCCCGAAAGCGACGACGTCGGCGAGGCCGGCACCGATGATTTCTTCGGCGCGGGGCTGGTCGTAGCGTCCGGCAACGATGATCGCCCCGCCGAATTGGCGGCGCAGCTCATGGCGGAAGTGGAGCGGTATCTGCGGCGCGTCGTCCCAGTCGGCTTCCGAGAGGTGGATATAGGCGATGTGCTTGGTTTCGGCCAGGCGCGCGACCTCGAGGATGCTTGGAATGATCTCCGGGCAGGCCATGCCGCGGGCGGTGATGTAGGGCGACAGGCGAATGCCGACGCGCTGCGGGCCGACTTCGTCGGCAACGGCGGCGATAACTTCTTCGGCGAAGCGGACGCGGTTGGCGATGCTGCCGCCGTAGCCATCGGTACGATGGTTGGAGGTGCTGCGCAGGAACTGGTCGATCAGGTAGCCGTTGGCGCCGTGGATTTCGACGCCGTCGAAACCGGCGGCCATGGCATTGGCGGCGGCACGGCGAAAGTCGCCGACGACGGCGGCGATTTCCTCAATGTCGAGGGCGCGCGGCAATGGGCAGTCGACCATGCGACCGATCCCGTCCTCCCCCACAACCCAGACCTGGGCATCGGGTGCCAGGGCGGAGGGCGCGACGGGCGGCTGGCCACTGTGGAAACTGGCGTGCGACATGCGGCCGACATGCCAGAGCTGGAGGAAGATACGCCCTCCTGCCGCATGCACGGCATCGGTAACCAGCCGCCAGCCGGCGACCTGTTCGGCCGAATAAATGCCGGGCGTGAAACTGTAGCCCTGTCCCTGGGGCGAGATCTGCGTGGCCTCGCTGATAATCAGGCCGGCGCTGGCACGCTGGGCGTAATACTGGGCCATCAAGGCATTGGGTATGTCGCCTGGCTGAGTGGTCCGGCAGCGGGTCATCGGTGCCAGGGCGATGCGGTTGGGCAGTCTCAAACCACCCAACTGCTCGGCGGAAAAAAGAGGGGAGGCAATCTGCTTATCGTTCATGATCGTGGGCATCCTGAGGTGATCGGTAGTCGGTGGGGGAGGGATCATCGGCACGCGCAGGGACATCCAGTTCGATGAGTAAGGCCGTGTTCATCTGCACGAAAATCTGGATGGTCTGCTCTTCCGGCACGCGCATGACGCGATAGGGCAGCCCGCTGGCGTTGAGGCGAGGCAGCAGCGATTTGAGCGAGGCGTTGCTGCGGAAAGCGATATGGCTGATGACGGTGCTCGGCGCGTGTCGAGAGTGCGCTGCCGGTGCGTCGATGACATGCAGGCTCGCCTGATCGCCGTTGTAGAACCAGCGCCCGGGGAAGGGAAACGGCGGGCGATAGCCCGAACTCAGGCTCAGAAGGTCAGCCAACGTCTCAACGGTACGGTCGGCTGGCGATGAGGTCACCAGGCTGAGGTGATCGAATTGCCAAGGGGCGGTGGTAGTCGGGGCGGAGTCCATGGCTTTGCGCGTGAGGGGCGAATGACGATGGATGCATGATGCAATCGATCAATCTATTGAAAAAGTAGGCAATTATGAATTTACTTTCAACAATAAATTGAAAATTGGATTCCGGCGGATTAGCATGGCGCCATGCTAATGTTGCGTGACATGGAGGTTTTCATTCTGGCGGCCGATACCGGCAGCCTGTCGGCGGCTGCACGGCGCCTGGACATGAGTCCGGCGGCGGCCAGCTTGGCGGTGAAGCGGCTGGAGGCCGAGATCGACGCCCCGCTTTTTCTGCGTACGACCCGCAGCCTGCGCCTGACTCACGAAGGGCTGGCCTTTCTGGAGCCTTGCCGGCAGGCGCTGCAGTTGCTGGCCGACGGGCGGGATGCGACGCTGATGGGGAGTGCGGCCCTGCGCGGTGTTTTACAGTTATCGCTCCCTTCCGATCTCGGGCGCAATGCCGTGCTGAATTGGCTGGACGACTTTCAAGCGCTTTATCCGCGCATCCAACTACGCCTGCTGCTCTCCGACCGCTTGGCCGACATCTATCGCCAGCCCGTGGACCTCGCCCTGCGTTACGGAAGCCTGCCTGATTCCAATCTGGTGGCCCTGCCGGTTGCACCGCAAAACCGCCGTATTCTGTGCGCAACTCCGGCTTATCTGATGCGAGCAGGGGTGCCGACTTCTCCGGAAGCGCTGATCGAGCACAATTGCCTGTGCTTTACGCTAGGCGATACCGTCCATGATCGCTGGCGGTTTTTTCGTGAAGGACGGGAAATTCCCGTTCAGGTACGCGGCAACCGTGTTTCCGACGATGGCGATGTTGTGCGTCGCTGGGCCCTGGCCGGTCATGGTGTCGCCTACAAATCGGCGCTCGATGTTGCCGATGATTTGCGGTCTGGCCGACTGGTGCGCCTGTGTGCGGAATGGTTTGGCGAGTCGGTACCGCTCAACCTGATCTGTGTCGACCGGCGTCAGATCAGCCCGGTGGTGCAGGAGTTACGGGGATTCTTGGCAGAGTGTTGCGCTAAATTGCTGTTGGCGATCGATATCAAGGAATGAGTTGAGCATGGAGAAAGCCGTCGTGCGCGGTGGCCGGTTTTTCTCGATGAGGTGCCGGGGCAGTCTCCGGGTATTGCTGTCAGTGCCTCAAATCGTGAAGAGACAAGGCCAGCCAAGGGTTATGCGCTGTTGTTGCGGCCCGCTGCTAGTAATGCGCTACGGTCTGCTGTCGAGGAGTATGCTCTCCCACCTGACGGCGACGGACTTTGAGAACGTAGTTATCCGACCTCCGGCGACGATTTTTCCGACAAACGCGAATTGGTGATTCCATGACTCGGTACGACGAGGCATTTATCGATGGGCTGCTTGCCTTGGGGCGGTTGGCTGTCGGTCGGTATTTTTGGCTCTCTGCGCTTCTGACGGTGGTTCCAACTGCTGTAATTTTCAAGATCGATAGCGCTGCGTTGTTTGTTCTCTATTTTGTCGCCGCATGCTCCTTTACGCGCAACGTCAAAATGGGGGGGCTGATCGGTTGGTTCATCGCCGCCCAGACAATTTTCATGTATTACAACTACCCGCTGGCCGAACATTTCATCGAGATACTGCTGCGTGCGCCGGCTCGTTCTGGTGGCACCATTCCGTCCTCGGAGCAGGTTCTGGCAAATATCCCCGAGACTTTTTCCGGGCAACTGTTTCTCAGTTTGGGTCTTGGAATCCGGGCGGGCATTGTCGGTCTCGGCCTCGGTTTTCTAGGGCGAAAATTCTGGCCTGCCCGTTCGACGGAGTAATCCGGCAGCGAAACCGATTCGCGTGCGTTGCAGCCGATCAAGCAAAAATGCAATAGCCTGCGCGTGGCGAAAAAAAGGCGACGGGGTTAACCGTCGCCCCAGACTGCTGACGAACCCCCGATTTTTCGGGGGTTTTGTTTTTTTGTTTTGGAATCAGGGCGACTTTTGGATTCAAGCCGAAACAAGGCGGATTCTGATATTTTCGTGGTCGATCGTCATCGGTGGGTAATAGCGGGCGAAGTAGGCCGCAAACAGGGTTTGGCCGAGGATTTTTGTCAATAAGGCTGCCGCCTTGCGGGCCAGCAGCAGGGCCATCTTCTTCATGTTCTGACAGGCCGCCGAGAGCAGGCACTGCGCCTGCACCTTAGATAATCCGCGAAAGCGGGCGTAACGGTGGCCGTGTAATTCCTTGGCATCGGCAAAGCTGCGCTCGACCGTCTCCTTGCGCCGGGCGTAAAGCCGTTTGCCCAGATCGGTTAGCCGATTGGCGTTGATCGCTGCCTTGAAGTCTTCCCAGACATGCCGGGTCACGAGTTTCTGATGATTCCGGCTCTGCGTGCATTGCGCTCGTACGGCGCACTCAGCGCAACGTGTCGGGTTCGACGCATATTCCCGATAACCCAGCCGGTTGGTCGTCCGGTAGGGTAGAGCCTCCCCTGCTGGGCAGCGAAAGCAGTCCTGCACCGCGTCGTAGAGGTAGTCCCGCTTGTAGAAATAGCCATTGCGGTGCGTTGGCCGCTTGTACCCCATGACACCAAACAACCCTCGTTCGAGGATGCCCTTGCAGACTTGCGGGGTGAAATACCCAGCATCCAGCCCGACGGCACCTACAGGCAGATCAAACCGCTCCCGAACCCGATCCAGTCGGGTCAGATAGGGCTGGCTGTCATGGATATTGCCCGGTGTGACATGGGTATCGACAATCAGGGCATGTACGCCATCGACCGTCCGGTGATCAAGATAGAAAAAGCCGGTCGGCTTGTTATCGCGGGCCATGAAACCGGCGTCAGGATCGACTGTGCTGACCTTGACCTCCTTGGTGGCGGGCGGGGTGTCGTCATGGTCTTTCTTAAGCGACTTCTTGCCTGCCGCCGCCCGATCTGCCTCAATCGCTGCATCCAGTTCGGCCAAATAGGCCGCTGGGGTTTGTTCCACCTGATGAACTTCAAAGTGCCGTTTGTTGGCGTTCGCCTTCAGATGTGTGCTGTCCGTGTAAAGGACGCGGCCACCAATCAGTTTGTACGAGATCGCCTGCTCTACGATGCCATCGAAGATACGCTGTTCAATGTCCGTCCCGGCAAACCGGCGACGACGGTTCTGTGACAACGTCGAGGCATCCGGTACCTTGTCCGTCAGCCGAAGACCAAGAAACCAGCGGTAGGCGACATTGACTTCGATTTCCTTCACCAGCCGTCGTTCGGAGCGAATCCCGAACAGGTAGCCAATAAACAGCATCTTGAACAGTACCACCGGATCAATCGCCGGTCGGCCATTGTTCTCGCAGTACAGGTGCTGGGTCGATTCTCGGATGAAAGCAAACTGGATGTGCTGGTCGAGCAGTCGGAGTAAGTGGTCTTTCGGAACTAACTGTTCCAGCGTCACCATCTCCAGTTCCGTCTGGGCAGGGTAGGCAGGCTTGAGCATCCCCACATTATAAAAAATTAAAGCCCCCAATCACTTGGAGGCTTTGTCAGCAGTCTGAGGCGACGGGGTTAACCGTCGCCCAAACCGAATGCTAATTACTTAGCGTAACGTAGAGGACTTTACTTCTTGCGCGGCGGCGGGACGTCCGTGCAAGTGCCGTGGGCGACCTCGGCGGCCATGCCGACGGTTTCGCCTAGGGTCGGGTGCGGGTGTATGGTCTTGCCGATATCGACAGAGTCGCAGCCCATCTCGATGGCCAGGCAGACTTCGCCGATCATGTCGCCGGCCGACGGGCCGACGATGGCGCCGCCGATGACGCGATGCGTTTCGGCATCGAAGATCAGCTTGGTGAAGCCGTAATCGGCACCGTTGGCGATGGCGCGGCCGGAGGCAGCCCACGGGAACTTGGCGGTCTCGACCTTGCGGCCTTCCTTCTTGGCCTGGTCTTCGGTATAGCCGACCCACGCCACTTCCGGATGGGTATAGGCGACGCCCGGAATCACCTGCGCGTCAAAGGCCGCCTTGTGGCCGGCCGCGACTTCCGCCGCGACGTGCGCCTCATGCACCGCCTTGTGGGCGAGCATCGGCTGGCCGACCAGGTCGCCGATGGCAAAGATGTGCGGCACGTTGGTGCGCATCTGGGCATCGACCGGGATGAAGCCGCGGTCGGTGACGATGACGCCCGCCTTCTCGGCGCCGATCTTCTTGCCGTTCGGGCTACGGCCGGCGGCCTGCAGGATCATGTCGTACTTGACCGGCTCCGGCGACACGCCTTCGCCTTCGAAGGTGACATAGAGGCCATCTTCCTTGGCATCGACGGCAACCGTCTTGGTCTTCAGCATGACCTTGTCGAAGCGGTGGTTGTTCTGCTTTTCCCAGACCTTGACGGCGTCGCGGTCGGGACCCTGCATCAGGCCGTCCATCATTTCCACGACATCGACGCGGGCGCCGAGGGTCGAATAGACGGTGGCCATTTCCAGGCCGATGATGCCGCCGCCGATGACCAGCATCTTCTTCGGCACGAAGCGCAGCTCCAGCGCCCCGGTCGAATCGACGATGCGCGGATCGCGCGGGATGAAGGGCAGATGCACGGCCGCCGAACCGGCGGCGATGATGCACTTCTGGAACTTGATGACCTTCTTGCTGCCGGTCTTGTCCTGGCCCGTGCCGTCGGTGACTTCCACCTCGATGTGGTTCGGGTCGAGGAAGGAACCGTAACCGCGCACGATGTCGACCTTGCGGCCCTTGGCCATGCCGGCCAGACCGCCGGTCAGCTTGCCGACGACCTTCTCCTTGTGGACGCGCAGCTTGTCGATATCGACCTGCGGCGCGGCGAAGGTGACGCCCAGCGCGCTGGCGTGCTCGGCCTCTTCCATCACTGCGGCGACATGCAGCAGCGCCTTGGACGGAATGCAGCCGACGTTCAGGCAGACGCCGCCGAGGGTGGCGTAACGCTCGACGATGATGGTCTTCATGCCGAGGTCGGCCGAGCGGAAGGCGGCCGAGTAGCCGCCGGGGCCGGCGCCGAGGACGAGCATTTCGCATTCGAGGTCGGCCGTGCCGCCGTGGCTGGCTGCGGTCGGGGCAGCGACCGGGGCCGCCGCCGGAGCGGGGGTAGCCGCCTGCGGCGAAGGAGCAGCCGCAGCAGCGCCGGCTTCGACCTTGATCAGCACGGCGCCTTCGCTGACGCGGGAGCCGAGCTGGACCAACACTTCCTTGACCGTGCCTTCGACCGTGCAAGGCACATCCATTGTCGCCTTGTCGGATTCGAGGGTGGCGATGGCGTCGTCGACCTTGATGGGGTCGTCAACCTTGACGAACAGGTCGATGACCGGAACGTCGGAAAAATCGCCAATATCCGGGACTTTGACTTCGATAATCTGGCTCATCGGGCTGTCCTTACAGCAGGATGCGGCGGAAATCCGCCAGCAGCTTGCCCAGATGTACCAGGAAGCGGGCGGCAGCGGCACCGTCGACGGCCCGGTGATCCCACGACAGGCAGAGCGGCAGGGTCAGGCGCGGCACGAATTGCTGGCCGTCCCACACGGGCTTCATCGCCGCCCGGGTGACGCCGAGAATGGCGACTTCCGGTGCGTTGATGATCGGCGTGAAGCCGGTGCCACCGATGCCGCCTAGACTGGAAATCGTGAAGGTGCCGCCTTGCATCTGCTCGGGCTTGAGCTTGCCTTCGCGGGCCAGGCGCGCCAGCTCGGAACTCTCGGCGGCGATCTGCAGCACACTCTTCTGGTCGGCGTTCCTGATCACCGGGACGACCAGGCCGTTTGGCGTGTCGGCGGCAAAGCCGATGTGCCAGTAGCGCTTTTCCACCACGTCCTCGCCATCCAGCGAACAGTTGAACGTCGGATGCGCCTGCAGCGTGTGCACCGCCGCCTTGATCAGGAAGGCGAGCATGGTGACCTTGGCGGCCTCCTTGCCGAGTTCGCCATTGATTTTCTGCCGGAAGGCTTCGAGGTCGGTGATGTCGGCTTCGTCGAAATTGGTGACGTGCGGCATCATCACCCAGTTGCGGTGCAGGTTGGCGGCCGAAATCTTCTGGATGCGCGATTTCGGGTGGCGCTCGACCGGGCCGAATTTCTCGAAGTCGATCTTTGGCCAGGGGAGCAGATCGAGGCCGGCGCTGGCGGTGGCCGGGCGACTTTCGCCTGCGCCGGACGTCATCACCCGTTTGACGTGGGCGATGACGTCCCCCTGGGATATGCGCCCCTTGTTGCCGCTGCCGACGACCTTGGCGAGATCGGCGCCCAATTGGCGGGCCAGGCGGCGCACCGACGGGCCGCAGGGGCCATTGGCCGGGCCGCTTGGCGCCAGCGCGGTAGGGGTAGTCGCTGCCGGTACCGGGGCGGTGGCAGGTGCGGCGGCGACCGGGGCCGGTGCGGCAACGGCGGGCGTGGCGGCGGGTGCGCTCGAGGCGGTCGCGACGCTGCTTTCGGCGCTGGGCGCTGCGGCGTCGGAGATTTCGAGGCGGGCGATGACGCTGCCTTCGCTCACCCGGTCGCCGGTTTTGACGAGGATTTCCGCAATGCGGCCTGCTGCGGTCGATGGCACGTCCATCGTCGCCTTGTCGGATTCCAGCGTCACCAGCGCCGTATCGACGGCAATGGTGTCGCCGACGGCGACGAGCAGTTCGATCACCGGCACGTCCTTGTAATCGCCGATGTCCGGCACGCGCAATTCAATCATCTGGCTCATGGCTTACTCCCAGTGGCCGAGCGGCGTCGGCTTGTCGGCATCGATGGCGAACTGCGCCATGGCGTCGACCAGCACCGTGCGCGGGATCGTGCCTTCGTCAGCCAGGCTCTTCAGCGCGGCGAGGGCGATGTAGCGTTCGTCGATCTCGAAGAAATCGCGCAGCGCGACACGGGTGTCGGAGCGCCCGAAGCCGTCGGTACCGAGCACGGTGTAGCGTTGCGGCACCCAGTTGCGGATCAGGTCCGGGTAGGCGCGCATGAAGTCGCTGACGCCGATCACCGGGCCGTTGCGGCTGGCCAGTTGTTCGGTCACATACGGCGTGCGCGGCGTTTCGGCCGGGTGCAGCAGGTTCCAGCGGTCGCAGGCGATGCCGTCCTTGCGCAATTCCCCGAAGCTGGTCGCGCTCCACACATCCACCGCGAGGCCGTAACGGCTTTCGAGCAGGTCGGCGGCGGCGAGCACCAGGCGCAGCACGCTGCCGCTGCCGATCAGTTGCACACGCGGCTGGTGATCGAGCGGTGCCGAACGCAGCAGGTAAATGCCGCGACGGATGCCTTCCTCGGCACCGGCTGGCATCGACGGATGCACGTAGTTCTCGTTGTAGAGCGTGACGTAATAGAAGCAGTGCTCGTTGTCGGTCATCATCCGGCGCACGCCGTCCTCGGCGATCACCGCCACTTGATAGGAGAAGGCCGGGTCGTAGGCGCGGCAGGTGGGGATGGTGGCGGCGTAGATCTGGCTCTGCCCGTCCTCGTGCTGCAGGCCCTCGCCGGACAGTGTGGTGCGCCCGGCGGTGGCACCGAGCAGGAAGCCGCGTGCCTGACAGTCGGCGGCGTTCCACATCAGGTCGGCGACGCGCTGGAAGCCGAACATCGAGTAGAAGATGTAGCACGGCAGCATCGGCTGGTTGCTGTGCGACCAGGCGGTGCCGGCGGCGATCCACGAACCCATCGAACCGGCTTCGGAAATGCCTTCTTCCAGAATCTGGCCCTTGATATCCTCACGGTAGAAGGCCAGCTGGTCGGAATCCTGCAGCGTGTAGCGCTGGCCCCACGGCGAGTAGATGCCGAACTGGCGGAACATGTCCTGCATACCGAAGGTGCGTGCCTCGTCGGCGACGATGGGCACGACGCGGGCGCCGAGCGCGCTGTCGCGCATCAGCTTGGTGAGCAGACGGACGAAGCTCATCGTCGTCGAAATGGTGCGCTCACCGGAATCGGCATGGAAGGCGGTGTACAGGTCGGGCGTGGCCGGGGCGAGCGGCGTCGCCTGCTGGCGGCGTTGCGGCAGGTAGCCGCCCAATGTGGCGCGACGCTGTTGCAGGTAACGCACTTCCGGACTGTCCTCGCCCGGGTGGTAGAAGCGGGCGTTGTCGAGGTCGTCGTCGGACAGCGGCAGGCCGAAACGCTCGCGGAAGTGGCGCAGGTCGTCATGTGCCAGCTTCTTGGTCTGGTGCGAGGTGTTGGCGCCCTGGCCGGAAGCGCCCATGCCGTAACCCTTGGTCGTCTGCGCCAGGATCACCGTCGGCTGGCCGCGATGGTTCATGGCGGCGGCGTAGGCGGCGTAAATCTTCACCGGGTCGTGGCCGCCGCGAATCAGGGCGTCGATGTCCTTGTCCGACATGTTGGCGACCAGCGCTGCCAGTTCCGGGTAGCGCGAGAAGAAGTGCTGGCGATTGTAATGGCCATCGGTGGCCGACAGCTTCTGGAATTCGCCGTCTACCGCCTCGGCCATGCGCTTGAGGATCCAACCTTCGGTGTCGCGGGCAAAGAGCACGTCCCAGTTGCTGCCCCACAGGCACTTGACGACGTTCCAGCCGGCCCCGGCGAACAGGGTTTCCAGTTCCTGCACGATGTTGCCGTTACCGCGCACCGGGCCGTCGAGGCGCTGCAGGTTGCAATTGACCACCAGCACGAGGTTGTCGAGTTGTTCGCGGGCGGCCAGCGAAATGCCGGCCAGCGATTCCGGCTCGTCCATTTCACCATCGCCGACATAGACCCAGACCTTGCGGTCGTTGGCCGGCATGATCTCGCGGTGCTGCAGGTAGCGCTGGAAGCGCGCCTGATAGATGGCGGTGAGCAGGCCGAGGCCCATCGAGCCGGTGGGGAATTGCCAGAATCCCGGCATCAGCGTCGGGTGCGGGTAGGATGACAGGCCCTTGCCGATGCCGCCGGAGACTTCGCGGCGGAAGTGCATCATGTTCTCTTCCGAGAAGCGGCCTTCGAGGAAGGCACGGGCATAGACGCCCGGTGCGGCGTGCGGCTGGAAGTAGACCAGATCGCCCGGATGCTCGTCGCTCGGTGCCCGGAAGAAGTGGTTGAAGCCGACCTCGAAAATGTCGGCAATCGAAGCATAGGTGGCGATATGGCCGCCCAGTTCGGGGTGCGCCTGGTTGGCCCGCATCACCATGGCCAGCGCGTTCCAGCGGTGGATGGCGGTGATGCGGGCTTCCAGATCAATATCGCCCGGGTAGGGCGGTTGGGCCTCGACCGGAATGGTGTTCTGGTAGGGCGTCGTGTGGCGGGTGTGGAATCGGCCACCCGCCCGGCGGCCCGACTCGATAAGCCGGTCCACCAAAAACTCGGCACGCGGCACCCCGGCGCGCTCGATCACTTCCTGCAGGCTGGCCTGCCAATCCTGCGTTTCCTCGGTGTCGTGGTCCGCCTGTGCGTCGGCCAGGGGCTGCGTCGAATCCGTGCTCATGCTTTCTCTCCTCGTTGTCCGTTTTCGGTGTGTCGATGGAGAAAACTATAGGCCGCAAGGCACTTTCAGATATTGCTATGTGAGCCGCGATTGGCCACTATGGAGCAATATTTTTCATGCAAGGAATTGATATGGGCAATAAACGCAATGTTGCGGCGCTGGATGCCACTGATTGTCGTTTGCTGGAGCTGCTGCAGGCCGACGCGCGCATCACCAACGTCGCCCTCGCCGAGGCCGTGCACCTCTCCCTGGCCCCCATAAGCACTAACATATTAATGGGCTTTTTGCTATACTGCGCCCCATTGCCGATCGATGGGGA
>DAORCC010000027.1:0-19928 GCA_035345235.1 Azospira sp.
CAATGGCATCAACGTACATTGGGCCGAAACCCCGGAAGAAGCCAACGCCATCATCCTCGGCATCTGCCAGAAGCACTCGGCCAAGCTGATGGTCAAGGGCAAGTCGATGGTCAGTGAGGAAATCGAGCTGAACCACGCGATGGACGCCGCCGGCATCGAGGCGCTGGAGTCGGACATGGGCGAGTACATCGTCCAGCTCGCCGGCGAGAAACCCTCGCACATCATCATGCCGGCGATCCACAAGACCAAGCAGCAGATCGCCGAGCTCTTTGCCGAGAAGGTGCCCGGCGTCAGCTACACCGAGGACGTCGATGCGCTGATCCAGATCGGCCGCGACGTGCTGCGCAAGAAATTCATGGAAGCCGAGGTCGGCCTCTCCGGCGTGAACTTCGCCGTCGCCGAGACGGGCACCCTCTGCCTGGTCGAGAACGAAGGCAACGGCCGCATGTGCACGACGGTGCCGGATGTACACATCGCCATCACCGGCATCGAGAAGGTGGTCGAAAAGCTGGAGCACGTAGTGCCGCTGTACGGCCTGCTGACGCGCTCGGCCACCGGACAGGCAATCACCACCTACTTCAACGTCATCACCGGCCCGCGCAAGGACGGCGAAAAGGACGGCCCGAAGGAGATGCACCTGGTGCTGGTCGACAACGGCCGCACCCAGGCCTTTGCCGACGAGCAGTTGCGGCAGACGCTGCAGTGCATCCGTTGTGGCGCCTGCATGAACCACTGCCCGGTCTATACCCGCATCGGCGGCCACGCCTACGGCACTACCTACCCCGGCCCGATCGGCAAGATCGTTTCGCCGCACATGATGGGGCTGGGCGCGACCCACGTGCTGCCTGGCGCCTCGACGCTGTGCGGCGCCTGCGGCGAGGTCTGCCCGGTGAAGATCCCGATTCCCGACCTGCTCATCCGCTTGCGCGAGGAAGCGACGCACGAAGCCAAACCGGGCCACGCGCCGATGTTCGGCCAGGGGGCCGGCAAGACAAGCTTCGCCTCGTTTGCCTTCAAGGGCTTCGCCTTTCTCTACAGCCGGCCGGCACTGTACCGGCTGTTCACATGGGCAGCGACGCGCTTCCGCTTCCTCACCCCGGCCAATCAGGCCGGATGGACAAAGACCCGCACGCCGCTGACGCCGGCGAAGAAGAGCCTGCGCGACCTGCTGGCCGAACGAGGCAAACGGGGTTGAACCAAAGCGCTTTCAACACAGAGAGCGCAGAGAGAAAAAGAGAAATTCTCTGCGCCCTCTGCGCCTCTGCGTTCTCTGCGTCGAAGGTGGTTATCGATTTTCCAAGGATTTCCGAATGAGCCAATCGAACGAAGACAAAGACCTCCCCCTCCGCGACGACATCCGCCTGCTCGGGCGCCTGCTGGGCGACACCGTGCGCGAGCAGGAGGGCGACGACGTCTTCGCCGTGGTCGAGAAGATCCGCCAGACCTCGATCAAGTTCGACCGCGACGCCGATGCACAGGCTGGCACCGAACTGCAGGCCTTTCTCGACGACCTGCCGCGCGAGACGATGATCGCCGTGGTACGCGCCTTTTCTTATTTCCTGCACCTCGCCAACATCGCCGAGGACCAGCACCACATCCGCCGCCGCCGCGCCCATGATCTCGCCGGCTCGAAGCCGCGCGACGGCAGCCTCGCACACACGCTGGAACGCATCAAGGCCGCCGGCATCGCGCCTCAGACGGTGCGGAAGGTGCTCGACATCGCCCTCGTCTCCCCCGTGCTCACCGCGCACCCGACCGAGGTCAGCCGCAAGAGCATCCTGCAATGCCAGCACGAAGTCGCCAGCCTGCTCGACCAGCGCGACCGCATGGCGTTGACGCCGGAGGAGACCGCCGAGAGCGATCTCGCCCTGCGCCGTGCCGTTTTGACTCTGTGGCGCACGCGCATGCTGCGCCCCAACCGGCTGGCCGTGGTCGACGAGATCCGCAACGGCATCAGCTACTACGACGAAACCTTCTTTGCCGAACTGCCGCGCCTCTACGGCCAGTTCGAGGACCTGCTCGCCGAGAGTTTTCCGGAACATGAGGACTGGGCGCTGCCGCCCTTCTTCAAAATCGGCTCGTGGATCGGCGGCGATCGCGACGGCAACCCTTTCGTCACCGCCGATATCCTGCGAGCCGGCCTGCGCCTGCAGTCCACGGCGGCCATCGAGTTCTACCTCGGCGAACTGCACACGCTCGGTGGCGAACTGCCGCTCTCCAAACTGCTCGTTGCCGTCTCGCCGGACCTCGAAGCACTGGCCGGGCAGTCGCCCGACCATTCGCCGCACCGCGCCGACGAGCCCTACCGCCGCGCCCTGACCGGCATTTACGCCCGCCTCGCCGCCACCGCCAAGGCGCTCGATCAGCACGAAGCGATCCGCCACGCGATTGCCGATGCCCGGCCCTATGCCGCGGCGAGCGAATTTGCCGCCGACCTGCGCGTCATGGCCGAATCGTTGAATGCCCATGGCGCCGCACTGCTTGCCGGTGGCCGCCTGCGCCGCTTGGTCCGCGCCGTCGAGGTCTTCGGCTTCCATCTGGCGCCGATCGACCTGCGCCAGAATTCCGACGTGCATGAACGCAGCGTTGGCGAGCTGCTGGCCAAGGCTGGCGTCTGCCTCGCCTACGAAAAGCTGCCGGAAGAGGCGCGCATCGGCCTGCTGCTGACCGAAATTGCCAGCCCGCGCCCGCTGCATTCCCCGCACGCGGAATATTCGGAAGAAACTGCCGGCGAGCTGGCCATCTTCTTCGCAGCCAAGGAACTGCGCGGCAAGTACGGCGACGCGGCGCTGCCCAACTGCATCATCTCCAAGACCGACGGCGTCTCCGACCTGCTCGAAGTGGCGTTGCTGCTCAAGGAAGCCGGCCTGCTGCAACCCGGCAAGCAGCCCAAACTCGCGATGAACATCATCCCGCTGTTCGAGACCATCGGCGACCTGCAGGCCAGCGCGAAGGTCATGGACCGCATCTTCGACCTCGCCGCCTACCGCGCGCTGGTCGCCTCGCGCGGCGACGAGCACGAAGTAATGCTCGGATATTCCGACAGCAACAAGGACGGCGGCTTCCTCACTTCCGGCTGGGAACTGTACAAGGCCGAGGTCGAGCTGACCGAGGTGTTCAAGAAGCACGGCGTGCGCCTGCGCCTGTTCCACGGCCGTGGCGGTTCGGTCGGCCGCGGTGGCGGCCCCAGCTACCAGGCCATCCTGGCGCAGCCGGACGGCGCCGTTTCCGGACAGATCCGCATCACCGAGCAAGGCGAGGTCATCGCCTCCAAATATTCGAACCCGGAAGTCGGCCGCCGCAACCTCGAAATCCTCGCCGCTGCAACGCTGGAAGCGACGCTGCTCAACCTCGAACATGAGGCCGAGCCGGCGGCCTTCCGCGGTGTCATGGACACCCTCTCCGATCTGGCCTTCCGCGCTTATCGCGGGCTGGTCTATGAAACCGACGGTTTCCGTTCCTACTTCCGCGAATCGACGGTCGTCTCCGAAATCTCGGAGCTCAACATCGGCAGCCGCCCCGCCTCGCGCAAGGCATCCGATGCCATCGAAGACCTGCGGGCGATCCCGTGGGTGTTCAGCTGGGCACAGTGCCGCCTGATGCTGCCGGGCTGGTACGGCTTCGGCAGCGCCGTCGACACCTGGCTATCGGCCAACCCGAACGGCCTCGACACCCTGCGCAAGATGTACCGGCGCTGGCCCTTCTTCCGCACCCTGCTCTCGAACATGGACATGGTGCTGTCGAAGACCGACCTCGGCATCGCCTCGCGCTACGCCGAGCTGGTGAGCGACCCGGCACTGCGCGACGCAGTGTTCGGCCGCATCCGCGCCGAATGGGAACTGACCACGAAGCACCTGCTGGCGATCGAAGAGCAGGAAGAGCTGCTCGCCGACAACCCGCTCTTGAAGCGCTCGATCCGTAACCGCTTCCCCTACATGGACCCGCTCAACCACCTGCAGGTCGAACTGCTACGCCGCCATCGCGCGGGGGATTCCGACGAGCGCGTGCGGCGCGGCATCCACCTGTCGATCAACGGTGTCGCAGCGGGCTTGCGGAACAGCGGCTAAAATTCATCCTTTCTAGCCTACCGAGTCACGATTAATGGACACCCCCGTCACTGCCCGTTCGGTCTTCTACGTTTCCGACGGTACCGGAATTACCGCAGAAACCCTGGGACACAGCCTGCTGACGCAGTTCGAAGGTGTCCGCTTCAGGCAGGCTCGGATCCCCTTCGTCGATACGCCGGAGAAAGCCCATGCGGTGATCCAGCGCATTGAGGAAGCGGGCCGCTCGGATGGGGCGAAGCCCATCGTGTTCACGACCCTGGTCAATCCTGAGCTTGCACAGATGGTGCACTCGGCAAATGCGCTCTGCCTGTCGTTCATCGAGACCTTTGTCGCGCCGATGGAAACGGAGCTCGGCGTGAAGTCGACGCATTCGGTCGGACGCTCCCACGGTTCGATCGACACCTCCGACTACAAGAACCGCATCGAGGCCATCAACTACACGCTGGCGCACGATGACGGTGTCACCGACCGCGACCTGGAGACGGCCGACGTGATACTTGTCGGTGTTTCGCGCTGCGGCAAGACGCCGACTTCGCTCTACCTCGCGATGCAGTTCGGACTGAAGGCCGCCAATTTCCCGCTGATTCCCGAGGACTTCGATCGTGGCCGCCTTCCGGGAACGCTTGAAAGGCATCGCGGCAAGCTGTTCGGACTGACCATCCAGCCCGAGCGCCTGTCGCAGATTCGCGAGGAGCGGCGGCCGAACAGCCGCTACGCGTCGCTCGAGAATTGCCGCAACGAGATTCGCGAGGCGGAGAAGATGATGAAGCGTGAAGGCATACGCTGGCTAGACTCCTCGACAAAGTCGATTGAGGAAATCTCGACCACCGTGATGCAGGAAATCCGCCTCGAAAAGCGGGTATTTTAAGGCTCTGTCATTTGATACACTGCCGCGTCGCATTACATCGGCATCGCCCCATCGATCTTCGGAGGATTTCCGTGTTCCGCACCCATCACACCGACACCAACCGCCCACTGCAACGACTTGCCGCTGCCTCCATCCTGCTGCTGCTTGCTGCGTGTGTCACAACCGGCACCGATCCGAACAACCCGTCGCCGACCTCGGGTGGCAGCACGTCCGATACGGCGAACGCGATGGCCGACAAGGCCATGTACAAGCCGGTTGACTACACCAACGCCAACAAGAAGGGGCCGGCCATCGTCGTCATCCCGGGCGAGGTGAAGAGCAACAATGCCAGCTTCACGCAGAAGTTCGGACCGAACAACATCGCCGACTACGCCGAACTGGAGCTTGGCAAGGCCAACTTCAAGGTGCTGGAGCGTTCCGACATGGGGCCGCTGCTCAACGAATTCCAGCTCGCCTACACGATGGGCGACCCGAAGGCGGCCCGCAAGGTGCTGCAGAAGGGCAAGTTCAAGACGACCAAGTGGGTCATGAAGTTCGACATCCTGAAGGCGGAGCCCGTGGCGCAGGCCAACCAGGGCTTCGACGGCCAGGCCGCCGGCCAGCTTATCGCCATCGGCGCCGGTAGTCGTGGCGGCGCTGCGGCCGGTGTGGCGGTCGGTTCGGTCAAGGTCGAGGAATCGACCGGGGTCTGGATCATCGGCATGCGCTACAAGATCATCAATGCCAACACGACCGAACAGGTCGCGACGGGTTATGCCGAAGCCAAGATGGAACTGGGCGCAAAATCGACCTCGGTACTCGGTGTCTCTTCCGGCGCCTCGGGCGGCCTGACGCTGGACTCGATGGTGCAGCGGCTGGTGCAGCAGAACGTGTTCGAGATCGACAAGAAGTACAAGTAAGCTTCATCTCGCTCACCTGGGACGGCCGGCACGTTCGTGACCGGCCGTTTTGCATTCAGAGCGCGCGTCGCCGGACAGCCTCGAACAGGCAGACGGCCGCAGCTGCGGCAACATTGAGCGACTCGACCTTGCCGGGCATCGGAATATGAATGCCCAGGGTGGCAGCACGCGAGACGGCGTTGCTGACGCCCTGCCCCTCGGCGCCGAAGATCCATGCCAGCGGCCCTCCGAGGGGGGTTTCGTACAGCGAACAGGAGGCGTCGAGGCGCGTCACCAGACTGGTTCCGCGGTAGCCGGCAAGGAAGCCGGCGAGATCACAATTTTCGTGGATCTGCATCTCGAACTGCGCCCCCTGCCCGGCCCGCAGCGTCCGTGGTGCCCATGGGTCCGCACAACCCGGTCCCAGCAGCGCCTGGCAAACGCCGGCGGCGGCCGCTGTACGCAGCAGGGTACCGACATTGCCGGGGTCCTGGACACCATCGAGCAAGACGCAATCCTTAGCAGCATCCGGCGTGCCGGCGCCGGTCGTTCGTGTCGCGACCCCGAGAATTCCCGAGGGCGAATCCGTCGCCGCAAGTTCGGCAAACATGGTGTCGCCGATTTGAATGCAGGCGATGCCGGGGTGCGCCGCCAGCCAGTCGCCGATTTCGGCATGGGCGAGTCCGCGTTCTGAAACGATCACCTCGTCCAGCCGGCCGCCCGAGGCGAGGAAGGCGACGATGAGATGGAGCCCGTCGAATAGCAGGATGTTGTCGCTGCGCCGCACCCGGCCCTGCGTCGCCCAGCGGCGCAGTTGCTTGAAGCGTGGATTGTCGCGGGATGCAATCGTTTTCACGACGTTAGAGCAAGGGGAGTTGCGCTACCGGCGCAAAGCTGCGCCGGTGCACCGGGCTCGCGCCGTGTGCCGCCAGTGCCGCAAAATGTGCCGGGGTCGGATAGCCCATGTGCTGATCGAATCCGTACTGCGGGTATTCGTCGGCTAGAGCACGCATCAGGGCATCGCGGTGCGTCTTGGCGAGAATGGAGGCGGCCGCGATGGCGGCGATCTTGCCATCGCCCTTGACGACCGCTTCTGCCGGGCAGGCAAGGCCGGGCGGCACCTTGTTGCCATCGATGCAGGCGCTTTCCGGAATCGTTGCGAGCGCCTCGACGGCGCGACGCATGGCGAGGAAAGTGGCCTGCAGGATGTTGATGCGGTCGATCTCGGCCGGACTGGCCTCCGCGATTGCCCAGGCCAGCGCCTTCTCACGAATTTCGATGGCCAGGCGTTCGCGCGCCTTTTCGCTGAGTTTCTTCGAGTCGTTCAGGCCCTCGATCGGGCGCGTCAGATCGAGGATGACGGCGGCGGCCACGACCGGGCCGGCAAGCGGTCCGCGTCCGGCCTCATCGACGCCGGCGACGAGGCCCTCAAGCCACAGCAAGGCCATTATTGCCCCGTTGCGGGTGTCGCAGGCACGAGAGGACTGCCCGTGCAGCCTTTTCGGCGGTGCCCTGCTTCAGTTCGAGATGCATCTCCTCGAATACTTCCGTCAGTGCCGCCTGGCCGTCCTTGTCGGCAAACTGCGCCAACAGGGCTTCTGCGAGTTTTTCGGGCGTCGCTTCGTTCTGAATGAATTCGGGTACGACGAACCGCCCCGCGAGAACGTTCGGCAAGCCAACATAGGGCAAGTACGCCATGCGCTTCATCAGGAAGTGCGACAGCGGCGCCAGTTTGTAGGCAATGACCATGGGCCGCTTGAGCAGGGCCGCTTCCAGCGTCGCAGTACCACTGGCCACGAGGACACCGTCAGCGGCGATCATGGCGTCATGCGCATGACCGAAGAGCAGCGTCAGCGGCAGATGGCCGGCCTGGCAGCGGTACAGCGCCTCCTCGAACATCAGTCGCGTTTCGCGAGTGGCCAGCGGCACCAGGAATCGGGCATTTGGAAGTGCTTCGGCGACACGCTTGGCAGTCTCGATGAAGGTGTCGGCAAGGAGGCGCAATTCCCCCTGGCGGCTGCCGGGCAGCAACGCGAAGATGGGGGCGCCAGCCGGAAGACCGAGCATTTCGCGTGTCGCAGCACGATCTGGGGTCATCGGCAGGATGTCGGCGAGCGGATGGCCGACGTAGGTTACCGGAATGCCGGCCTTTTCGTAGATCGGTGTCTCGAACGGAAACAACGCCAGGATGTGCGATACGGCACGTCGGATCTTGTTGATGCGGCCACCGCGCCAGGCCCAGATCGAGGGGCTGACGTAATGTACAGTCGGAATGCCGCGAGCCTTCAGGGCAGATTCGAGATCAAGGTTGAAATCCGGGGCGTCGATACCGATGAAGACATCGGGCGGGTTCTCGATCAACCGCTTTTTCAGGCTGGAACGAATCACCGAGAGCTCCCGATAGCGCTTGAGCGCATCGGAAAAACCCATGACCGCAAGCGTTTCCGATGGCCACCAGGCGTCGAGGCCCTGCCCGCACATCTTGGGCCCGCCGATGCCGAAGAACTCGGCATCGGGGAGGTGCTGTCTGAGTGCGGCGATCAGGTGGCTGGCAAGGAGGTCTCCGGAAGTTTCGCCCGCCACCATGGCGATGCGAACCTTCATCGGATAATGCCGCGCTTGGAAACCGCGAGGAAATCAACGAAGCGCTGCACCTCGGGGTGCATGCGGGCTTCCTCTTCCAGTTTGGCGCGTGCCTCTTCCAGCATGAGCCCGGATTTGTACAGGGTGCGATAGGCCCGTTTCAGCGCCTGCAGCGCCTCCGCCGAAAAGCCCCGACGCTTGAGACCTTCGGCATTGAGCCCATAGGGCGAGGCCGTATTGCCGGCAGCCATGATGTAGGGCGGTACGTCCTGCAGGATGACGGTACCGACCGCCGTCATGCAGTGTGCGCCGACGCGGCAGAACTGGTGCACGCCGGTGAAACCGCCCAGGATCGCCCAGTCATCGATGTGCACGTGGCCTGCCAGCTGCGAGTTGTTGGCAAAAGTCGTGTTGTTGCCGACCTGGCAGTCGTGCGCGATGTGCACGTAGGCCATGATCCAGTTGTCGTTGCCGACGCGGGTGACGCCAACGTCCTGCGCCGTGCCAAGGTTGAAGGTACAGAACTCGCGGATCGTGTTGCGGTCACCGATCTCAAGCCGGGTCGGCTCGCCAGCGTACTTCTTGTCCTGCGGGACTTCACCGAGCGACGCGAACTGGAAGATCCGGTTGTCGCGGCCGATCGTCGTATGGCCGTTGATGACGACATGCGGCCCGATCCACGTGCTGTCGCCGATCTCGACGTGCTCGCCGATGATCGAATAGGCGCCGATCTCGACATGGGCGCCGATCTTCGCATTCGGGTGGACAATGGCGGTCGGGTGAATCATTCTGCAATATCCCGCTTGGCGCACATCAGTTCGGCTTCAGCAACCACTTGCCCGTCAACGCGCGCCTCGGCCTTGTACTTCCAGATACCACGCATCTGGCGCAGGATCTCGACATGCAGGTGCAACTGATCGCCAGGCATCACCGGCTTCTTGAAACGGGCACCATCAATGCCGACAAAATAGAACACCGAATTGGCATCCGGCTTAGTGTCCATCGTCTTGAACGAAAGAATGCCGGCAGCCTGCGCCAGTGCCTCCATGATCAGCACGCCGGGCATGACCGGATGGTGCGGAAAATGGCCGACGAAGAACGGTTCATTGATCGTCACGTTCTTGAACGCATGAATCGACTTGCCCGGCTCGATCTCGAGAACCCGGTCGACCAGCAGAAAGGGGTAGCGATGCGGGAGATGCTCGAGAATTCCGTGAATATCCATATTATTCAATCCGTTTCGTCTGTTTGTTCAAGTTTTTTATCAAGAAATTTTTCCAGTTGCGAAACGCGTTCGGAAAGCCTGGCGAGGCGTTTCAGTTGTGCCGCGTTCTGCAGCCAATCCTCATGCGCTTCAAGCGGGTAGATGCTCGTGTATTGCCCCGGGCGCTTGAGGTTCTTGGTCACCATGGTACCGGCGGAAATGTGCACATCGTCAGCAATTTCGAGGTGCCCGATGATCATGCCGGCACCTCCGACCGTACACCGGGCGCCGATATGGGTACTCCCCGCCACACCGACACACCCCGCCATTGCCGTTTGCTCCCCGATGGTGCAGTTATGCGCGATCTGGATCTGGTTGTCGAGGATGACACCATTCCCGATGATCGTGTCTTCAAGGGCGCCGCGGTCAATGGTGGTGTTTGCACCGATCTCGACGTCGTTGCCGATGACGACGCGACCGATCTGCGGAATCTTCAGCCAGCGACCGTCGTCCTTGGCGTAGCCGAATCCGTCCGAGCCGATGATCGCACCGGCCTGGATGACGACGCGCTCGCCGACAACGCAATTGCGATAGATCACGACGTTCGGATAGATGCGGGTCCCGGAACCGATGCTGACGCCATCCCCGATCACTACGCCCGGAAACAGCACGACATTCTCACCGAGCGAAACCCCCTCGCCCACAACGACGTTGGCACCGATGCTGACCGAGCCAGGAACGGTCGACGCGACCACCGCGCTAGGATGGATACCTGATGCGGGAAGCGCCGGAGGATTGAGCAAAGCCGCGACGCGTGCGTAATACGCGTAGGAGTTGGCAAAAACGATGCGGGGAAGGCTGGTGTCGTCCGCAGCTTGTGGCGGCACGATGACCGCAGACGCCCGGGTCGCGGCAAGTTGCTTGCGGTACTTGGGATTGGCCAGAAAACCGATCTGGCCGGCGCCGGCGCCAGCGAGGGTGCCGACCTGCGAGATGACGACCGAACCGTCGCCCCTCAGCTCACCGCCAAGACGGGCGACGATTTCGTCTAGCCGCAAGCCTCCGGGCACCCGAACACCGACGATCGCGAAAGCTTACTTGCCTTCGGAGAGCGACTTGATGACCTTGTCGGTGATGTCAAGCTTGGGGCTGACCCAGACGACATCCTGAACGATCAGGTCAAATTTTTCGGATTCTGCAATCTGCTTGATAGCCTTGTTCGCCTTCTCGATGATTGCAGCATTTTCCTCGTTCTGACGCAGGTTCAGGTCTTCGCGGAATTCGCGCTGCTTGCGCTGGAAGTCGCGCGAGAGATCATTCAACTCACGCTCCTTGTTCCGGCGATCACTTTCGGACATGGTCATGCCGTTCTTTTCCAGGCCTTCCTGGAGCGACTGCAGTTGCTTGGCCATGCGTTGCAGATCCTGATCACGCCGAGAAAACTCGGACTCGATCTTCTTGGCAGCCTTCTGGGCAGCCGGTGCGTCGCGGAAAATGCGTTGGGTATTGACGTAGCCAATCTTCATGTCTGCCGCAACCGCCTGAGCAACCGGCAAGGCAGCCATTAGCGCTACGAGCAGAGTGGCAATCTTCTTTTTCAAAGCAACATCTCCTGTTTAGAAAGTCTGTCCCATCTGGAACTGGAACACCTGCGTCTTGTCACCGTCCTGCTTGTTGATGGGTGCCGCCAGGCTGAATTTTAGCGGACCCATCGGGGAACTCCAAAGCGCCGAGAGACCCGTACTCATGCGGATGGGGCCGGTATCCTGATTCTGCTCCTTGCTGCTCTTGCCCCAGACCTGACCGGCATCGAGGAAGACCCCCAGGCGAACGGACTTGTCCTGCCCGAAGCCCGGCATCGGGAAGAGCACCTCGACAGTACCGTTGATCTTGCGGTTACCACCGATCCGGTCTTCCGAGAGGCGGCAATTCGTTCTCGTCACGTAGTTGTCGCAAACGGTATCGAGCGGCCCAAGACTCGCCGTTTCATAGCCTCGAACCGTCCCCATGCCGCCGGCGAAGAAATTCTTGTAGAACGGCAGGTCATCAGTATCGCCGAAGCCGTTACCATACCCCGCTTCACCGCTCAAATAGAGCGTGAAATCTTTCGACAGCGGCATGTACTTCTGGAACGAGTACGTCATACGATAGAACTTGAGGTCGCCCGGCGGTGCAGCCACCTCGATGTTGGCCCGCTGCAGCGTACCCTTGTTCGTGTACAGCACGCTGTCGCGACTATCCGATGCCCAACCAACGGTCAGCGGCAAGGTCGTGTTGGCGTCGCCGTTCTGGGCGACAAACTGCTGATAGCGATAGGGACTGGTTGAATCGGTATCGATCGTCGTATGGTCGATGGCCACGCCGAAGGAGAGCGACTCCTTCTCCCCGATCGGAAAGCCCCAGCGAACGCCGCCGCCAAACGAGTCCTGGCGATAGTAGCCGACCGAGAGGTTGCTCTTCGTCGGATCGACGCGACGATAGTAGGTATCGAAACCCTGGCTGATGCCGTCGACCGTGAAATATGGATTCGTGTAGGAGAACGAAGCAACACGGTTGATCTTGCCGGTGTTCAAAGACAGCGAAGCGAATTTGCCGCTGCCGAACAGGTTGGCCTGGCTCACCGAACCGGAAAGGATCACACCTTCCGACTGCGAAAAACCTGCACCCAGAGAGACGTTACCCGTGTTTTTCTCGGTGACGCTGACATTGACGTCCACCTGGTCGGTCGTGCCCGGCACCGGAGGCGTCTCGACGTTAACCTCGCCGAAATAGTTGGTCTTGTCGATCCGCTGCTTCGACGCCGTCACCTTGTCGGCATCATACCAGCCACCTTCGATCTGGCGCATTTCCTGGCGGATGACCTCGTCGCGGGTCTTCGTGTTGCCGACGACATTGATGCGGCGCACATAAACGCGCTTGCCCGGATCGACAAAGATCGTGAACGCCACCTGTCGGTTGTCCTTGTCGATCTCCGGCGCGGCATTGACGTTGGCGAAGGCATAGCCTTGCGCCCCCAGGCGCTCGCTGATTTCCTTGGTCGATTCGTTGAGCTTCTCGCGCGAGAAGACCTCGCCCGGCTTGACCTTGACAGCCTTGCGCAGTTCGGCTTCCGGCAGGAGCAGATCACCGGCCAGCTTGATCGACGACACGGAATAGCGCTCGCCCTCGACGATGCTGACCGTGATGTAGATATCCTTCTTGTCCGGCGAAATCGACACCTGGGTCGACTCGATGTTGAACTCGAGATAGCCACGGTTCAGATAGTAGGAGCGCAGCGTCTCCAGGTCGGCCGCGAGTTTCTGGCGCGAATACTGGTCGCTCTTGGTGTACCAGGAAATCCAGTTCGGCGTACGCAACTGGAACAAGTCCAGCAGATCCTTTTCCTTGAAGGCCGTGTTGCCCACAATGTTGATCTGCTTGATGCTTGCCGCCTGGCCTTCTTCGATATTGAAGTTGATGTTGACACGGTTCCGCTCAAGCGGCGTGATCGTCGTCGTAATCGCCACACCATACTTGCCGCGCGACAGGTACTGTCGTTTCAGCTCCTGCTCGGCTTTTTCGAGGGTAGCGCGGTCAAAGATGCGGCCCTCGGCGATTCCATTGTCCTTGAGCGCCTTCTTCAACTGGTCCTTGTCGAATTCCTTCAGGCCGACGAAGTCGATCGTATAGATTGCCGGCCGCTCTTCCAGCGCCAGCACCAGGACTTCTCCCTCGACCTCGACGCGGACATCCTTGAAGAAACCGGTCGCAAAAAGGGATTTGATGACCTGGGAGGCCTTTTCGTTGGTCATCGTGTCGCCAACCTTCACAGGAAGGTAGCTGAACACGGTACCAGCCTCGGTCCGCTGGATACCCTCGACGCGGATATCCTTGATCGTAAACGGATCGAACGCCTGCGCGCCGGACGCAAAAATCGCCGCTAACAGACCTGCAAGCAGGTGTTTCTTCATCTTCAGCCGGAAACCAGTCGATTGATATCGTTGTAGAAGGCAAACGCCATGAGCATCAGAAGCAGCGCCATGCCTATTTGCTGGCCGATCTCCATGGCTTTCTCCGAGACCGGGCCACCTCTGACAATTTCGACGACATAATACATCAAATGCCCCCCATCCAGAATCGGAATGGGCAGCAGATTCAGGACGCCGAGGCTGATACTCACCAGCGCCATGAACTTCAAATAATACTCGAGCCCGAGCCGTGCCGACTGACCTGCATAGTCCGCAATCGTCACCGGGCCGGAGAGGTTTCGCCACGAGACTTCGCCGGTCACCATCTTGCCAAGCATCACAAGGCTGAACACCGATTTATCCCAGGTTTCCCGTGCCGCCTTGCCCAGCGCGTCAACCGGCCCGTGTGCAACACGAACCGTCAACTCCTCACGGGGAAGGCCACTCTCCTTGACGGCGACACCGATCCGCCCGAAGCGGCGCCCTTTTTCCTCGTGCAGTTCCGGTGTCACGCGCAGACGGAGCTGCTGCTCGCCGCGGGCGACGTCGATTTCCAGCGCCTTGCCTGCGGAGGCGCGGATGATGCCTACCACCTGCGACCAGTGATCGATCGGTTCACCGTCGATGCCTTCGACACGGTCTCCCACCCGCATTCCGGCAAGATCAGCGACACCGCCGCCAACCACCTTGCCAAGCACGGGCGGCACCTTGGGACGATAGAACGTGAGGCCGAGCCGGTCGAAGGCGTCACCCTCCCAGCCCGACTGGCGTATTCCGGAAAGATCCAGCCTGCGCACGACGATTTCCTGTCGCTCGTTGATGACCTCCAGATCGGCGCTGCTTTCATCCACCGCACGCTGCAGCAATAGCCAACGGACGTCTTCCCAGGTCAGGACATCCGTATCGCCAACGCGCAATACGCGCTCGCCATTCACGAAACCGGCGGCAGCAGCCGCTGTGGCCGCTGGCGGCGTGCCGACGATGGGACGCAGCTCGTTGGTGCCGCTCCAGAAAATTCCCCAATAGAGGAAAAGCGCGAGCAGGAAATTGGCGCCCGGCCCCGCTGCCACGATGACGCTGCGACGCCAGACCGACTGTCGGTTGAAGGCACGATGCAGTTCCTCGGGGGCGACAGGCGCCTCCCGCTCGTCAAGCATTTTGACGTATCCGCCCAAAGGAAAGACGCCGATTGCCCATTCGGTGCCATCCGGACCGAATCGGCGCTGCCACAGCGGCCGGCCGAAGCCGACCGAAAAGCGGAGCACCTTGACGCCGCAAAGGCGGGCAACGCGATAGTGCCCGTACTCATGGACGACAATGAGGACGCCGAGTACGACCGCAAAGGCCGCGAGGTAGTACAGGAAATTGCTCACGCCGGCTGCCGCGCAGAGAGATGGCTTACGGCGAATTCACGGGCCGCAGCGTCCGCCGCGAGCACATCGTCGAGCGACAAGAGCGGGCGCGGCGGCAGCGCATCGAGGGCTGCTGCGACGAGCGCAGGAATTTCCATGAAACCGAGTTGGCCATCCAGAAAGGCCTGTACGGCAACCTCGTTGGCCGCATTCAGAGTTGCCGGCGCGCTATCACCCGCACGCAAGGCCCGGAACGCCAAGGCCAGACACGGAAAGCGTTCTACATCAGGCATCTCGAAATCGAAGCGGGCAACACGGAACAGGTCAAGGGACGCGACACCGCTTTCGATACGCTCGGGATACGCCAGTGCGTGCGCGATCGGTGTTCGCATGTCAGGGTTGCCGAGCTGGGCGATCACCGAGCCGTCGATGTATTCGACCATCGAATGGATGACGCTTTGCGGATGGATCACGACGTCGATCCGGTCGGCAGGTACACCAAACAACCAGTGCGCTTCGATGACTTCCAGCCCCTTGTTCATCATCGTGGCCGAGTCGACGGAGATTTTGCGGCCCATCGACCAGTTCGGATGGGCGACCGCCTGTTCAGGCGTCACCTCCGACAAGCGCTCGGGGTCTGCCTGACGGAAGGGGCCGCCGGAAGCCGTCAGTAACAGACGTTTGACACCGCGGGCGGCGAGATCTCCTGACACAGTACTTTTAAAACCACTCGGAAGTGATTGAAATATAGCGTTATGTTCGCTATCGATCGGCAGTAAAATAGCACCATTTTCCTGGACGACGCGCATGAATACCGGGCCGGCCATGACCAGGGCTTCCTTGTTCGCGAGCAGGATTCGTTTGCCGGCGCGGGCCGCGGCCAGCGTCGGACGAAGGCCCGCAGCGCCGACAATTGCCGCCATCACGGCATCGACTTCCGGAAGGGCTGCCATCCGTTCCAGTGCATCCACGCCTGAGAGCACTTCAGTCGCCAGCGCTGCCGACACAAGGCGACGCTGGAGTTCGGCTGCGGCCTGCGGATCGCCAAGCACGGCATAGTCCGGAGAGAACTCAAGACATTGCTCGAAAAGCACGTCCGCCTGCCGGTGGGCACACAGGGCCCGCACGCGGTAGCGATCGCGATGCCGGCGCACGACATCGAGCGTACTGAGACCGATCGAGCCGGTCGAACCCAGGATGGTGAGATTGACGAGAGAAGCAGCCACGAGACGGTTCTGGTTCGAGTGTTGTCAGGCGGCGGAATACAGCCAGAGCAGCGCGACGATCGGCAGCGTCGAGGTCTGGCTGTCGATCCGATCCAGCAGGCCGCCATGCCCGGGCAGGATATTACTGCTGTCCTTGAGCCCGGCCTGTCGTTTCAGCAGGGATTCAAAAAGATCGCCGACGATGCTCAATGCCGTCAGCAGCATCAGAACGGCTGCGAACAGCGGCAGATTCGGTTGCAGCGCAACCGGCAACCAGATTTTTGCCATGAAACCATAGACCAGCACGCCCGCAACGGCGCCCCAGGCCCCTGCCCAGGTCTTTCCCGGGCTGATGTTCGGTGCCAGCTTGCGCTTGCCGAAAGCACGGCCGGAAAAATAGGCGGCAACGTCAGCAGCCCAGACCAGCGCCAGAATGCTGACCAGGGTCCAGGGGCCCAACTGCCGCAGCTGGACGAAAGCGAGAAAGGTCGGAAAAAGGACCAGTGCGCCAACCAGCAAGCCGCCCAACGTTCCCGGCAACGGCCAGCGTCGCCACAGCCAGCACGGCAGCAGCAGCAACCAGAAAACGACTGCCGGTACGTAGAGCCAGCGGCCGAATTTCCAGGCCAGCGCTTCACTCCACCCTTCCCCGCCCATTGCGGCGGGAAACAGGAGTACCGTCATGCCACTGAGGCAACCGACCATCACGCCAAGGACGACACGTCCATTACGGGACAGTTTCATGAAACCGCCCCACTCCCAGCCGGCGATGACAGAAAGAACGGCAACCAGCCACGCCCAGCCCGCCGGCGGCAACAGGAAAACTGCCGCAAGAAAACCGGCCAGCAAGCACAGCGCGGTGATGACCCGCGTCTTAAGCATCTAGATCGGAGTGCTTCGCGTCAGCCTTGCAACTGGCGGATACGGGCGGATGTGGGTCGGCGACAAGCTGTTCGCTGGTGCGGCCGAAGCGGCGCTCGCGCTGCTGAAACGAGGCGATCGCCTTGTCCAATGCCTCATCGTTGAATTCCGGCCACAGCGTCTGGGTGAAATAGAACTCGGCGTAGGCGAGTTGCCAGAGCAGGAAATTGCTCACCCGCTCTTCACCGCCGGTACGGATGAAAAGATCAGGCTCCGGCGCGTAGTGCATCGACAGATAGGGGGCGAGGTCCGCCTCCTGCCACTGGCCGGATTTCTCCGGCTCGGCCTGCGCCAGGCGATTGGCAGCCTGCAGAATGTCCCAGCGGCCGCCATAGTTGGCGCAGACAGTGAGGATCAGGCGATCGTTGCCTGCGGTTTTTTCTTCCGCAGCAGCGATCATGTCGCGCAACCCGCTGTCGAACCGGCTGAGGTCACCGACCACCTTGAGGCGAACGCCGTTCCGATCGAGCTTGACCACTTCATGGCGGAGCGCCTTGACGAAGAGCTGCATCAGCAGCGTCACTTCCTCTTCAGGGCGCCGCCAGTTCTCGGAGCTGAAGGCAAACAGCGTCAGATACCCGATCCCGCGCTCAAGACAGGCGCGGACCATTTCGCGGACAGTTTCGACGCCGCGCGTATGCCCGGCAACACGCGGCATGAAGCGCTTCTTCGCCCAACGCCCGTTGCCATCCATGATGATGGCCACGTGGCGAGGAACCCTTCCACTCGCCGGGACACCCAGAGTCGAACTGACAAATCGCGACATTGTGCCCGCCTCAGACGGCCATCAGCTCGCTCTCCTTCTGAGCGAGCATCTTGTCAATTTCGGCGACATACCTGTCGGTGAGCTTCTGGATATCGTCCTGGGCACGACGCTCGTCATCCTCCGAGATGTCCTTCGCCTTCACGCCATCCTTCAGATGGGCATTGGCATCGCGGCGCAGGTTACGCACGGCGACCTTGGCATTTTCGCCTTCGTGCTTGACGACCTTGGTCAGCTCCTTGCGACGCTCCTCGGTCAGCGCCGGCATCGGCACGCGGATCAGCTCGCCCTGCGTGGCCGGGTTGAGGCCAAGATCGGAATCACGGATGGCCTTCTCGACCTTCGCCACCATCGGCTTTTCCCACGGCTGAACGCCAATGGTTCGGGCGTCGACCAAGGTCACGTTCGCAACATTGGCCAGCGGAACCATGGACCCGTAGTATTCGACCTGTATATGGTCGAGCAGGCCGGTATGGGCACGGCCGGTGCGGATTTTCGCGAGGTCGTTCTTCAACGCCTCAAGCGATTTCTGCATCTTCGATTCGGTATTCTTCTTGATATCGGCGATCATCGAAATTTCTCCTTCAGCAATAGACCAGCGTGCCTTCGTTCTCGCCCATCACGACGCGTTTGAGCGCGCCGGTCTTGAAGATCGAGAAGACATTGATCGGCAGCTTCTGGTCGCGGCACAGCGCAAACGCAGTCGCATCCATGACCCCGAGACCACGGGAAATCGCTTCGTCGAAGCTGATCCGGTCATAACGCGTCGCTGACGCATCCTTCTTTGGATCGGCCGTATAGATACCATCAACCTTGGTCGCCTTGAGCACGATCTCGGCGCCGATCTCGGCGCCGCGCAGTGCGGCGGCAGTGTCGGTGGTGAAAAACGGGTTGCCGGTACCAGCCGCAAAAATCACGATGCGCCCCTGCTCGAGATAGCGGATGGCCTTGCCGCGAATGTACGGCTCGACCACCTGCTCGATCGAAAGGGCCGACTGCACGCGACATGGAATGCCGGCAACGCGCATCGCATCCTGCATGGCGAGGCTGTTCATGACCGTCGCCAGCATGCCCATGTAGTCGGCCTGGGCGCGATCCATGCCGGTAGCAGCGGGGGCAACACCCCGGAAGATGTTGCCGCCACCGATGACCACGCCGATCTGCACCCCCATGTCGGCAACCGCCTTTATCTCCTGAACGATCTCACCGATGGTCTGGCGATTGATGCCGTAGGCGTCGCCGCCCATCAGGGCTTCGCCGGAGAGCTTGAGGAGGATGCGCTTGAACTTGGGAGTGCTGTCGGTCATGGTCTCGTAGTTACCTCTTTTGGGACGGGTTACTTCTGTGCAGCGGCAGCAGCCTGGGCAGCCACTTCAGCAGCGAAGTCGGACACCTTCTTCTCGATGCCTTCGCCGACGATATACAGCGTGAAGCCGGCGATCGAGGCGCCCTTCGCTTTCAACAGCTGTTCGATCGTCTGCTTGCCGTCTTCGGCCTTGACGAAGACCTGCGCGAGCAGGGTGACTTCCTTAAGGAACTTCTGCACCGTACCGTCGGCGATCTTTTCCAGCATCGCTTCCGGCTTGTTGTCGGCGCGAGCCTTCTCAATGGCTACACGGCGCTCGGTGTCGATCAGATCCTGCGAGACGCCCGAAGCGTCCAGCGACTTCGGCTTCGACGCAGCGATGTGCATGGCGATGTCCTTGCCCAGCTGCTCGTCACCACCGACCAGATCCAGCAGCACGCCGATCTTGGCGCCGCCGTGGATGTAGGAAACCAGCTTGCCCTTGGCTTCGACGCGCACAAAGCGGCGCAGCGACATGTTTTCGCCGATCTTGCCGACCAGTGCGGAACGGGTCGATTCGACCGTGCCTTCGCCCATCGGCAACGCCGACAGGGCGGCCACATCAGCCGGGTTCTTGGCCGAGACCAGCTGGGCACAGCCCTTGACCAGCGCCAGGAAGTCATCGTTCTTGGCAACGAAGTCGGTCTCGCAGTTCACTTCGATGATTGAACCGAGCTTGCCGTCGGCCGAGATATCGACACCGACGATGCCTTCGGCAGCGATACGGGTCGCGGCCTTGGTCGCCTTGTTGCCCAGCTTGACGCGCAGGACCTCTTCCGCCTTGGCCATGTCGCC
>DAORCC010000028.1:0-19750 GCA_035345235.1 Azospira sp.
ACCTCGACGGCACCGACAACAAGTCGCGCCTCGGCGCCAACGCCATGCTCGCCGTGTCGATGGCCGTGGCCAAGGCCGCTGCCGAGGAATCCGGCCTGCCGCTGTACCGTTATTTCGGCGGTTCCGGCCCGATGCAGATGCCGGTGCCGATGATGAACATCATCAACGGTGGCGAGCATGCCAACAACAGCCTGGATATCCAGGAATTCATGATCATGCCAGTCGGCCTGCCGACCTTCCGCGAAGCGCTGCGCTGCGGCGCCGAAGTCTTCCACGCGCTGAAGAAACTGCTCGACAAGAAAGGCTTCTCGACCGCCGTCGGTGACGAAGGCGGCTTCGCCCCGAACCTCGGCAGCCATGCCGAAGCCATCCAGCTGATCCTGCAGGCTGTCGAGCAGGCCGGCTACACGCCGGGCCAGGACGTGCTGATCGCGCTCGACTGCGCCGCCTCCGAGTTCTACAAGGACGGCAAGTACAAGCTGGCCGGCGAAGGCCTGGAACTGACCTCGGCCCAGTTCGTCGACTATCTCGCCAACCTCGCCGACCAGTTCCCGATCGTCTCGATCGAGGACGGCATGGCTGAAGGCGACTGGGATGGCTGGAAACTGCTGACCGACCGCCTCGGCAGCAAGGTGCAGGTCGTCGGCGACGACGTGTTCGTCACCAACACCCGCATCTTCAAGGAAGGCATCAAGAAGGGCGTTGCCAACTCGATCCTGATCAAGATCAACCAGATCGGCACCCTGACCGAAACCTTCGCCGCCATCGAGATGGCCAAGCGCGCCGGTTACACCGCCGTGATCTCGCACCGCTCGGGTGAGACCGAGGACAGCACCATCGCCGACATCGCCGTCGGCATGAACGCGCTGCAGATCAAGACCGGCTCGCTGTCCCGTTCGGACCGCATCGCCAAGTACAACCAGCTGCTGCGTATCGAGGAAGATCTCGGTGACACCGCTGGCTACCCGGGGCGCGAAGCGTTCTACAACCTGCGTTGATTTCTACTCGCGCAGCGATGGATCATGAGGGGTGTGCGGCCTTGACGGGCTGCCGCCCCTCTTTTCATGGGCATGGTGGCTGAACCATGCGCTGGCTGACGCTCGCCCTGATCGCGCTGCTGGTCCTCCTGCAGTACCCGCTGTGGCTCGGCAAGGGCGGCTGGCTCAAGGTCTGGGACTATGATCGCCAGCTGACGCAGCAGAAGGATGCCAACCGCAAGCTGGAAGTTCGGAACGGTGGCCTCGATGCCGAAGTGCGTGACCTCAAGCAGGGCTATGAGGCGATCGAGGAGCGCGCCCGCTTCGAACTCGGCATGATCAAGCAGGATGAAGTATTCGTGCAGATTCCTGAAAAGGCGGGCGCCACTGATGACAGCAAGGTTGTCCCCGCGTCGCCTGCGCCAGCGCCTCCCGCCAGGAAGCCCGCCCGCTAGCGAGGATTGGAGGAGACGCGCGGAGAGAGGCAGCTACGGCTGCCTTTTTGCATATCAGTACTCCTGCAGCATCGCGAGTTCGGAATCGGCGTGGCGCAGCCTTCGCGCCATCGTCCGCGCGATGGCCAGGATGAGGGTGTTGGCAAGCTTCTTGTGCGTTTCCGCGATCTGGTTGAATTGCTCGCGTGAAAGCACATAGACCTCGGTATCCGTCTGTGCGATGGCGTCGTTGCTGCGCGGCTGGGCATCGAGGAAGGCCAGTCCACCGAAGAAATCGCCGCGTCCGAAGCTGGCAACGTGGCGCGTCCGCCCGGCGCCCATCGGTGCGAAGATGAAGACAGCGCCCCGCCGGATCCAGAAGATCTCGTCGCCCGGCTGGCCGCGTGCGTAGACCGTTTCACCGGGTTTGTACGTCCGCGTCTCCATGCGCATTTCAAGTTCTTTAAGCGTTTCGTCCTTGCGCTTGCTGAAGAGATCCATCTCGGCCAGTTGCATCGCTGGCTCCTCGACGGCCACGAGACCGTTCTCCCGTTCGCCCAGCAGCCGCTCCTCGACCCAGGCAATGGCATTGTCCAGGTTCGGAAACACGCGCACCACGTCGCTGTTGTCGAGCAGCCCCGTCTGCACGAGGAATTCGCGCAGATTGCGCCCGTTCGGCAGGTTTTCACGCACATTCGAAAGCAGTAAATGCGCGTCGCGCTCGGCAAGTACGTCGCGGATCTGGTTGAGCATGTGCGCGGCGGTGACGTCGACCGACTGCACGCGCTTCAGATCGAGAATGACGTACTGGCGCGAGCGCAGTTCCGGCTCGAGATCGCCGTACAGCTGCTGTGTCGTGCCGAAGAACAGGCTGCCCTGCAGTTCCACGACGACGGCCTGGTCGCCCTTCTGCGACAGCACCAGCATCTCGGCTTCCGGACGGTGCCAGGTCGAGGAGATCTGGTTCACATAGACCTTGTGGCGAACGACCGAACCCCCGACCTGTTCGCGCACGAAGAGAATGATCGCCATGGCCACACCCACCGCCGAAGCGGCGATCAGGCCGATCGTCATCGCGACGATGACGACGACGGCAACGACCGCGAAATCGAAGACGGTGGCGCGCGACTCGATGAAACGCAGCGGCTCGCGGTCGATCATGCGAACGCCGATCACGATCAGCAGGCCGGCCAGTGCGGCGACCGGAATCCAGGCGATGAAATTGCCGAGAATGAGCGAGGCGAAGAGGGCGAAGAGGCCCTCGATGACGCCGCTTGCCCGGGTCTGTGCGCCACTGGTCAGGTTGACGACGGTGGCGCCCATGGTGCCGGCACCGGGAATGCCGCCGACTGCCGAGGCCGAGACGTTGGCCATGCCCTGGGCGATCAGTTCACGGTTGGAGTCGTGGCGGGTACGGGTCAGCTGGTCAAGGATGACGCAGGTTTTCAGCGTGTCGATGGAGAGCAGCACGGCAAGGGTCAGGGCACTGCCGAAGAGCGCGGCGATCTGCCCGACCTTGAGTTCGCCGATTTCCCGCCAGCGTGTCGAGACCGAGACGAAATAGGCCTGCGGCGCGATGTCGATCGGGCCGACGACGAGCGCGTTGTCGCCAAGCGTGCGCAGGTCGACATCGTCGATGGCGAGCACGAAATAGGTCAGCAGCCCGGCCAGGACGCCGAGGATCGTGCTTGGCACCTTCTGCGTGATGCGCGGCGCGAGCAGCGCGACGCAGACGGTGGCACAGCCTACCGTGACGGCGCGCCAGTCCCATGTCTGTGGCGAAACGATGATGTCCCACCACTGAGCGTCAGGCGCGGCACCGACGAAACGGGGAATCTGGCTGCCGATGATGATCAGGCCGACAGCCGAGAGATAGCCGCTGACGACGGGATAGGGAATGTAGCGAATCAGGCGCCCGATGCCGACGAAACCGAGCAGGATCTGGATGAGGCCGGCGATGACCCCGAGCATGATCATCAGCAGCACGATCACCGACGAGGCGACGCCCTGACGGACGAGCTCGATCGCAAAGGCTGCCAGCACGGCTGCTGCCGGGGCGCACGGCGCGCTGATCAGGCGGTCGGTGCCACCCAGGGTCGCGGCGACGAGGCCGATCACGGTTGCGCCGACGATGCCGGCAATGGCGCCGTAGGCCGCATAGGTCGGGCCGATGGCCGAATAGACGGTGACGCCGAAGGCAATCGAGGCCGGCAGCACGACCAGCATCGCGGCCAGTCCGCCCCAGAAATCACCGGGGGCCTGCTTGCCGTTCAGCAAGCCGAATCCTGCGCCTGTGCGCTTCGTCTCCTCTGCCATCTCCGCCTCTTCAGGTTTGCATGTCGGCGCGTTCCGGAACGTCCCGGACCATTCTGCGCCCGGAGGGGTCGGCTTGGCAAAGTTTCAGCGCTTCCTTTCAAGCCACTTCAGCAGCGTCGCGAAGAAACTCTCCGGGTCGATCGGCTTGCCGATGAAATCGTCCATGCCGGCCTCGAAGCAGCGCGCCTTGTCTTCGGCGAAGGCGTTCGCCGTCATCGCGATGATCGTCTGTGCCGCGCCCGTGGGCAAGGCGCGGATGCAGCGCGTGGCTTCGAGGCCGTCCATGCGCGGCATCTGCATGTCCATCAGCACGAGATCGTAGCTGCGGGCGCTGACGGCGGCGACGGCCTGCTCGCCATCCTCGGCGATATCGATGTCGAGTCCGACATCCTTGAGCAGTTCGAGCGCCACTTCGCGATTGACCGGCTCATCCTCGACCAGCAGCACGCGCTTGCCGCTATGCTCGAGGAGGAGCCGGTCTTCGGCCTTGCCCTGCGGTGCCGCGAGCGAAGCCGCCGTTCCCGCGTGGCGGTGCAATCGCGCCGTGAACCAGAAGGTGCTGCCTGTGCCGGGCGTGCTGACGACGCCGGAGTCGCCGCCCATCAACTCCGCCAGTCGGCGGGTGATCGCAAGCCCGAGGCCCGTCCCCCCGTGCCTTCGCGTGGTCGAATTGTCTGCCTGCTCGAAGGCACTGAACAGGCGGGCCTGGGTTTCGCTGTCGATGCCCGGTCCGGTGTCAGTGACTTCGAATCGGACAAGTGCGCTGTGTTCATCGACCTGAAGGCTGAAAATGCGCAGCGTGATTTGCCCCTGCAGCGTGAACTTGAGGGCGTTGCTCGCGTAATTGAGCAGCGACTGGCTGAGGCGTGTCGGATCACCCTGCAGGCGATCGGGTAGCGGGCCGATGTCCATCAGCAGCTGAAGCCCTTTGGCCTGTGCCCGCTCCTGCAGCGTCGATACGACGTTTGCCGCGATCGCCCGCAGGTCGACATCGGTCTGCTCCAGGCCGAGCTTGCCGGCCTCGATCTTCGACAGGTCGAGAATGTCATTGATGATCGACAGCAGATGCTGGCCGGCGTGGCCGATCTTCTCGAGGCGTTCTGCCTGGGTTGGCGAGACGCCTTCGCGCTTCAGCAGGTGGGTCAGGCCGGTGATCGCATTCAGCGGCGTCCGGATCTCGTGGCTCATGTTGGCGAGGAAGGCGCTCTTCGCACGGTTGGCACCTTCTGCCGCCTCCTTGGCTTCCGCCAGTTCCCGGGTGCGCTGCTGGACCAGTTCTTCCAGATGATTGCGGTAGCGGAACAATTCCTCGAGTGTCCGTTTCCGCTCCGTGGTGTCGCGTACGTTGCACTGGATCAGCGGCCGGCCATCGATCTCCATTGCGCTGAGCGTGACTTCGGCTGCGAGGACTTCGTTGCTATCGAGACGGCGATAGGCCCACTCGAAAGTGCAGCTTCCCCTGGCTGATGCTTCCTCCAGATGGCGGCGGGCAATCTCCCTCGAATCCGTGCCGTCGGGTTGGCGTGGGGGCGAAACATCGGTCGATTGCAGTCCGATCAGGCGCTCCCGGCTACCGGCGCCATAGAGGCGCACCGCCGCCGGGTTGCAGTCTACGCATCGTCCGGCATCGAGGACGATCACCGCATCGGCGGTGTACTCGAACAGCGTCCGGAAGCGCGTCTCCGATTTGCGGAGGTCGGCGGTGCGTTTTTCGACGCGGTCGGCCAGGGCCGCGTTGACCTCGTGCAATTGCGCATCGGCAAGCCGCCAGCGGCGGCTGAAACGCAGTGCCAGGGCGAGTCCGAGCAGTGCCGGCAGCAGCAGCAGCAGTGCAACGACCAGTGTCAGGCGCGTGACCTGCGGCTCCACTTCGTCACGCAGGTGCGCCATGTCGCGGAAGAGGAAGATGCGCCAGCCGGTTTTCAGTGCCGTATCGAACGCCAGCCACTCCGCACCCTTGAGATCCCTGGTGCGCAGAACTTCGACGCCATGCGTGTTGCTGCTGCGTGGCACTTCGACCATGCGCCCGGAAGCGATGGCGGTCTTTTCGGCGAGCAGCGAGGGGTGCGAGGCCAGGGGCTCGGAAAGTTCAGTGCCGATGCGCGAGGCATCGCTGCTGGCGATGACCCTGTCCGCGCGATCGAGCAGGACGACCTGGTCGAACGGCGCGACCCGGGCGGGCACCAGCTGGTTGGACAGTTGTGTCAGGTGAATCACTCCGCCGAGATGCATGATGATCCTGCCGTCTGCGGCGAGAATCGGCAGGTCGATCGCCACCGCTGGAATGCCGTCGGCACCGACGAAGCTGTCGGAAATGACCATTTCTCCGGAGCGCGCGGCGGCCTTGAAATAGGGGCGATCGGCGAGGTTGTAACGGGTCAGCTTGCGCTGTACCTGATAGGGGTGCGAGATGTAATGGTCGCCCTCGGGCGTGAGGACGAAGAGTACGGAAAAGTTGCCGTCGACGCGGAGCGTTTCGAGAATCCTGCGCTTGGCAGCATCGAGATGTTCGGGGAGTCCGTTAAGACTGCGGTCGATGTGGCGTCGCTCGGGGAGGCTGCTGAATTCGGGTTGTTTGGCGGCGAATTTCAGCAAGCTCACGGATTGCTGGATATGGTCGTCGAGGTTGTTGGCGACACTCTCGACGAAGGCAATCTGGTCGCTGGACCACCGTTCCACGACCCATGCGTGGAGCGATGCACGAAGGATGACGCCGAGCAGCAACAGCGACAGCAGGGTCGGAACGAGGACGATCGCAATGGTCTGCCGGCGCTGGCTGATTCGCATCGTTGGGTCGCTTCTTCAATCGCGATAGGACAAGGATCGAGCGGCAAGGTTCTGCGGAAGCATAGCGTCAGTCGATCGCCAGCGCCATCTATCCGGCCACCGGGTCAGTGTGCTGCGGGCTACTGGTAGCGTAATGCCTCGATCGGATCGAGTGCCGCTGCCTTGCGGGCCGGGTAGAAACCGAAGAAGATGCCGACGCCGGCGGCAACGCCGAAGGCGACCAGCACCGAACTGCCGGAGATCACGACGGCAGTCCTGGTCGCTGCATTGACGGCGACGGCTCCACCGATGCCGAGCAGCAGCCCGATCAGGCAGCCGGCAATCGAGATGATGATGGCCTCGAGCAGGAACTGCGTCAGGATGTCACGCTGGCGGGCGCCGATGGCCATGCGGATGCCGATCTCCCGCGTCCGCTCGGTGACCGAGACGAGCATGATGTTCATGATGCCGATCCCGCCGACGACCAGCGAAACCGAAGCGATGGCGCCGAGCAGCAGCGACATCACGCGCGTCGTTTCGGCGGCGGAGTCGGCGACGGCGGTCAGGTTGCGCAGCGAGAAATCGTTCTCCTGCCCTTCGCGCAGGCGGTGGCGCTGACGGAGCAGGGCGGTCATCGACTGCTCGACAGCCGGCATGAGCTCCTGCGCGGCGGCCTGCACCATGATCTGGCGCACGGACCCCTGGAAGGGCGTGCCGAATACCTTGCGTTGTGCCGTGGTCAGCGGAATCACGACCACGTCATCCTGGTCGCGGCCGTCGAGATTCTGTCCCTTCGGGGCCAGCTGGCCGACGACGGTGAATGGCGTCTGCCCGATCCGCAGCGTCTTGCCGACCGGGCTGTCGTTACCGAACAGGTTCTTCGCTGCCGTCTGTCCAATCAGTGCCACGCGCGTGGCCGAGCGCAGGTCGGAATCGGTGAACGGCGCGCCTTCGGTGACCGGCCAGGAGCGGATGTCGAAATAGGTGGGTGTGGTGCCGATCACCCAGGCGTTCCAGTTGTTGCCGGCGTGCACGAGCTGTGCCGACCCCTGGTGGATCGGGGCGACCGCCTGTACGCCGTCCAGCTCGGCGATCGCTTCCGCATCGGCGACGCGCAGGGTCGGCGCATTGCCCGCGCCGCTGCGGATGCCGGCAGTGGCGGTGAAACCGGACAGCACGACGAAAATGTTGCTGCCCATCGTGCTGATCGTCTGTTGAACGGCCATCTGGGCACCCTGACCGATGGCCATCATGAGCACGACGGCGCCGACACCGATGACCATGCCGAGCATCGTCAGCGCGGTCCGCAGGCGGTTCGCACCCATCGCCAGCCAGGCTTCGCCGAGCATCGCCTTCAGCATGGCAGTGCCTCCGGCCTTTCCGCCGCACCGGTTGGCCGGTCGCTGACGATCACGCCATCGAGAAAGCGGACCTGCCGCCGGGCGTGCTGCGCGACATCGGGCTCGTGGGTGACCAGCACGATGGTGATGCCTTCGCGGTTCAGTTCGCCGAAGAGCGCCATGATTTCCTCGCTGGTATGGCTGTCGAGGTTGCCGGTCGGTTCGTCGGCCAGGATCAGTCGCGGCTGGTTCACCAGCGCGCGGGCAATCGCGACGCGCTGCTGCTGGCCGCCGGAGATGCGGCTCGGCAGCGAGGTGGCGTAATTGCCGAGACCCACCCGTTCGAGCATCTCGCGGGCCCGTTGGCGGCGGGCGGCGAGATCGATGCCGGCGTAGACGAGCGGCAATGCGACGTTGTCTTCGAGCGACATGCGTGGCAGCAGGTTGAAGCCCTGGAAGACGAAGCCGATCGTGCATCCGCGCAGCGCGGCGAGTTCGTCCGGTGTCAGCGATTCGACATGACGCCCGTCGAGGATGTAGTCGCCGGACGTTGCCCGATCAAGGCAGCCGAGCAGGTTCATGAAGGTCGATTTGCCGGAACCGGAGGGCCCCATCACCGCGACGTATTCACCGCTGTGGATGGTCAGGTCGACACCCTTCAGCGCCGGGAAGAGGCCCGCTGCCGTTTCATAGGACTTGGTCAGCCGCGAAACCGCGATGACCGCCGTTCCCGCCATCAGAACATCCTCATGCGCGGCCCGTTGCCCGCGGCGGGCGCGTCAGTGCTGAGATTCTCGCCGATGATGACGTGGTCGCCTGCCTTGAGGTCGCCACTCGTAATTTCGGTGACACGGTTGTCGGTGATGCCGACACCAACCAGCACCGCCTTCAGCTTGCCATCGGCCAGCACGTGGACCGTGCCGCTGCCGCTGTCGCGTTTCCTGCCGCCACCCTGGCGCGGCGGCGTGCCACCACCCTCGGCAGCGCGGGATGCATCCTTCCCGGATGCGCCGGCGGCTGCGACGTCAGCGGGCGGCCGGAAGCGCAGTGCCGCATTCGGCACCGTCAGGACGTCCTTGCGGTGCGCGACGGCGATATTGACGTAGGCGGTCATCCCCGGCAGCAGCGCCTGGTCCGGGTTCTCCACCTCGACGACGACGTTGTAGGTGACGACGTTCTGCGTTGTCGTCGGGTTCAGGCGCAACTGCTTGACGCTGCCCTTGAACTGGCGGTTCGGAAAGGCATCGACGTTGAAGCGGACCGGCTGCCCGACCTTGATGCCGCCGATGTCGGCCTCGGCAAAGCTGGTGTAGATCTGCATCTGCTGCAGGTCCTGTGCGATCTTGAACAGCACCGGCGTCTGGAAGCTTGCCGCAACGGTCTGTCCGACGTCGATCTGGCGATCCACGACGACGCCGGAGACGGGTGAGCGGATCACCGAGTAGCCGAGGTTGGCGCGGTCGCGGTCGTTCTGTGCGCGGGCGAGGCGCAGGGCGGCCTCTGCCGCCTTCTTTGCCTGCACCGCCTGGTCGAGTTCCTGGCGCGATACATACTCTTCGGCGAAGAGCGAGCGGATGCGCGCCTCATTGGCCTGTGCGAGGTCGAGCGACGCCCTGGCGCTGGCAATGCTGGCCTCGCTCTGGCCGGCGGCGGCGGCGAGCACGGTATCGTCGAGTTCGGCCAGCACCTGGCCGGCCTTGACTGCGTCGTTGAAGTCGACATGCAGCTTCTTCACGGTCCCCGAGACCTGCGTGCCGACGTTGACCAGTGTGACCGGGCTCAGCGTGCCGTTCGCGGAAACGTTCTGCGTGATGTCGCCGACCACTGCCTCCTGCTGCTTGAAGCGCTGCTCGGGCGAAGGGGTGCGCCCCTGCCACCAGTAGACGGTGCCGGCGGCGATGACGACGATGCCGGCGAGGGCGGAGAGGGTTCTACGTGAGAAAAGCTTCATGATCAGGGCTTTCCGCCGAGCGGCGGCAGGGACTGTTCGCCGGCGAGTGCCGGCAGGATGGCCGAATCGAGCACGCCGACCGATTGCGCCAGCGTGGCGCGCGAGACATTCCAGTCGTAGACCGATTGCACGCGCTGCTGGCGCGCGGCAGCGAGCGCGCTCTGCGCCGAAAGCAGGTCGAGGATGTTGCCGACACCGGCGCGGTAGCGGCCGAGGGCGACGCGCTCCGACTGCTCGGCACTGGCGAGCAGGTCGGTCGTCGTGCGCATCGATTGGGTGGCTGTCTGCAGGCTCTGGTAGGAGCGCCAGACGTCAAGGGCGATCTGCAGCTGCAGCCGGTCGCGCTGGGCAGCGCGCAGGTCGGCCTGGGCTTCGGCGGTGCGTACCTTGTAGGTCTGGCCGAAACCGGAGAACAGCGGAATGCTGACCGAGACCCCGATGCTGGATGCGTTCGTCGTCAGGCCGCCGTTGTCCTGCCAGCTCGGCGTCGCGCCGAGCGAAATGCTCGGCAGGTGCGCGGCCTTCGTGGCATCTACCGATGCCCGGGCGGCACGTAACTGCGCCTCGGCGGCGGCGAGGTCCGGTCGGCGTTGGCGCGCCTCGGCAATCAGTGCTTCGACGTTGCGATCGAAATCCGGCGGCGCCGTCACCGCGCCCAGCGGGCGCAGTTCAAGCGGCCGGTTGGCATCAAGCCCGATGGCGTTGGCCAGCGTGCCATGGGCGGTGCGCAGTTCGCCGGCGACGCGGATGCGGGTCAGCGTTGCCTGTGAGCGTGCAGTCTGTGCCTGCAGGCGGTCGGCAGGGGTCGCGTTGCCCGCACGGTAGCGGGCCTCGGCGGCAGCGAGGCTTTCCTGGGCGGCCTTCTCCGAAAGCTCGGCAGCGTTGAGTGCTGCCTCGAAGGCGTGCACCTGGAAGAAGGCCTGCAAGGCTGCGAGGAAAACGGACTGTGCCGTGCTGTCCTGTGTCGAGACGGCGGCGGCAAGCAGTTCGCGTGCGCTTTCGAGGGTCGCCTCACGTGCGCCAAAATCGTAGAGCAGCCAGGAGATCGCCAGCGAAGCGCTGTTCAGCGTCCGCTTGGTTTCCGGCAGATCCTCGACACGGGTGCGGTTTCGGCTGCTGCCGACATTGCCATTGATCGCGGGCAGGTAGGGCGCCTGGGCTACACCGACGAGCCCGGCCTGGACGCGGGCGCTGGCCCACGCCTCGCGCGTCTGCGGATTGTTGCAGAGCGCGAGATCGACGACTTCGGCGAGCCCGAGGGCGCCAGCCGGCTGGCGTGGCGTGCAGGCGCCGGTGCGGATCGTCGCCTGCGTGTCGAAGGGATCGAAGGCCTCGGCTGGAGTGGCGGTGACGACCAGAAGGGCGATCGCAAGGGTGAGCGCGGCGGGAACAGTGATAACAGGTCGGAGCATGCGCAGGGGCGAACGGAGCACGGCAACGCGGTGGAGCGGGGTGTGCGCGGGCGGGTTCCGGTCGCGGCGATTGATCATGGCTGCGAG
This sequence comes from Azospira sp., assembly GCA_035345235.1. GTDB lineage: Bacteria > Pseudomonadota > Gammaproteobacteria > Burkholderiales > Rhodocyclaceae > Proximibacter. The sequence goes on from DAORCC010000028.1 coordinate 11,284, forward strand.
TATAGCCGTGGCCTGGCGGCGACCGTGTACCGCAATGTATCGTTTCAGCGGTCGACGATGGCTTGCGCGGCCGCGGTGATTCCCGCTGGCGTGAGTTGTGCGGCGGCGATGGTGTGCGGGGCGCCGAAACCCGCGTAGTTGCGTTCCTGGGAGCGCTGGTAGAGCGGATCGTAGTGCCCGGTCAGGAGCTCCTCTACCAGTGTGCGCCATTCGCCCCGACTGGCGTAGGCCTGCCAGCGGGCCACTGTTTCCCCGCCGCGCAGGGCCTTGAGTGCAGCCAGGCGGGTGTTCAGCCAGGCGGGGTCGCGCAGGAAATAGTCGTAGTCGCGCAGCAGGAAATCGACGCGTGCCGCCAGTGGCGCCTCAATCGCGAGGCAATCGCCGGCACGGATCGATTCGATCATCGCGTCCGGTACCTGCAGGCGGCCGATCTTGCGGCTTTCGGCTTCGACGTAGACCGGGCGCGCCGGATCGAGCTCGCGCAGCGTCGTCAGCAGCGTGGTTTCGAAATACTTCTGCGGCGGCTGCGGCGCGTCCGGCAGGACACCGAGTACCGAGCCCTTGTGGCAGGCGAGTGCTTCGAGATCGACGATCTGTTCGCCGAGCGCACCGATTGCCTGCAGGATGCGGCTCTTGGCGCTGCCGGTGGCGCCGCAGAGCACGCGGTAGCGGAACTGCCGCGGCAGCACGTCGAGTTCGGCGACGACCTCGCGCCGCCAGGCCTTGTAGCCGCCTTCAAGCTGGCGGGCGTTCCAGCCGATCGAGCGGAAGATGGTGACCATCGAACCGCTGCGCTGGCCGCCGCGCCAGCAGTAGATGATCGGCGCCCAGTGCTTCGGGCGGTCGAGGAACTGTGCTTCCAGATGGCGTGCGATATTGCGGGCGACGAGCGCGGCGCCGCGCTTCTTGGCTTCAAATGGTGATACCTGCTTGTAGAGCGTGCCGATCAGCGCGCGCTCGTCGTCGTCGAGCACCGGGCAGTTGATTGCCCCGGGCAGGTGGTCTTCGGCGAATTCCGAAGGTGAGCGTACGTCGATGAGGGTGTCGGCGCCGGCGATGTCGCCGACGCACGCAAGGCCGTGTTTCATCCTGTTATTTTAACAGTGGTGCCAGCGCCACCCACACGTTGTCGAGCAGTTGCGGCTGGGCCTCCGCCGTCGGATGGATGGTGTCGGCCTGGAACAGTCGTGGCTGGTCGGCGATGCCGTCGAGCAGGAAGGGAACGAGCGCCACCTTCTCGCTGCGCGCTAGTTCTGCATAGACCTTGTGGAACTCATCGGCATAAGGGCCGTAGTTGGGCGGCAGGCGCATGCCGACCAGCACCACCCGCGCCTTTGCGGTACGTGCAGCGCGGATCATCGCTGCCAGGTTCTCCTTCATTGCCGGGACCGGCAGGCCACGCAGCCCGTCGTTGGCGCCGAGCGCGACGACGACGATTGCCGGCCGCTGCCTCGCGAGCGCCTCGGCGATGCGGCTCCTGCCGCCGGCGGTGGTTTCTCCCGAGATACTGGCATTGACAACGCTATAATCGACGCGTTTCTCGGCCAGTCGCTTCTGCAGCAGCGATGGCCAGGCGGCCTCCTGCCGGATGCCGTAGCCGGCTGAGAGCGAGTCGCCAAAGACGAGGACGGTGCCGGCAGCCCCGGCTGTCGCCGTGAGGGACAGGCTGGCGAGCAGGATCAGCAGACGAAGAAAGGCATTCATGGGTGGCAGCGTGAGCGAAGCAGCGATGGTCCGGGTAGCGGGTCTGGGCAAGCAGGTGGCGAACGGTGCCGGCGAGGGCGAGCCGCTCGTCATTCTGCACGAGATTTCGTTTACGGTCGCGGCCGGCGAGACGGTTGCCATCGTCGGCGCTTCGGGGTCCGGCAAGTCGACGCTGCTCGGCCTGCTCGCAGGGCTGGATCAGCCGAGCGCCGGCAGTGTGTTCCTCGACGGCGAGGAGATCAACGTGCTCGACGAGGATGCCCGGGCGGTACTGCGCGGGCGCATGCTCGGTTTCGTGTTCCAGTCGTTCCAGCTGCTGCCGTCGCTCAATGCGCTCGAGAACGTGATGCTACCGCTCGAGCTGGCCGGCCAGCGCGCGGCGGCTGGCGAGGCGCGGGGCTGGCTGGAGCGGGTCGGCCTCGGCCAGCGCATGAAGCATTATCCGAAGCACCTCTCCGGCGGTGAGCAGCAGCGCGTCGCCCTGGCACGCGCCTTCGCGCCCGGGCCGAAACTGATCCTCGCCGACGAGCCGACCGGAAACCTCGACGCCACGACCGGCCACCAGATCATTGACCTGATGTTCGCGATCAATGCCGAGCGGGGCACGACGCTCATTCTCGTGACCCACGATGAGGAGATCGCGGCGCGCTGCGCGCGTCGGTTGCGCATGCATGCGGGACGACTCGAGGAAGCCTGAGTCGCGCGCTGGCGCATTTGCGCTGGCTTGCGGTTAGAATCCTGTCATCGAATCTCGCCGGAACAATAACGAACATGTCCCTCGTCCCCTGCCGTGCCTGCGAACACCAGGTCGATACTTCCGCGATGGCCTGCCCGCGTTGCGGCGCCACTGATCCGGCGAAGAAGATCAGTCGCCAGTCGCGTCAGGCGATCAGCTTCACGATCCAGCTGATCGTCGGGGTTTCACTGCTGGTGGGGGGCGGCATGTACCTGTGGCGCGAATTCGCACCGATCATCAAGGCCGCGATCGTCAAGAACGCCGGCTAGCCCAGTATTCCCCGCGCGGCGGCGACGCCGCTGCGCACGGCGCCTTCCAGGGTCGCCGGGTAGTCTCCCCACGTGTAGTCACCGGCCAGCCACAGGCCGCGCTCGGCAGTCTGCTGCCCCGGGCGCGGCAGATGTGGCCGGCAGGAGAAGGTGGCGCGCCGTTCGCGGATGACGCGCTGCCAATGCGGCGCCGGCAGCGGACCGACGGCCGCGACCAGTTCGCCATGCAGGCGCTGGCAGAGTTCGGCGTCGCCGAGTTCGTCCCACTTGCCTTCGGCGGACAGCACGAAGGCGAAGACACCGTCGTTGCCTCCAGCCTGTCCGCGGTCGAAGACCCATTGCCCGACCGGTCCTGCCAGCCCGAGCATCGGACAGGACAATCGTGTCTCCTGTGGGTAGGCGAGGTAGGCCGTTGCAATCGGTTCATAGTCATAATCGGCCAGCTGCACCAGCAAGGCCTCGTGTGCCGGGCGTGCAATGAGCAGCGGCGGTACATGCTGCGGGGCAATCGCCAGCACGACCTGATCGAAGCGTTCGTTGTGCTCGCCACATGCGAGCAGCCAGCCATTGCCGTCACGCTGCAGGGCACTGATCCTTGCCGACAGGCGGACTTCACCGCCGTGCGTGGTCACGTAGTTTGTTGCCGGCTCCGGAAAAAGGCGCCCGAGATCTGTTTTCGGCAGCAGCATGTCGGCGGCGTCACGTCCGCCGCCGAGGCTGTCGCGCAGCACGTTCGCGAAAACCTGCGCCGATGCCTGTCGCGGCGCCGTGTTGAGTGCGGCGAGGCAGAGCGGTTCCCAGAGGTGGCGGCGCAGTGCACCCTGCTGGCCTTCGGCGTCGAGCCACTCGGCAACGCTGCTGTCCCGCAACAGCCGGTAATGGCGACGCTTGAGCCGCTGCATGAAAAGGGCGGCGGAGAGCTTTTCTCCGAGGCTGGTGCCGTTTGCGCCGAAAAGTCCGCAGGCGACGTTGAGCGGGGCGGGCAGGTCCGGGATGCGCAGTGAAAAATGCCCCGGGAATTCCAGTTGCAGCGGCCGGCGCTCGAACAGCCTTTCGGGGGCGGCGCCGATACGGCGCATCAGGCGTAAGGTCTCGCTATAGGCGCCGACGAGCAGATGCTGTCCGTTATCGAGCCGCTGGCCGTCGATTTCGAGTGCGCGGGCCCGTCCGCCAGGCTGGCGGGCAGATTCGAAGACGGTCACCGGGATGCCGGCAGCGACAAGCTCGACGGCACAGGCAAGCCCGGCCCAGCCGGCGCCGACGATCGCGACGCGACCGAGGCAGCTCACGTGCTCAGCCCTCGCGGACCCAGGTCTTGACGGCGAGCCACAGCTTGCGAAGTGGCGTCAGCGAGGTGCGCTGCGTCAGGACCGTGCAGCCGTCGCGGCGGATTTCGTCGAGCAGGGCGCGGTAGATGGCGGCCATGACGAGGCCGGGGCGCTGCGCACGACGGTCTACGGCCGGCAGGTTGGCGAAGGCCTGCTCGTAGTATTGCTCGGCACGCGCGATCTGGAATTCCATCAGGCGGCGGAAATTGTCCGAGTACTGCGCGTTGAGGATTTCGGACGCCTTGACGTCGAATTTCTGCAGATCCTCGATCGGCAGGTAGATGCGGCCACGGCGGGCGTCCTCACCGACATCGCGGATGATGTTGGTCAGCTGGAAGGCCATGCCAAGGTCGTGTGCGTATTTCTGCGTCCTGCGATCGGTATAGCCGAAGATTTCAGCGGCGAGCAGGCCGACGACGCTGGCAACCCGGTAGCAGTAGAGCGACAAGCCCTTGAAGTCGAGATAGCGCGTCTGGGTGAGATCCATCTCCATGCCGTCGATGATCTCGAGCAACTGTTCCTGCGGCAGGCTGAACTGCGGCAGTACCGCCTGCAGTGCCTGCGTCACCGGGTGCTCGGGTTTGCCGTCATAGAGTCGGGCCACTTCCATGCGCCACCAGACGAGCTTGGCGGAAGCGATGGACGGGTCCTGGCATTCATCGACGACATCATCCACTTCGCGGCAGAAAGCATAAAGCGCGGTGATCGCGCGCCGGCGCTCAGGTGGCAGGAAGAGGAAGCTGTAGTAGAAGCTGGAGCCGCTCGAAGCGGCCTTCTGCTGGCAGTAGTCGTCGGGATTCATGGGGCTACATCATAAGCGCTCGACCGCCGAGAAGCAGCCAGTCGAATGCACGAAGTTTCGGGCGGCGACGGAAGATGTCGCCGTCCACGGCGGCAGTTCGCTCCAGGATGGCAAGGCCGCCCTGGACGGTAAAGCGGATTTCCCAGCCCATGCGGCCGGGCAGTTCATGAACCAGCGGCGCGCCCGACAGCATCAGGTCGCGCGTTCGGCCAAGCTCGAAGGCGAGCAGTTGCCGCCAGTTGTCGTCGCAGACAGCGCCGGCGATCTGTGCCTCGCTCACACCGAAACGGGCGAGATCTTCCTGCGGCAGGTAGACGCGGTCCTTCTGCCAGTCGATGGCGATGTCCTGCCAGAAGTTGGCGAGTTGCAGGGCGCTGCAGATGGCGTCGGAACGCTGCAGGTTCTCGTCCGTGGCACGGTCGACCAGGTGCAGCAGCAGCCGGCCGACCGGATTGGCCGAGCGACGGCAGTAGTCGAGCACCTCGGCGTAGCTCGCATAACGCGTCTTGACGACATCCTGTGCGAAGGCATCGAGCAGGTCGCGGAAGAGCTGCAGCGGCAGCTTCCATTCGGCGATCTCGCGGGCGAGGGGGGCGAAGATCGGGCCGGCGACCGGTTCTCCGCCCGCGATGCGGTCGAGCTGAGCGTTGTATTCGGCCAGGCTGGCAAGGCGCTCCGCCGCTGCGGCGTCGCCCTCGTCGGCGATGTCGTCGGCCGAGCGTGCGAAGCGATAGATGGCTTCGATCGGGCGGCGCAGCCGTTTTGGCAGCAGCAGCGAGGCAACGGGGAAATTTTCGTAATGGTCGACGGGCATGGGCAGCGAAGGCGGTTGCAGGCTCGTCTGTGTAGGCTGGTGCGGCGGAGAGGACTCGAACCTCCACACCCAAGGGCGACAGGACCTAAACCTGTTGCGTCTACCAATTTCGCCACCGCCGCACAGCGGGGCCGATTGTAGCGTAAGCGAAGGGGTCCGGTCGATGGCTTCGCGCCGTCTCGCCATGATAGAATTCGCCGTTTAGCCATTCCGCTGATCGATCAGCTCAATCTCTCACGCTTCAATCAGGATTTCCTATGCAAACGAACGCCGAAAACACCAATGCCCAGCAACCGGCTCCGAGCGCACTTGAGCGCCGCCTCGACCTGTCGGTGGCCATTGCCGACCTCGACAAGGACGTTGACGCCCGCCTGAAGCGCATGGGCAAGAACGTCAAGCTGCCGGGCTTCCGTCCGGGCAAGGTACCGGCGAACATCGTGCGTCAGCAGTATGGCGACCAGGCTCGCCACGAGGCGCTGAACGAAGCCATCGATCGCGCCTTCGGCATGGCGGTCGTCGAAGCCAAGCTGCGCGTTGCCGGTTACCCGCGCATCGAGGCCAAGCAGACCGAAAGCACGACGCACGTCGAGTTCTCGGCCGTATTCGAGGTCTATCCTGAAGTGAAGCTGGGTGACATGTCGGCGGCCGAGGTCGAGCGCCCGGTGCTGGAAGTGACCGATGCCGAAGTGGACAAGACGCTGGAGATCCTGCGCAAGCAGCGCGTCCGCTACGAGGCAGTCGACCGTGGTGCAGCCAAGGAAGACCGTGTCGTCATTGATTTCCTCGGCAAGAAGGACGGTGAGCCGTTCCAGGGCGGCCAGGCCAGCGATTACCCGTTCGTGCTCGGTCAGGGCATGATGCTCGCCGACTTCGAGACGGCCGTCGAAGGCCTCAAGGCCGGTGAGTCGAAGACCTTCGAAATGACCTTCCCGGAAGACTATTTCGCCAAGGAACTGGCTGGCCAGAAGGTCAGCTTCGAGATCACCGTCAAGAAGGTCAGCGGCCCCGTCATGCCTGAAGTCGATGCCGAATTCGCCAAGACGCTTGGCGTCGCCGATGGCGACATTGCCAAGATGCGTGAGGAAATCACCGGCAACCTGAAGCGCGAAGTGAAGAAGCGCATCCTGGGCAAGGTCAAGGATCAGGTCATGGAAGCCATCATCAAGGCCAACCCGATCGATATCCCGAACGCGCTGGTCGAGATGGAAATCCATCGTCTGATGGAGAACGCCCGCAACGACATGGAACAGCGCGGCATGAAGGTCAAGGATTTCCCGATCCAGCCGGAATGGTTCGCCGAGCAGGCCAAGCGTCGCGTGACGCTGGGTCTCGTGTTGGCCGAACTGGTCAAGGAGAAGGAACTCCAGGCGAAGCCGGAGCAGGTCAAGGCCATCGTCGAGGAGGCCGCCGAGAGCTACGAGCATCCGGAAGAAGTGGTGCGCTGGTACTACGCCCAGCCGCAGCGTCTGCAGGAAATCGAAGGTGTCGCGATCGAGGACAACGTCGTCAACTATGTGCTGTCCGTTGCCAAGGTGACCGACAAGGCGGTAGCCTTTGACGAACTGATGGGCCAGCAGCAGCTGGCCTGAGCTGATTGAACTTCGAGGAACAGGCATGATTGACAGCCAGAGCAACTGGGATCCGCAAGCCCTCGGCCTTGTGCCGATGGTGATCGAACAGAGCGGTCGGGGCGAGCGCGCCTACGACATCTACTCGCGCCTGCTGAAAGAGCGCGTCATCTTCCTTGTCGGCCCCGTCAACGACGCGACGGCCAACCTGGTGGTGGCGCAGCTCCTCTTCCTCGAAGCCGAAAATCCTGACAAGGACATCTATTTCTACATCAACTCGCCTGGTGGTTCGGTGACTGCCGGCCTGTCGATCTATGACACGATGCAGTTCATCAAGCCCGACGTGTCGACGCTGTGCATGGGTCAGGCTGCCTCGATGGGGGCCTTCCTGTTGGCGGCTGGCACCAAGGGCAAGCGTTTTGCGCTGCCGAATTCGCGCGTGATGATCCACCAGCCGATGGGCGGCTTCCAGGGGCAGGCGTCCGATATCGCCATTCACGCCAAGGAAATCCTGTCGCTGCGCGCGAAACTGAACGAAATCATGGCCTTGCATACCGGTCAGCCGGTCGATCGCATCGAAAAGGACACCGATCGCGACAATTTCCTTTCTGCAGCAGAAGCGGCAGAATACGGGCTGATCGACAAGGTGCTGGTGACGCGCGAAGGCGTCTGATCCGCCGGGTCGTCGGGCATCCCCGCAAGAACGAGAAGACGGAAGGAAGACGGAACATGTCCGAAAAGAAAAGTGGCAGCGAGAAGCTGCTCTATTGCTCCTTCTGCGGCAAGAGCCAGCATGAAGTGAAGAAGCTCATCGCCGGGCCGTCGGTCTTCATCTGCGACGAGTGCATCGAGCTCTGCAACGACATCATCCGTGACGAAATTGCAGGTGCCGAGGACGGTAAGCCGGCGCGTTCGGAATTGCCGATTCCGCGCGAGATCTGCTCCATCCTCGACCAGTACGTGATCGGCCAGGAGCCCGCCAAGCGCATCCTGTCGGTGGCTGTCTACAACCACTACAAGCGCCTGCGTCATCACGCCAAGAATACCGATGACGTCGAGCTGGCCAAGAGCAACATCCTGCTCATCGGTCCGACCGGTTCGGGCAAGACGCTGCTGGCGCAGACGCTGGCCCGTCTGCTGAACGTGCCGTTCGTGATGGCCGATGCGACGACGCTGACCGAAGCCGGCTATGTCGGCGAGGACGTCGAGAACATCATCCAGAAGCTCCTGCAGAAGTGCGACTACG
>DAORCC010000029.1:0-19644 GCA_035345235.1 Azospira sp.
GCCTTCAGCGCTTCCAGCATGTACGGGCCGAGCACCGCATTCACGAGGAACCCCGGGGCACTCTTGACCGGCAGGGGCAGGCGATCGATCTGGCGGACGAAGGCCGCGGCCTTCTTCGCCATTTCCGGATCGCCGCCTTCGGCCGACACCACTTCAACCAGCGGCATCTTGGAAACCGGGTTGAAGAAGTGGATGCCAACGAGGCGTGCCGGGTTCTTCAGTACGGTGCACAAGTCTTCCAGCTTGAGACTGGAGGTATTCGTCGCGAGGACGGCGTCCGGGCGCATGATGGCATCGAGCTTTGCAAACAGCGCATGCTTGGCTTCGACGTTCTCGAAGATGGCTTCGATAACGACGTCGGCATGCGCAGCGCCCTGCCCCTCTGGATCCGGGATCAGTCGATCCATCACCGCGCGCAGTTGCAGCTTGTCCTTGATGCGCTTGGCAAACGCCGCACGCGCACGCTTCAGCGCCGGCGCGATGCGATCCATGTTCTGGTCCTGCAGCGTCACGGTCAGGCCGCGCAGCGCACACCAGGCAGCGATGTCGCCGCCCATGACACCGGCGCCAACCACATGGACCCGCTGGGCCTTGAAATCACAGTCCTTGCCAAAACTCTTCAGACGTTCCTGCAGGAAAAACACACGGACGAGGTTGCGAGCCGTCGGCGAACGGACGATGCCGTCGACCAGTTCAGGCGCAGCGAGCGCATTGCCATTGTGCTTGGCCCAGATGTCGATGATCGCGTAGGGCGCCGGATAGTGCTCGATGCGCGCACGCTTGGCGACCTGCTTTTTGGCGCCGCTGGCAACCACGCTCTTGAGCGGGCCGTTGAGCAACTTCTGCATGAACGGCAGGGGGCGTCGCGGCTGCTTCGAGAGCACCAGCATGCGCGCGGCGTTTTCCATGACGCGCGGCGGCACACAGTCGTCGGCCAGCCCCATGCGCTTGGCGCGCTTGGCATCGAGCGTCTTCCCGGTCAGCATCATGTCCATCGCAGCGGCGGGACCGACGCGCTCGGGCAAGCGCAGCATGCCACCCCACCCCGGGAAGATGCCGAGCATCACTTCAGGCAGGCCCATCTTGGTGCCCGGCTCGTCGACCGCCAGCAGATAACGACAGGCGAGCGCCAGTTCCAGGCCGCCGCCAAGGCAGTGGCCGCGCACCAGCGCCAGCGTCGGGTAGCGTACGGCGGCGAGGCGATTGAAAAGATTCCACCCCCGCTCGACAAGTTCACGCCCCTTCTCGGCCGTGTCGAGTTGCGTAAATTCCTGAATGTCGGCGCCGGCAATGAAACCGGCTTCCTTGCCTGAGCGGAAAATCACGGCCTTGGGCGGGCTGCGATCGAAAGCATCGAGCACCTGAGAAAGTTCGTTCATCACCGCCTTCGACAGCGAATTGGCGGATTCGCCCGCCTTGTCGAGAATGGCCCATGCGATGCCGTCGGCGTCGGTCTCGACGCGCCAGTGTTGCAGATTCAGTTCAGTCATTTCACTCATCTCTCAATGCAGAGGCCGGCCGGCTGCGGCAAAGGCCAGTGTCACGGCCCCCGGGCCCACGTTGACGGCGGCGGTCTTGCTCATCGGCGACAGCAGGATCGCCACGTTCGATTCGCCGGCCGCTTTCTCCAGTTCGGCATAGCCCGGCAGCTTGGCGACGTCGCTCAGTGGACCGCCGTAGCTGATGCAAACGTGCGGCACTTCGAGGCCGCGCCGAATCCGGTCGGCGGCCTTGGTAAACAGGCGTTCCACACCGGTTTCGAAACCGCGCACCTTGTCGACGGGGCCGGTCTGGTCCTGATGGCAATGCAGGATGGGCTTCACGTCCAGCATCGAACCCAGGGTGTAGGAGCCCCAGCCGATGCTCTTGTCACCCTTCTTCGAGGCGCGCTTGTAGATGTGGAAGAGGTCGGCCGGCACCATGTAGGTGTGCGTCATTTCGACCAGATGACGCAAGCGGGCGCCGATTTCGCTCGGTGTGCCCCCCTGGCGGATCAGACGAACGGCTTCCGCCGCCTGAACCCCCTGGCCCGCGAACATGTTGCGCGAGGACAGGACCGCGAGGCCGAAGCGCTCCGGCACACCGGCATCGCGGCGAACATCGCGATACTTGGTCAGGATCGTGCGCGAGGCCTGCATCGCATGGTCATAGATGGCGCTGCGGCCACTGGTGATGGTCAGGCAGAAGACGTAGTCATAGTCGAGGACAAGCTTCTCGAGAAACAGCTTCTCGATCTGCTGCACGGAATAGGGAATCGACTCGGCGAAGTCCTCGCTCTTCTTGTCGAGGTGCTTCGTATAGAACGCCTGCGTCTCGAGCGGGTCACGCCGGTCTTCGACGAGCAGATCGCCGATGCGCAACGTGATCGGCATGACGACGATGTTGTGCGCGTCGATGAAATCCTTGGGCAGGTCGCAGCAGGAATCAACAGCAATACCGATGCGCATGATCAGCCCTCCAGCGCTTCGACGAGCATCGCACCGCCGAGGCCGCCACCGATGCAGATCGTGGCAATGCCGCGCTTCGCCTTCTTCTCGCGCAGCACGTGCAGAAGATGCAGAACGATGCGGGCACCGGAGGCGCCAACCGGGTGACCGATCGACACGGCGCCGCCGTCGACGTTGAGCTTGTCTTCATCGAGCGCACCAAGGGCACCGGGCAGACCCAGCTGTTCCTTGCAGTACGACTCCGATTTCCAGGCTTCGATACAGGCGAGCACCTGTGCCGCGAAGGCTTCATTGATTTCCCAGGCGTCGAGATCGTTGAGGCCGAGGCCATGGCGTTGCAGGATCGGCGTTGCCGCATGCACCGGACCGAGGCCCATCTGTGCAGGATCGAGGCCGGACCACTGGCTGTCGGTAATGCGGCCAAGCGGCTTCAGGTTCCACTGCTTCACCGCCGCTTCCGAGGCCAGGATCAGCCAGGCCGCGCCATCGGTGATCTGCGAACTGTTGGCAGCGGTGATGTTGCCGTACTTCTTGTCGAAGAAAGGCTTCGGTTTGGCCATGCCGGCCATGCTGGCATCCCCACGGACGCCGTCGTCGTCGGGATAGACATTGCCCTTGTCGTCGATCAGCGGGACGATCTCGCCGAGGTGGCCGGCCTGGCGCCCGGCCATCGCACGCTGGTGGCTACGCACCGAGAAGGCATCCATCTGCTGGCGATTGATGCCGAACTTCCAGGCGATGTTCTCGGCGGTCTGGCCCATCAGCATGCCGTTGACCGGATCGGTCAGCCCCTTCATTAGACCGACCACCGGTGACAGCAGCACGCCCGGGCGGAGCTTGGCGAACTGCTTCAGCTTCGCGCCCATCGTGCGGGCCGCCATCATCTGCGCGAACCACAGCACCATCGTGTCGGAATAGAGCAGCGGCGCACGCGACAGTGCATCGACACCACCGGCCAGCACCAACTGCGAACGGCCGGACTGGATGTTGGCCATGGCCGAATCGAGCGCCTGCATGCCGCTGGCGCAGTTGCGCATCACCGTCCAGCCGGGCACGTCGAGGCCACAGCCCAGTCGCAGCGCGACCATGCGGCCGATGTTGGTTTCGTCGGGCGACGGCGCGGCACAGCCGAGGATCACTTCATCGAGGTCGCTCGGCGCGAACGGCTGCCGCGTCAGCAGCGAACGCCCGGCTTGTACCGCCAGGTCACTCGCGGCGAACGGCCCCGGGGCGCCCTTCGCCTTGAGAAAGGGCGTGCGCGCCCCATCCACCACATACACAGGTTGAAAAGCCACTGTGTTCTCCTTTGGTCAATCCAATGTTTGTTTAAAACGTTCAAGGCGATGACCGAAGCATTGCTGTCGGTCATCGCCTTGCGGGCGGGCAGTTCTTAGGCGGCTGCTTTGTGCGGTATGGTCTGGCGCTGCGACAGGCCGAAGTCCATTGCGAAGTCGTCGACGCGGATCACGATGTCGCGCAACTCGTTGCGACGCTTGAGCACCGCATACTCGGCCGGCGTCACGATGCCGGCAGCGAAGGCGGCGTGTGCGATGTCGCGGACGTTGGCGTCGGGATTGTCTTCGAGCAGACCCTTCTTCTCGGCCTCGCGGATCTTGGCGTCGATCGGCTCGGCCTCCAGCGTTGCCTTGAGCGCCATCTCGACGGCACCGACGGCCTCGGCTTCGGTCTTCGGCACGTAGGTTTCGGCGGTCAGGCGATCGCGCGAGGCATTCGGCTCGATCAGCAGCTTCGCGACCTGGTGCCCGATCTTGTCCGAGGGAACATCGTACGGCTTGCCCAGCGGGAAGATGATGCGATAGAGCATGCGGCCGATGAACTTGTTGGGGAAGTTGTCGATGACGCCATCGAAAGCCTGCTGCGCCTTGTACATGGCATCCCAGATCGCCCAGTGCATCATCGGTGCATCGGCGGCCTGACGGCCTTCCGACTCGTACCGTTTCAGCGTTGCCGAGCAGAGGTACATCATCGACAGGATGTCGCCGAGGCGCGCGGAGAGCTTTTCGCGGCGCTTCAGCTCGCCGCCCAGCACCAGCATCGAGATGTCGGAGAGGAAGGCGAAGCCGGACGAGAAGCGCGTCAGCTGCTGGTAGTAACGCTTCGTTTCCGGTGCCACGTTATCCGGCGTCGACACGAAGTGCGAGCCGGTGATACCGGTAAGGAAGGCACGGAAAGCGTGACGGATGGTGAAGGCGATATGGCCGAACAGCGCCTTGTCGAAGTCGACCAGACCTTTTGCGGCATCGGGGTCGTGCGCTGCCTGCATTTCCTTCAGCACGTACGGATGGCAGCGGATCGCGCCCTGGCCGAAGAGGATCAGGCTGCGCGTCAGGATGTTGGCGCCTTCGACGGTGATGCCGATCGGAATCTGCTGGTAGGCGCGGCCGAGGAAATTCGACGGGCCAAGGCAGATACCCTTTCCGCCGATGACGTCCATGCCGTCATTGACGACCTGGCGGGCACGTTCGGTGACATGGTACTTGGCAATCGCGGAGACGACCGACGGCTTTTCGCCGAGATCGACGGCACCCGCCGTCATCTTGCGCACGGCATCCATCATGTAGGTGTAGGCGCCGATGCGCGTCAGCGCTTCCTCGACGCCCTCGAAGCGGCCGACGGCCATCTTGAACTGGCTGCGCACACGGGCATAGGCACCCACCGCACGGGCCGTCAGCTGGGCCATGCCGGTGTTCGACGACGGCAGCGAGATCGAGCGGCCGGCGGCAAGACACTCCATCAGCATGCGCCAGCCCTGGCCGGCCATCTTCTGGCCGCCGATGATGAAGTCGAGCGGCATGAAGACATCCTTGCCGCGCGTCGGACCGTTCATGAACATGGCGTTGAGCGGGAACAGCCGGCGACGGGTTTCGACACCGGGGTGATCCCACGGCACCAGCGCACAGGTGATGCCGATATGCTTCTTGTTGCCGAGCAGACCATCCGGGTCATACATGTGGAAGGCCAGGCCGAGGATGGTGCAGACCGGGCCGAGCGTGATGTAGCGCTTGTCCCAGGTGACGCGCATGCCGATCACTTCCTTGCCCTGCCACATGCCCTTGCAGACGATGCCCACATCGGGAATCGATGCGGCGTCCGAACCTGCCCACGGGCTGGTCAGCGCGAACGCGGGAATCTCCAGGCCTTTGGCAAGGCGCGGCAGGTAGTGGTTCTTCTGCTCGTCGGTACCGTAGTGCAGCAGCAGCTCGGCCGGGCCGAGCGAGTTCGGCACCATGACCGAGACCGACAGCGCCGAGGAGCGGGTCGACAGCTTGGTGACGACCTGCGAGTGCGCGTAGGCCGAGAACTCGAGACCGCCGTACTTCTTCGGGATGATCATGCCGAGGAAGCCCTTGTCCTTGATGTACTTCCAGGCTTCCGGCGACATATCCTGATCGACGTGCGAGACCTGCCAGTCGTCGACGAGACGGCAGGCTTCCTCGACCTCGTTGTCGAGGAAGGACTGCTCTTCCGCCGTCAGCTTCGGTACCGGATAGGCGTGGAGCTTGTTCCAGTCGGGCTTGCCGCGGAACAACTCGCCATCCCACCACACCGTGCCGGCCTCGAGCGCATCGCGCTCGGTTTCGGACATCTGCGGCAGGATCTTCTTGTAGGTTGAAAAAATAGGCCGGCTGATCAGTGCACGCCGTAAGGGCCGGACACCGATCAGCACGGCAACTGCGACCGCTACCACGGTCAGCAGAGGGATGATCCAATTGATCATGTTCTGTTCTCCTTGATGGTCTTAGGCCGCTTTGCTTGAAGTCGGCTCTGGTTTGTTTTGTTGCTCGGGTGATTGCTGGAACTGAGGCAGCGGCGCACGCAGCCCGCCCAGCAGGAAGGGCATGACGCGCGCCGCAAGTTGCGCGGCAGCGTCAGGACCGTCATTGTTCATATCGACCTCGCACCCGGTCACGACCTGCAGCGCATCCGTACCGGCGATCGCGTAGGACATCGCGCCCAGCATCAGGTGAAAGCGCCAGATGATTTCCTCCGGCGGCACCTCGGGCAGCGCCCGAAAGAGCGCCTTCTTGTAGCGCTCGATGACCTCGGCGTACTCGCCGGCGAAGAAGGTGCGAATGAAGTCGGCGGGCTCGGTCAGCGTGCGGCCGAGCAGGCGGAGGAAGGTTATGCCGCCCAGTGTTTCGTCGGTGCCCATGCGCAGCAGCGTGCCGAAGAAAGCTTCGAGGATCGACGAAGGCTTCAGCGGGGCACCCTGCGCCTGCTGTTCCAGCAGGTCGAGTGCACGCAGCCGTTCCGTGTTCAGCCAGTTCAAGCGGCGCCGGAAGACCTCGCGCAGCAGCGCCTCCTTGGAGCCGAAGTGATAATTCACCGCAGCCAGGTTGACCCCAGCCTCACCGGTGATCATGCGCATTGACGTGCCCTCGTAGCCGCTCTCCATGAAAAGGCGCTCGGCGGCATCGAGGATGCGTTCGCGGGTATCAGGCTGTGTCTTTGCTTCGTTCATGTGTTCGATCGAAACCTCGAAATGATTCAAACGTTCGTTTCAATCTTATGTGGGTGCCTGTCGAAAGGCAAGTATTTTTTCCGGAATTTTTAGAACGCTGCCTCAAATCCATACCGAAAGGTTTCGCAATACGGCGAAGAGGCTTCTTTCAGCACGACCGGGCGGGCATACTTCCACATTGATAATCCAAGAGACGCCTGTTCGACATGCGCCGTAACGCCTCCCCCAAACCCCCCGCTGGCGATACGCTGGCCCAGACACACGCATGGAAGACGCTGCAGACCCTGTTTCCCTACCTCTGGCAATACCGGGTACGCATGCTGTTGGCGCTGTCCTGCCTGGTCGGCGCAAAACTCGCCAACGTCGGCGTGCCACTGGTGTTCAAGGAGATGATCGACCGAATGACGCCCGGCGAGCAGCTGCTGGTGCTACCGGTCGGATTGCTGCTGCTTTACGGGGTGCTGCGCTTTTCAACCTCGATGTTCACCGAACTACGCGAAATCTTCTTCGCCCGTGTCACGCAGCAGGCAGTGCGCCGCATCGCACTCGAAGTTTTCCGCCACCTGCACGCCCTGTCGCTGCGCTTTCACCTCGAGCGACAGACCGGCGGCGTCTCCCGCGACATCGAGCGCGGCACCCGATCGATCTCGTCGCTGATCAGCTACACGCTCTATTCGATCCTGCCGACGCTGGTTGAGGTCAGCCTTGTCCTCGGCATCCTGATCGCCCGGTACGACGCCATCTTCGCGCTGATCACAGCGACATCCCTTGCTGCCTACATCGTGTTCACCGTTCTGGTCAGCAACTGGCGGATCGGCATCCGCCGCACGATGAACGAGACCGATTCGGCCGCGAACACACGGGCCATCGACAGCCTACTCAACTACGAGACGGTGAAATACTTCAACAACGAGGAATACGAGGCCCGGCGCTACGACGAGCAGATGCGCAAATGGGAAGACGCCGCGACGGCCAGCCAGACCTCATTGTCATGGCTCAACCTCGGGCAACAGGCGATCATCGTGGTCGGCGTCACCGCGATGATGTGGTTTGCGGCGAGCGGCGTCGTAGACGGCACGATGACAATCGGTGACCTGGTGCTGGTCAACGCCTTCCTGATCCAGCTATACGTACCGCTCAATTTCCTCGGCATCGTTTATCGCGAGATCCGGCAGGCGCTGACCGATATCGAGCGCATGTTCAGCTTGCTGGAAGTCAACAGGGAGGTAGCCGACGCGCCGGACGCCAAACCGGTCGAGAATGGTCCGTTGGCAGTCACCTTCGACGGGGTATCGTTCGCCTACGATCGTGAACGGCCGATCCTCCACGACCTGTCATTCACGATTCCGCCCGGCCGGCGCGTCGCTGTCGTCGGTCACTCGGGGGCCGGAAAGTCGACGCTCGCACGCCTGCTCTATCGCTTCTACGACATCGACAGCGGCAGCATCACGATTGGAGGGACGGAAATCCGCCAGCTGCGTCAAGCCAGCCTGCGCCAGGCGATCGGCATCGTGCCGCAGGATACGGTGCTGTTCAACGACACGATTCGCTACAACATCCGCTACGGCCGCCCCGATGCCAGCGATGCCGAAGTCGAGACCGCTGCCCGGGCGGCACAACTCCACGATTTCGTTGCACAACTGCCGGCTGGCTACGACAGCCGTGTCGGCGAGCGCGGCCTCAAGCTTTCCGGCGGCGAAAAGCAACGTGTCGCGATCGCCCGCGCCCTGCTGAAGAACCCGCCTATCCTGATCTTCGACGAGGCCACCTCGGCGCTTGACTCACAAACGGAAAAGGCGATTCAGGGCAGCATCGAGGCGGCGGCCCGCGGCAGGACAACGCTGGTCGTCGCCCATCGGCTATCGACGATCATGGATGCCGATGAAATTCTCGTCATGGCAGCAGGCCGCATCATCGAGCGCGGCACGCACGCTGCATTGCTGGCTCAGGAAGGCGCCTATGCGCAAATGTGGCTGCTGCAGCAACAGGAAGAGAACGCGCCGTTACTACCGGCCCATTAGTCTCACGACAAAGCCGATATACTGGCAGCAGACCGCCCCGACAAGGAGGGAAGGGGATGCAGCAGACCGAGGAAACTCCTCGCAGACAGCCGTCACGCACCCGGCGACTGGCAAGTTCCAGGTACTTGCCGGCGACGGTATTCGCGCTCAGCTGTGCAATGACTTTTGGCGTCTATGGCTACATCCTGCATCAGTCGGAGGTCGCCTGGCGCAGTGAAGTTTCGCGCGATGCAGCACTCATCACGGCCGAAGTCCGTGACCGGCTGCGGACGCACGCACAGTTCCTTCGCTCGGTTCGTGCCTTCTTCACTGCCAGTGATACGGTAACCCCGGCAGAATGGTCCCGCTTCAGCCAACAGCTGCAGATCGAGCGCAACATTCCCGGCATCCAGATCTACGGCTATGCCGCAGTCGTCGATGGCAACGGCCTGGCGACCTTCGTAAGCGAGCGGCGGCGCATTGCCCCCCCCCCGGAGGGGACGCCGCCGTTTTCCGTGTCGCCGCCGGTCAAGACTCGGGGGGAGGTTCTCCCCCTCATTCTCATCGCCCCCGAAACGCCTCCGAATCGCAAGGCGATCGGCTTCAACCTTCTTTCGGAAGCGCGACGGAGCGAGGCGATCGAACAGGCGCGCGATCGAGACGACGTCGTACTCAGCCGTCGCATAGAACTGATCATCGAGGACCAGTTTGGCGGGCGTCAGCCTGGGCTGCTGATGGTGCTGCCGGTCTACCGCCAGGGCATGCCGACGGGCACGGTGGATGAACGGCGCCGGGCATTCACTGGCGTCGTCATCGCGGGCTACCGCATCAATGATTTCATGCGTTCGCTCAATTACGCGAACAGCGGCAATCTGGCACTCCGCATCTTCGACGAGGACACCTTCAATACCGGGCGCGACGAGCAGACGTTGAGTCTGCTCTATGACGGCGGTGCCGGAGACGGTCTGCAAACACTCGAAACACGTGAGATGGAGTTCGGGCAGCGCAACTGGCACCTGCGCTTTTCCGCCGTACATGGCGCGGGCAAGAACAATACCGCGTGGTGGATGCTTGCCTCCGGCCTCCTGGTCAGCCTCCTGCTGACGGCTGCAACACGGGTCCAGAGTTCCTATCGGGCCCGAGCCGAAAGCATGGCAAGGGAGATGACGGTGGAACTGCGGCGCTCGGAGGAGCGCTTCAAGCTCGCCGCGGAAGGAACGAATGACGGCATATGGGACCGCGATCTGGTACGTGGCACCGTCTGGCATTCGGAACGCATGAAGCAGTTGCTCGGATTTTCGCCTCAGACGGACACCGCCAACGTAGACTTCTTTCTGTCGCGGATACACCCTGCAGACAGGCCCGTACTGGATTCGTCGCTCCGGAAACATCTTGAGGATCACCAGCCATACAGCGTCGAATACCGCTTCCGCAAAGGCAACGACGAATGGGCCTGGTTCCGCTCACGCGGACAGGGTGTCTGGAACGATCAAGGCCAGGCAACCCGCCTCGTAGGCTCAATTACGGACATCAGCGAACAAAGGGACTCAGAGGCGAAGATCGCGCATCTCCGTGATTTTCTGCTGACGGTACTCAAGTTCATCCCGCACCCGGTATTCGTCAAGAACCAGAAGCGGGAGTACATCGCGGTAAACGCCGCCTTCTGTCACCTCGTCGACCGCGAGGAAGGGGAGATCCTGGGCCGTGCCGAGCTTGGCAAGACGCCGATGGAAACCATGCTTGCCCAGCGCATTCGTGAGATGGACGATCGTGTCTTTGAGGGTGCCGGCGAGCAGATCGAAGAGATTGCACTTCGTCTGCGCCGTGGCGAACGTACCGTGATCGCCCGCAAGGCGTTGGCAAGAGATCCAGACGGAGAACCCATCCTGATCGGCACGCTGACCGATATTACCGATCTGCGGAACGCGGAAAGGGAGCGCATTGTGGCTGATCGTCAGCGCAAGGCGATTCTGGACGCGGCAACGGAGGTATCGATCATCGCCACCGACACAAGCGGAATCATCAGGCTTTTCAATCGGGGCGCGGAGAAGATGCTCGGCTACAGCGCGGAGGAATTTGTCGACAGGGAAAGCCCGGCACGATTTCACGTGGCCAGTGAAATCGAAGCCCGTGGGCGCTTTCTCAGTGCCGAGGTCGGCGTGCCGATTCAGGGATTCGAGGTGTTCGTGACCATCCCGAAGCAGCATGGCCTCGAAATTCGCGAATGGACCTACGTGCGCAAGAATGGCACGCAGCTGACGGTCAATCTGTGCGTTACCGCCGTCCGCAATGAGCAGGGAGAAATTACCGGCTATCTTGGCATCGCGACGGACATCTCGCAGCGCAAGGAAGCGATCGCCGCGCTCGAACGGCAGACCGCTCAAATGCGCACCATCATCGAGCACATCCCGGGAGGAGTCTCACTGATCGACTCCGAACTGCGCTTCATCGTCGCCAATCGCGAACTGCAGAACGTTCTCGATTTTCCCGATTCGCTTTTTGCCTCCGGCTGGCCGTCGCTGTATGAGGTTGCCTTGTTCAACGCAAGGCGGGGCGAGTATGGCCCCGGAGATCCTCAGGAGCTGGCGATGGGCGTCGTCGAGCGGGCACGCAATCCGTCAGCGCATCATTTCGAACGCACCAGGCCAAACGGCAAGACGATCGAAGTGCGCGGCACCCCGCTCCCCGACGGCGGGTTCGTGACGATCTATACAGACATTTCCGAGCGCAAGGCGGCCGAGGCGGAGCTGCGACGTCACCGCGACCATCTGCAGGAATTGGTCGAGGAGAGGACGGCCGACCTGCGCAGCGCGAAGGAGGCAGCGGAAAAGGCCAGTGAGGCGAAATCGGAGTTCCTTGCGAACATGTCGCACGAATTACGTACCCCAATGCATTCAGTGTTGAGTTTTGCCGGGCTCGGAGAAGAACGGGCGCATGCGCAACAGCAGGAGAAGCTGGCGCATTATTTCCAGCGCATCCATCAGAGCGGCGATCGTTTGCTCACGTTGCTCAACAACCTGCTGGATCTCTCAAAACTGGAGGCAGGCATGATGCAACTGAACCTGTCCCGGCAGGACATCGGCTTGCTGGTCCGCGATGCCATCGCGGAGAGTGAGGGTTGGGCGGCCGCACGACAGATTCACATCGAGCTGGACATGAGTCTCCCGGACCCGTGGATCATTCTCGATCCCGTGCGCTTCGGACAGGTGATCCGCAACCTGCTCTCCAATGCCGTCAAGTTTTCATCGGCAGACGCCTGTGTCCGCGTGCTTATCTCTGCAGCGCACCTGCCGCGCGGGCGTCGCGCATCGGACCTCGCAGACATTCCGGCCGTCCGCGTGGAGGTTCGCGACGAGGGTATAGGCATTCCTGAAGAAGAGCTGGAGCTGGTCTTCGACAAGTTCGTGCAGAGCAGCAAGACAAAGACAGGGGCAGGCGGAACCGGTTTGGGCCTCGCGATCTGCCGCGAAATCGTAATCGCGCATCGGGGCACGATCACCGCATGCAATAATCCCGGGGGTGGCGCATCGCTGATCGTTACGCTGCCGCAAGAGAGCGGGAATAACCAATAGCACGAGGATAGCCGCAGATGGAAACAGCTGCCCCCAGATTGCTCGTTGTAGACGACGAGCCATTCAACCTCGAGATCATATGCGAATACTTTGATGGCACCGGTTTCGAGTTGGAGACGGCAGAAGACGGCGAGGCAGCCTGGCGCCTGCTCGACAGCCACACTGGCTATGCAGCGGTGCTGCTTGATCGGATGATGCCGATTCTTGACGGCATGGGTCTCCTGCGGCGAATGAAGGCGGACGAGCGCTTCCGTAGCATTCCGGTGATCATGCAGACGGCTGCGGGAAACCCGGATCAGGTGCGCGAGGGGTTGGCGGCAGGCGCTTATTATTATCTCGTCAAGCCATACGAACGTGACTCCCTACTCAGCATCGTACGGGGGGCACTGGCGGATGTCTCCGCGCGCCTGGACCTGCACCGGCGGATTGCCGAACACGGCAGCGCGTTACAGCTATTGGTCAATGGAGAGTTCAGCTACCGCACGGTAGAAGAGGCGGCAATCCTCGCGGCCTTTGTCGCCCAGGCCTGCCCACAACCCGATGCGGCAGCGTTAACCTTGTCGGAGTTGCTGGTCAACGCGGTGGAGCATGGCAACCTCGGCATTTCCTATGCCGAAAAATCTCAGCTGCGTCGAGACGACCGCTGGAACGAGGAGGTAGCACTGCGCCTCGCCATGCCCACCCATGCGTACAAGCGTGTGCGGGTTTCGCTGAACCGCGATGACGGCGTGCTTTCGATCCGGATCGTCGACGAAGGGGCCGGATTCGACTGGCATCGCTACCTTGAGTTCGACCCCGCGCGCGCCTTCGACCCGAATGGGCGCGGGATTGCCCTGGCCAGAATGTCCGGGGCTGCTACGGTTGAATATCAAGGCTGCGGCAACACGGTCGTATTGCAAATGCACAAGCAACAGGACACTAGTCAGGGTACATGATGGACGACTTGCCGAAATTGAAGGTACTAACGGTCGACGACAACAGGACGAACCTGCAGATTCTGCAGGTATTCCTGAAGAAGCTCGGCCACGAGGCAATTGCCGCGGAGGATGGTGCGCAGGCGCTGGCCAAATACGAGGAACACCACCCCGATCTCGTACTGATGGATATCATGATGCCGGTGATGGACGGCCTGGAGGCAACACGACGGATTCGGGCGCTGCCGTCGGATCGCTGGGTTCCCATCATCTTTCTGTCGGCGCTGGACCGGGACGAGAATCTCGTCGGTGGCCTTGAGGCAGGCGGTGATGATTACCTATCGAAGCCGCTCAATTTCGTTGTCCTTGAGGCAAAAATGCGCTCGATGCAGCGGACGCTGATGATGCAGCAGCAGGTGGCTGATTCGCTGCGTCGCCTGCAGACCATATCCGACAACGTTCTCGAGGCGATCATTACGATCGGAACCGATGCAGTCATCGTTAACTGCAATCGTGCTGTTGAACTCCTGTTTGGCTGGAAGCCTGCGGAACTGCTCGGACAGAACGTCAATGTACTGTGTCCCGAGCCCTATCACTCCGAGCACGACGGTTACATCCGCGACTACGTCGATGGTGGCCCGCCACGCATCATCGGAACATCAAGGGAAGTTCCGGCGCGTCGGCGAGACGGTTCGACATTCGCTGCCGAATTGACCGTCAGTGAGGTCAGGCTCGAGCACAAGCGGATGTTCATTGGTGTAATTCGCGACATCAGTGATCGAAAACGCTCCGAATTGCTGCTTAAGGAGAACGCTGATCGCTTGCAGGCCTATCACGATTCCACGGAATCGGAAAACCTGCTGGCGCGGGCTTTGATCGACCGGCAACTGATGCGCAAGGAACTCGACGACCCGCTCATCAATTACTGGCTAACGCCCGCGGCCAATTTCTCGGGCGACGTCCTTGCGGCCTGCCGCTCGAAGCGCGGCAACCTCTATGCATTGCTCGCCGATGCAACCGGTCATGGATTGACGGCTGCCATCAGTACGGTGCCTGTGCTCACGCTGTTTTACCGGATGGCGCCGATGGACACCCCGCTGCCGGCGCTCGTTGGCGAAATCAACCAACAGCTGCGTGATTCGATGCCGATTGGCCGCTTTGTCGGCCTGTCCGTCGTGAAAATCGACACTCAGGCACACGTCGGCGAAGTCTGGATCGGTGGCATGCCGGACGTTCTCCTCGTGAACGAGTTCGGATCGGAGGTTTGCAGATTTTCCTCCAAGGAGTTGCCGCTAGGTATTGTTGACTCGACCGAGATTGATCTCTCGCCGATCAGTTTTGAATGGCATCAGGCGAGCCAACTGGTACTTTTCTCCGACGGGTTGCTTGAGGCCGAAAACTGTACCGGCGAACAATTCGGTGAAACGCGTCTGATGACAGCGCTTTCAGGGGCTCAACACGGGGGCAGAAGAGACGCCGTTCAGGCGGCATTGGCGGAACACCTGGGCGAAGCGCAGGCCCAGGATGACGTCTCGCTATTGCTACTGTCTTGCCCGGCGGGATGATCACGCGCCGAATTGTGGGCAAAAAAAAGCCAGGCGGATGCCTGGCTTTTTTTCCTGCAGAAACGATCACGCAGCTTCGGCAACCTCTACCGGCGCTTCGTTCGTTTCCGGACGATCCAGCAGCTCGACATACGCCATAGGCGCATTATCGCCAACGCGGAAGCCGCACTTCAGGATGCGCAGATAACCGCCGTTGCGGGCGGCGAAGCGCGGGCCGATTTCGTCGAACAGCTTGACGACGATTTCGCGATCACGCAGGCGATCAAAGGCCAGACGGCGATTAGCCAGTGACGGCTTCTTGCCCAGAGTGATCAGCGGCTCGACGACACGGCGCAGTTCCTTGGCCTTCGGCAGCGTGGTCTTGATCGCTTCGTGCTTGAGCAGCGAAACGCTCATGTTGCGCAGCATCGCGAGACGGTGCGAGCTGGTGCGGTTGAGTTTGCGAAGTCCCAGACGGTGACGCATAACAGTTCCTTTCCTTCAGTCCCGCCGGATTACTTCTCGAGACCGGCCGGCGGCCAGTTTTCGAGTTTCATGCCAAGCGTCAGGCCGCGTGCAGCCAGGACTTCCTTGATTTCATTGAGCGACTTGCGACCGAGGTTCGGCGTCTTGAGAAGCTCGTTCTCGGTGCGCTGGATCAGGTCGCCGATGTAATAGATGTTCTCGGCCTTGAGGCAGTTCGCCGAGCGGACGGTCAGTTCGAGATCGTCGACCGGGCGCAGCAGGATCGGATCGACCTGAACCGACGCCTTGTGCTCGACCGGAACAGCCGTGCCTTCGAGGTCAGCGAAGACCGACAGCTGGTCGATCAGCATGCGGGCCGCGGTGCGGATCGCATCTTCCGGCTCGACAACGCCATTGGTCTCGATGTCGATGATCAGCTTGTCCAGATCGGTGCGCTGTTCGACACGAGCCGATTCGACGTTGTAGGCAACGCGACGGACGGGGCTGAACGAGGCGTCGAGTACCAGCTTGCCGATGCTCTTGTTGTCGCCGAGGTTGCGCACGTTGCCGGGAACGTAACCGACGCCACGCTCGACC
The DNA here is from genome assembly GCA_035345235.1 of Azospira sp. Classification (GTDB taxonomy): domain Bacteria; phylum Pseudomonadota; class Gammaproteobacteria; order Burkholderiales; family Rhodocyclaceae; genus Proximibacter. Next base: position 16,023 of record DAORCC010000029.1, read on the forward strand.
TTGATCTCCATGGCCAGCTTGCCGCCGGCGGAGATATGGGCGATAACGTGGTCCGGATTGATGATCTCGACGTCGTGAGCGGTCTCGATGTCGCTGGCGCGCACGACGCCCTCGCCATCCTTTTTCAGCTGCAGCACGACCGAATCGCGGCCGTGGAGCTTGAAGACGATGCCCTTGAGATTGAGCAGGATGTCGACGATGTCTTCCTGCACACCGTCAAGCGTGGAGTACTCGTGCAGAACGCCGTCGATCGACACTTCGGTCGCGGCATAGCCCTGCATCGAGGAAAGCAGGATGCGGCGCAGCGCATTGCCGAGCGTGTGACCGTAGCCGCGTTCGAACGGCTCCATCACGACCTTGGCCTGCACCGGCGAGACGCTCTGCACGTCGATGATGCGGGGTTTCAGAAGTCCAGTTTGCATGTGCTGTCCTTTGCCTTATGGGGGCGGCGGGTCTGCGATTACTTCGAATACAGTTCGACGACGAGGCTCTCGTTGATCGTCGACGGCAGTTCGCTACGTTGCGGGACAGCCTTGAAGGTGCCCTTGCCGTTCTTGATATCAACTTCCAGCCACTCCGGAAAACCGCGCGACTCTGCCGCTTCCATCGCTGCCTTGACGCGGAGTTGCCCCTTGGTCTTGTCGGCGAGTTCGACGACATCGCCCGGACGCACGACGTACGACGGAATGTTCACGCGCTTGCCATTGACAAGCACGCCGTTATGGCGGACGACCTGGCGCGACTCAGAGCGCGAGGCACCGAAGCCCATGCGGTAGGCAACGGCATCGAGACGCGACTCGAGAAGCTGCAGCAGGTTTTCACCCGTCTGGCCCTTGCGGCGATCAGCTTCGGCAAAGGTCTTGCGGAACTGGCCTTCAAGCACGCCATAGATACGGCGGATCTTCTGCTTTTCACGCAGGTGTACGCCATAGTCGGACAGGCGCTGGCCGGACTTCTGTCCGTGCTGGCCAGGCGCATACGAGCGACGCTCGATGGCGCACTTGTCAGTGAAGCACTTTTCGCCCTTGAGGAAAAGCTTTTCACCCTCGCGGCGACATTGACGGCATTTCGGATCGAGATTACGAGCCACTTTTCTTTCTCCTTAGATGCGGCGCTTTTTCGGCGGACGGCAGCCGTTGTGCGGAACCGGCGTAACATCGGTGATCGAGCTGATCTTGATGCCCAGCGCGTTGAGTGCACGAACGGACGACTCGCGGCCGGGGCCAGGGCCCTTGATCCGCACTTCGAGGTTTTTTACACCACATTCCTGTGCAGCCTTGCCGGCGGCTTCCGCGGCCACCTGTGCAGCGAACGGGGTCGACTTACGCGAGCCCTTGAAGCCGGCGCCGCCCGAGGTTGCCCACGACAGCGCGTTGCCCTGGCGGTCGGTGATGGTGATGATCGTGTTGTTGAAGGAAGCGTGAATGTGGGCAATACCCTCGGCCACATTCTTCTTGACCTTCTTGCGAACTTTGGTAGCAGTCTTAGCCATGTTCTGTCCCTATTACTTCTTGCCAGCGATGGCCTTGCGCGGACCCTTGCGGGTACGAGCGTTGGTACGGGTGCGCTGACCACGAACCGGCAGGCCCTTGCGATGACGCAGGCCGCGATAGCAACCAAGGTCCATCAGGCGCTTGATATTCATCGTCGTTTCACGACGCAGGTCGCCCTCGACGGTGAACTTGGCAACCTCGTCGCGCAGCTTGTCCATCTCACTGTCGTTGAGGTCCTTCATCTTGGTCGAACGGTTGATGCCAGCCGCGTCACAGATCTTCTGCGCGCGAGTACGGCCAACGCCATAGATCGCGGTCAGTGCGATCTCGGCATGCTGGTGGTTGGGAATGTTTACCCCGGCGATACGGGCCATCGATTCACCCCGAAAATGCGAAAACTTACAATTATACGTTCAATCGAACCACGACTCAATTTAATGAGCCGGGCCGATCAGCCTTGACGCTGCTTGTGGCGCGGATCAGTACAGATCACGCGCACGATGCCGTTGCGCCGAATGATTTTGCAGTTGCGGCAGATGCGCTTAACAGATGCCAGCACTTTCATTTTCAAACTCCTCGTTTTCGGCTTTTGGCGCAGCCAGCCAATTGCCCGTTGCTTCTTGCGTAGAGATCTTTACTTGGCCCGGAAGGTGATACGCGCCTTCGACAGGTCATAAGGGGTCAGTTGCACCGTCACCTTGTCTCCCGGAAGGATGCGGATGTAATGCATACGCATCTTGCCGGAGATGAAAGCGTGCACCATGTGCCCATTTTCCAGTTTCACCTTGAACGTCGCATTGGGGAGGTTTTCGACTACCTCACCCTGCATTTCAATCAGGTCTTCCTTCGCCATCCTTAATGCCCGATTACCTGCCTGGAATACCGGCGCCCTTGAAGTTCGCCTTCTTCAGCAGACTTTCATACTGGTGCGACATCACATAGGCCTGGACCTGGGACATGAAATCCATGGTCACGACGACGATGATCAGCAGCGATGTTCCCCCGAAATAGAACGGAACGTTCCACTTCAGGATCAGGAATTCGGGCAACAGACAGACCACGGTGATGTAGGCCGCGCCAACCAGCGTGAGCCGCATCAGGATCTTGTCGATGTAGCGTGCCGTCTGCTCGCCGGGTCGGATCCCGGGAACGAAGGCGCCACTCTTCTTCAGGTTTTCCGCCGTCTCCTTCGAATTGAAGACCAGTGCGGTATAGAAGAAGCAGAAGAAAACAATTGCTGCTGCGTAAAGCATTACGTAGATCGGCTGACCGGGCGACAGCGTCGCTGCGATATCCTTCAGCCAGCGCATCGATTCGCCCGACCCGAACCAGCCGGCAACGGTCGCCGGGAACAGGATGATTGACGACGCGAAGATCGGCGGGATGACGCTGGCCATGTTCAGTTTGAGCGGCAGATGCGAACTCTGTCCACCATAAATCTTGTTGCCAACCTGACGCTTCGCGTAATTCACCAGGATCTTGCGCTGGCCGCGCTCGACGAAAACGACAAAGGCCGTCACCAGTACAACCAGCACGCAGATGAATAGCGCTGTCAGCGGGTGCATAGCCCCAGTACGGGTCAGTTCAAGCAGTCCGCCGATAGCGTTAGGCAGGCCTGCCGCGATACCGGCAAAAATGATGATCGAGATACCGTTACCCAGACCGCGCTCGGTAATCTGCTCGCCGAGCCACATCAGGAACATCGTTCCAGTCAGGAGCGTCGTCACGGTGGTCAGGCGGAACATGAAGCCCGGGTCGAGCACCAGCCCCGGCTGCGCTTCGAGTGCAATGGCGATACCAATGCCCTGAAACAGCGCCAGGAAGACGGTGCCGTAACGCGTATATTGGGTAATCTTGCGGCGACCAGCCTCGCCTTCCTTCTTCAGAGCTTCCAGCTGCGGACTCGCCACGCTCATCAGCTGCATGATGATCGATGCCGAAATGTACGGCATGATCCCCAGCGCAAAGATCGTGAAGCGCGAGAGGGCGCCGCCCGAGAACATGTTGAACATGCCCAGGATGCCACCCTTCTGGCTGTTGAAGAGGTCGGAAAGCGCGGCTGCGTCGATACCCGGCACCGGGATATGCGCCCCGATTCGGTACACGACAAGCGCGCCCAACAGGAACCA
>DAORCC010000030.1:0-18483 GCA_035345235.1 Azospira sp.
AGGGGCGCTTCCGGCTGGCCATCGAAGTGCGCCGCCTCACCCAGGAGCGCGCCCGTACGGCCAGTGGCTGGCGCGTGCGCATGTCGTGGTTCAATTTCCGTGGACACCCGGATAGGGGAAATCCCCCCACCGAGACGAGGACACGAGCCCCATGAGTACCCGACGCAGCTTCGATGCCGAGTACAAGCTGCAGATCATCAGGATGATTCGCGAAGATGGCCTGAGCGTAACGCGGGTCTGCCGCGAGCAGGGTCTGGTCGACAGCGCCGTGCGTCGCTGGCTGGCGCAGTACGACGCCGAGCAGGCCGGTGGTGCCGGCATCGGCAAGCCGCTGACACCGGAGCAGCAGCGTATCCGCCAACTGGAGGCCGAGAACCGGGAGCTGCGCCTGGACAACGACTTCCTAAAAAAAGCCTCGGCCTTCTTTGCCCGCGAACGGAAGCGATCCGGCGGCTGATCGTGCAGGGGCAGCAGAAGGCCGAGGTGACACGCATGTGCCGTCTGCTGGGGGTCAGCCGTTCCGGGGTCTATGCCGCACGCCGGCGCCCGGTGCGCAGTGCCGGGCAGCTCGGCGCGCAGGTGCAGGCAGCGTTTCAGGCCAGTGGAGCGTGCTACGGCAGCCGGCGTCTACGCGCGACGTTGCAGGCCGAGGGCGTGACGGTCGGGCGTTACCGGGTGCGCCGGCTGATGCGCGAGTCTGGCCTTAAACCCGCGTGGCGACGCAAATTTGTGCACACCACCGACAGCCGTCACGAGTTGCCGGTGGCCGGGAACCTGCTCGATCGCCAGTTCTCGCCACCGGCACCCGATCGGGCCTGGACGAGCGACATCACCTACATCCATACCCGGCGCGGCTGGCTGTATCTGGCTGCGGTCATGGACCTGTACTCGCGCCGGATCGTCGGCTGGGCGATGGCCCCGGCCATGCCGGCAGCGCTGGTCTGCTCGGCGCTGCAAATGGCGATCACGCTGCGTAAGCCCGCCCCTGGCCTGATCGTGCATTCGGATCGCGGCAGCCAGTACGCCAGCCTCGCCCACACCGAACGGCTCGCCCGCCACGGCGCCCACGCCAGCATGAGCCGCAAGGCCAACTGCTGGGACAACGCCGTCATGGAACGCTTCTTCCTGAACCTGAAGATGGAACGCGTCTGGCGACGCGACTACGCCAACCCCGAGGAAGCCCGCGCCGACATCGCTGACTACATCGTCGGCTTCTACAACAGCGAGCGCCTGCATTCGACGCTCGGCTACTGCTCGCCCAACGACTTCGAGCGACAGACCCTGAAGGCTGCCTGAGCAGCGAAATCCCCCATCGGGGTGTCCACTAAAACTTGACCACTACACAACCGCGCCGGCCTGCGCTCGACCGTGTTCAGTTTTTGAACTCGGTCGACTGTAGAGCCTTGGCGACGCTAGCAACAGGCGATGCGGCCGGCCGACAGGCGCGTGGCTGTCCACATATCCACGGGCCGGAGCGAGCCTCTCACTCGCGCAGGCCGGTGGGTATGTGGGCAGCCAGGCGCGTGTCTGTTCGAGCGTACCAGCCTGCACCCGATCTTTATTCGCAAAGCCTCTTGATTCATCATAAAAATTTATTATTTTATTGCTTCATTTCTTTAATAACTTGTCTACACTTAACCTTGCAAATTCATATAAGGGTTTACGTTCATGGCGTTGACGATCTGCTTCACGAACCAGAAGGGCGGAGTCGGCAAGACCACGCTGAGCATCCATGTGGCCGCCGAACTCGCCCGGCGAGGCCTGCGCGTGCGCCTGATCGACATGGACCCCCAACACAGTGCGCTGGACTGGAGCGAAGCACGCGATGCTCACGAACTCGAGCCACTGTTCGCGCTTGAGGGCTGGCCGAAGCCGACCATCCACAAGCATGTCGCAGAGAAGTCGACCGGTGTCGATGTGCTGGTGATCGATGCGCCACCGCAGACGGCCGAACTGGCCCGCTCGGCGATGCTGGCAGCCGACCTGGTCGTGATTCCGGTCCAGCCATCGCCCTATGACGTGTGGGCCGCGCGCGAGACGGTAAAGCTGTTGCGTGAAGCGGTCTTGTTTAAAGAATCACTTAAATATGCTTTTGCAATTAACAGACAAATCGTGAACACAGCTATTGGTCGTGACGTACGCGGTGCGCTGTCCGAGTACGAGGATGTGCCGGTGCTCGCTGCCGGTGTCTGTCAGCGGGTGACGTTTGCCGAGAGTGCCGCTGGCGGGCAGGTGGCTCAGGAACTCGCGCCGGACAGTCCTGCTGCACGCGAGATCGCAGTTCTGGTCGACGAGCTGAAGGAGATGCTGAAGTGAGTACGAAGCGCGTGTCGTTCGGATCGAAGCCTAAAGGTACGCAGCCTCCCGTCCCCGACGCCAATGCCTGGGTGGGCAAGCCTTCGACGCCGGCCACCGGCGTACCTGAAGGCATGAAGCGGCTGACGATCGACATTCCTGAGGATCTGCATCGGGAGCTGAAGGTGACCGCGGCCATGAACGGCACAAAGATGGCCGACATGGTGCGCGAGTGGGTGGAACAAGGTCTTAAGTCTTTAAAGAAATAAACTTTTAATTAAAAACTTGCTGGAGGCTGTCATGGCTCAGGCTCAATACGATCAGGATTTTGCTGCCTGGACGGCGGAACAGTCGCGGCTGCTGCGCGAAGGCCGTCTGGTCGAGCTCGACATCGCGCATCTGGCCGAGGAAATCGAGGACATGGGCAAGAACAACCAGCGCGCCCTGCTGAGCCGCATGCAGGAACTGCTGCTGCACTTGCTGAAGTGGCAATATCAGCCGGGCCGCCGCGGCAACAGCTGGCGCGCCTCGATCCGCAAGCAGCGCCAGGGCATCGAGGATCTGCTCGAGGACAGTCCGAGCCTGCAGCCACGCCTGGCTGCGACCTATGAGAAGTGTTACGCACGCGCCCGACTGGATGCCGCCGACGAAACCGGACTGGCTCTGACCACGTTTGCAGAGGCCTGCCCGTGGTCCCTCAATGACGTGCTGGATCAAGCCTGGCTGCCGGACTGAAAGGACTACCGGTACTTGCCGGACCTCTGAAGGCCCCTGAACGCAGGGCGCCACACACCTCTTGGCGGCCACGCCGTGCCGCCCCCACCCGATCCAGGCTTGCGGTCCGGGAACCGCCCGATCGGCAGCGCCGGCAGCGTCCGGCCCAGGAGCACCATCATGAACACGGACCTTCGCCCTTTCTTCCGCGCCGGCGTGCTGGCGCTCGTGGCGCTGCTGTCGACCGGCTGCGTCACCCAGGCGCTCGTCGAGGACGGCAGCGCTGGCGCCTACGTGCCGCCCTCACGTGAGCAGACTGCCGCCCTGCAGGGCCGGGCGTTTCAGCTCGGGCAGGTAACGGTCGCCATCACCCACCCGGAGCCGCCGGAAGTGCATCCGCTGCCGGACGAAGCCTACCGGCGCATGCTGGCGGCGAAGCTCGAGCAGGCGTTCCACGCCGTCGACGAGCGCCCCGCCGGCGATCGCCAGCCGCTGGTCGCCGGCCGTGAACCGGCCTGGCCAGTGGACGTGACGATCACGCGGCTGCGCTTCGTCGAGGGGCGGCCATGGGCTGCCTCGAATGCCTCGTTCCTCGAAGCAACGGCGACCGTGCACGACGACACCGGTGCCGTGATCGCCAACCTGCCGGTGCGGCTGGCCGGGTCGTTCGAGTTCAGTGGCACGTTCCCGGATGCGCGACTGGCACACGCTGACCACATGCCGGCAGCGGCGGCGGCGTTCACCGGCATGCTGGCTCGGCTGCGCAACAACCAGCAAGCCATTGACAAACATCACGGTGGACCCGCGGCAGTTTGGTATACCGCATACCATCTCTACAGTGCCACTCGCATGACCCGCGCCGAAATAGAGCAGATAGCCAGCATCAACCTCGACGCCTACGGCCCGATGCTGACCGTCGATGTGCCGCGGTACAGTGTGTTCGGACAAGACCTCGTCGGGCATAATCCCGCAGCGGAAGCGCCAGAGCCGAAGCTCGGCATGCGCTGATCCGATCCCGCCTCGAACACCACAGAGTGGCCTCGCGGCCCCTCTGTGCGTTTCCGGGACTCTCCCACCGGACTCAGGGCGCCGCGCTGCCGCCCGCCCACTCGGGCAGTTGCAGCGGGGTCTGCGTGCCGTTGGCCGCGACGTGCACGGCGTAGCCCGGCTGCGTACCGATCGCCGGCGCGACGTAGTAGATGCCGCCTTCGACATCGACCAGCGAGTAGAAGGGCCGGCCGCTCGCTGCATCGACCTGCGCCGTCCAGCCCGCCGGCGCCGCTGCCTGTCCCGGCAGGCCGCTGTACGGCGTCGCCGGCGTTGGTCGACCATCGGCCGGATGCAGGCTGCGTCCGCCCTGGATCACCGACTGCGCATTCGGCTGCATCGCACGCATACCCTGGCCGGTGGCGCCGGTCGCATCCATCGGCCCGGCCTCGACTACCCCCCGGATCGCCGGCCGCGCATCCCAGCGGTTGTCCTGACCGGCCAGCGAGTTCAGGTCCGACTTGCCCGAGGCGAACACGCGATCGACCGTGTCCATCAGCGAATGCACGCCCTGGCTGTAGTTGTACGCGGCGTTGGTGGTGGCGCCGGTAGCGGCGCCGATGCCGGCTGCTTGGCCGACGGATAAACCGAAGCCACTACCTGTTGCTGAGCCCGTAGCCCCAACGCTCGGCCCTATCGCCGCCACCGCCGCAAACGCCACCGCTGTCAGCAACGCCGTGAACACGATCATCGCCAGGAAGGTGAAGCCGGACTTGGTTTCTCTGTGCTGAAACACCAGCGACTCGTCGGCCGGGAAGTTGTGACCGACGCCGGCGTCGAAGAAGTTCATGCCGGCGTCGTAGACGCAGGCCTCGCCGACACAGCGGCTGCCCGCCGGCGGACGGATGCCGGCGGCCGGACAGGCCGCGGCCGGGAAGCAGAAGCTGTAGGTGCCGGCGCCGGTATTCGCAGGGCCGGGCAGTGTCACCGCCGTCCAGGCCGGCCGGACGTAGACGTTCTCGGTCGTGGTCACGCGCTTGCGCACCAGGTTGCCCGACTTCTTCTGCTTGATCTCCTGGCGCGCATCGAGCGTCGCGATATAGCCAACCTCGGCGCGTGAGTACTTCATGGCCGCAGCCACCGCCGCATAGAAAGCCGCCGGCTGCACATGGATGAAGGTCTTGCCGTCCGGATGGCCCTTGAAGTCATCGAAGGGATTGAAATGCCCACCCTTGGTCCAGGGCAGATCGACTGCCAAGGCTCGCTCGTAGTCCGTCAGCTCCCCGCCTTCCGATTGCAGGTCGTAGGAATGCGGCGTGAACGCAGCCGCCTGCAGCCTGACCGAACGCTGCACGGTCATCCACGCCCGCATCATCAGGATCGAACCGGTCGCCGTCTGCGGGTCGTAGATCGCGAACACGGTCGCCGTCGGGCGACCGTCGTTCTTGTAGGCGATGCCGATGTACTGACCCGGTGGCACGTCGAGCGTCAGCGCGTTCCAGTCCTGGTTGCGCCAGCGCTCGTCGGCGAACAGCAGGCTCGGGTCTTCCACCGCCCGCTGTGCCCAGCCGTTGGCCTGCATCTCATCCCAGGCGATCACCGGCCGGGTGTCCTGCCAGCGCGGAAAGGCCGATGCCTGCAGCGGCATCAGCAGCAGTTGCACGCCCATCGCCAGCATCGCCAGCAGCAGGCCGAGACGATATATTAATTCTGATAAACCTGATGAGACTTTCATTGTTTTCTCCAACATGACTCAAAGCGTGAGGCCTCAGCGGCCACGCGCACGGCCGTCCACATATCCACGGCCCGAAGCGAGCTTCTATCTCGCGCAGGGCGGTGGATATGTGGGCGGGCGGGCGCCCCACACCGGAGCACTCTCAGCGTCCGAGATAGCTCACGGTGACTTCCTCACGCTCATGCCCTAGCTCTTGACTGATTTGCAGCCTGGCCGTCCGGTCCACGCGCTTTTCCTCTGGCGACAACTCACGTGCGGTTTTACCGCCAGCGGCCGGTGCTGGTCGGCCAGTCAATTCCTGATAGCGCGTCTGAGCATATTGATGCCGGAGTCCGTGTAATTTGCTGAATCCGGCCGTACGTGTCTGGCCCTCGTAAAGTTTCAGTTGCTGGTAATAATTTTTCTGGGCTGGAATTAGTGATCCTTTTCCAGCCAATTGATGAGCACGATTCAAAACCTCACGTTGAAAATCATTTCTGATCTGAATTTCTCGTTCGCGCCCGCCTTTACACCAACTGTCCTTTAAAATAACCTTATCGCCGCGATCCGCATATCCAGGCTGAAATTTAATAGCCTCCTCACGGCGCAATCCAAAAGCAGCTTGTAATTCAAGCGACATTTTCACATGAGAATCATTGATTAATTGCAGTTTCTGATAGTCCAGTTCTTGTGCCTTGTTGTTTTCATTATTGACATATTGGCGATCCGCAATACCGAGCGCGGCGTTATCTCGCGGAATAATCGATTCAAGACCGGTTTTCTCAGCCCACCACCGCAACGCCGCCATCCGGTTTTTGATGGTGCCGATGGATAAATCCCTTTTTTGCCAAAATCCTACCAAGGCTGTAACGTGTTTTGGCTTCAAGCTTTGCGCCTTCATATTCCGGAATCCTAATTCAAATAGTTCACGGGAAATCTGAAACAGCATTTGCCGTCTGACGGCCTGTGTTCCGTAACTGCCGTCGCGGTTTCTGTCACAGATTTTCATTAACTGGAACTGTAGATCCAGCATGCTTTTAACCCTTTAAGACAAAAAAGAGTCGAACCCATCAGATAAGTGTTACTGCCGATCAGCTTTCGCTGAACCTCCGTTTGGAGCAAGGGCCTTTCGACATTTCTGCCGTTAACTGCCGACTCTAAAACAGTTTCTGCATACAACTTGCAGATTCGTAATGATCCACTGTTGCGAATTCAATTACGAAAATTTACAGCACGACGGTTTTTTCCTTTTCAATTTCTCCAATCAGCCAAATGGCGCAAAGAACGCCGGAAACAGGACGCCCGTACCGGGCACCGTCGAGTTCCCGGGAGGAACGACCGCACACCCGCGGCAGGGGCACGTCGCGAGGGACGAGCAGGTTGAAGATCGTCGATCGCTGTGATGGTCGTAGACGATACGCAGGCGAACGAACGCGACCGACACTTGGCGTCTGGTAGACGCCAGAATCGGTCAAGGCAAGATAAAAATTTAGTTAAATGATAAAGGTGCGCGGTGCTTGCCCGCGCCCACGGCCACGGCCACGGCCAATGAGACCAATGGCCTGAGGAATGAAAAGTCGCTATGCAAAGCGACTACAGGCGTTGTTAAAAAACGCCACTTGTAGAAAACGCTCGCAAATTCGTTCTGCTGAACGAACGCCGTCGTGGGTGCGAGCTCGGACGGCCTTGGGTACACCTGAAGACGCAGGTGTCACGTTGGGTACGACTGAGGCCGCAGTCGTCACGGTGAGCAGGGACAAGCGTAGGTCATGTGATCGACATGCGCAATGCTGGCGCAGGTCCAAGTGGAGCTGGCCCAGTTCTCGGACGTCAAGCTGCGCCAGCCACCGCCCGTCACTGCCGCGTGGGCGCCAGTGACGGGCGGCCCGAGCGCTTGCGCATCCACGTCGTCAGCTCACCACCGCCGGCGCACGCGCCGGCTGGCCGCTACTCGCGGCTTGGTGAGCAGTCGACGTGGAACCAACTCTGCAGTAATTCTGATATCGCAAAGACGGTCAGCATATCCCTTCGTTGAAAGGCAGCAATCCGACTCGCCCACATACCCACAGTCCTTCGCGAGAGGTAACGTCGCTGCGAACTATGGATATGTGGACGACTCGGATTGCTGTGAGTTATTTTGAACGTTTGCGCCCTGATTGAACTGTCCTTTAAAAGAATTATTGGGCCAAATTCATTAATTTGCAATCAGAATGAGTAGTAAATTTTAACCATTTACGCTGAATTTACTTTATTTACCGCCGAACGTCTTTTCTGTTTCGGTTAATTTTATGGTCTGGCTGATTTTGACTACTGACTTGAACGCTATCACCAATTAATACTTGTGGCCTTCGGCCACACCGATTCTTTCTTTATGATTAAAATCATTGATTATGGCAAGGTACTTATCAGGTATATCGACATACACTTAATTATTGAAAATCCGGCATCGGATCGGCAACCGCTGGTCGGCGACAGTCGGCCGATGCCGGATTTTCGTGCGAAAGAACGGTTTCTGGTGTGTTGGTCGACCAGAAGCGGTCTGTACGCCAGAGTCTGGTCGAGCGGAAACAGCCGCCGGCCTCCACGGTCAGCGGTCAGAAGGTCAGGGATGGAGAAAACGCGATCTAGTCGGGCGGTGGGCCGAGCGCTTCGCGGATCTGTGCGGTGTTGAGGCCTTGCACTGCCAGTTCAGCAGCGCGTGCGTGCCACTGGCGGCGGGCATCGATGGACTGAGCGCTGCCAGCGCTCGGAGTATCCGTACGCCGGTTTCGGCGTGTCTGACTGCGCAGTGGCTCGATACTGGCTTTTACGCCACGAGGAGCAGCAGCACGGCTACGCGCTTCGGCCTGTATTTGCCGAACCCGTTTCGAGGCCTTTTTCCGTTCCCGCTCCAAGGCAACTTCGAGGCCGAGCATGACGAACAGTTTGCGGCTGATGGTTCGCACGGCCGCCAGTCCTCGCCAGCCACTGGGCATTTCTTCGTCGGCGACGGCACGCTGGTGCGTGGTCAGCAGGCCAGCATCACGCAGGTGGAGGAGCGCGCGCTGAGCACGCGACTCGGACAGCTGGGCGATGCCGGCGAGATAGCGGATCTGCAGCGCGCAGGCACGATCGTTCGCATAGTCGAAAGCGGCTACGCGCAGCGTGGCGAGGTCGAGGAAGTGCAGGAGTGCCCGGGTGATCGAGACGACGCTTTCACGCAGCTCCGAGCGTCGCTGACGCTTGAGGCCCAGCGCCAGGCTGGCGAACTCCGAGGCCTTCGGCTGGGTGTACCAGCGCTCGATGCGCATCGAGGCCTGCTGCAAGATCGAGGGCCGCGCCCGATGCCACGTCGGCGGCTGGATCTCGAGCCTCGGGGCGCATGGCTGGTGCCCGCAGCGGTTGCCACTGCTCGAGGCGCCCAGTGCGACGGGCGAGAGCTCAGCAGGGGACGGAATCATGCCCACCCCCGCATGGCCTGCGATTTTTTATCGCACGACGCACGCGGAGGAGGTAATATCCACCCCACGTGCTCGTGCTGCTCTCGCCACCACTGTGCCTGCTGCGCCAGCTCGTCAACGCCCCATCGAACTTCCCTCGCCCGCCAAAGCAGAGAGTTCGTGGGGCGTTTGCCTTTCTACTTCTCACGGCAAACGTTCCTTGAAGTGCCTCCCCACCCCGGTGGGGAGCGCTTGGCGGCCCTGACCGCCGCCCATTGCCATCCATATTAACCATGCCGGTGGCCGTTCGGCGAGCAGCTTACGTTGAGACGTGGTTGCTGACTGTCGATCGTGCCTGGACGCCGGAGCAGAAGGCCGAGGCGATCGCAATCGCATGTCGACTCGTGGCGGGATGGCGCGAGCGAGGGTTGGATCAGGGGCAGATCGATCGGCAGCTCGAGGAGCTGTTACGGTTGATCTGAGTACTCACATTTTAATACATATAATCTTTATTATTTATTTCTTTATTTTAGTTTTTACGTATTTACGTATTTACGTATTTACGTATAATTGTAAATACGTCTAATAAGTCATACGGTGCTCAACGTGGCGAGGCCGCGCGCACGACGATCCTGGCCCCGAAAGCAGCCTGTCCGCAGGATCGGGTCCAGCGCCAGTTCAAGGCCGATCGGCCCAACCAGCTCTGGGTTTTGGATTTCACCTGCGTCTCGACCTAGCAGGGCTGGCTGTATGTAGCCTTCGTGATCGACGTGTTCGCCCGGCGCATCGTCGGCTGGCGGGTCAGTCGTTCGATGCACACCGACTTCGTGCTCGATGCGCTGGAGCAGGCCCTGCATGCGCGCCAGCCCGCTCAGGACGATGCCCTGATCCATCACAGCGACCGCGGCGCGCAGTACGTCTCGATTCGTTTTTGTTAGAGGCACTTAAGGCTGCCTCACCCCGCAGCTCGACTGGTCTAAATGTCAGGTGTATTTATATATATGTTGACTTTGTCAGATATGTAAGCGATATTTCCAACATAAGGAGGGCTGTCATGACTGATGGGCCATTCAGAAACGCAGAACTGAACAGCCGTTGGAAACGGTACGGGCAAGACTTGGTCAGCGACGCGGTCAGCGCAGAAGAGCGGATAACGCAGGCTTGTCACAGCATGATTGGTGACGTCGACATGAAGGCATTCAGCCCGCTTTTCGGCGACCTCAAGGCACATGCCGAACGCCCGCAGATGGATCTAGACCCTGTGTCGACGGTCGAGACGATTTTCGACAGTCATCCGACGTCGCCTCTGGCGGATGCGCTTCGACGGCATTTAATCGCGAACCTGCGCGACCATATACCTATCGGCGAAGCTCTTAATCAATCGCTCAAAGGCACGGTGAAAGAGTGGATTGACACCACTAAGAACCGGCTCGACGAGCAATGTATACTCGTTCGCGAGCTCGGCGACATGAAGTGCGAAGATTATCACAAGGGCATCGAACGGAATCGCGAGACGTTTGCGGCCATCAAGCCAAACGAGCTCTGCAATGCATTGGCCACGGGTAACAAGAGAGCTTTCCAGCAAGCAGTTCAAAAGAAGGCCGGCGTGGACGAGGGGCCGGAAGAGTGAACGCTTATACGCATGAATCATCTGTATCGGGCAAGCACCTGGTCGTTATCGAAAAGGGGCAGAAGCCCGACAGCGATCTCCCGGAAGGCGCCATAACGGCGGAGGTCGGTCGACACATCCGCTTCAATGCGGAAGTTCTTGTGACCTTCGACGTGGAGGGATGCCAGTCGCTGCACTACGACATGCTGGTCCTGTGCGCCGCTATTGAATTTGCTGACCGCCGTTGGAAGCGTCCGCTCGGATGGCGCCGTATTTTGGAAGTGACCGTTCCGGTCATCGACCTCAAGAGTTGGCAGAGCCCGGAGGTTTTGTTGAGCCTTCACCGCGTCTTGAACCACCTGACCGGCGACACGTGGCTGTTTTCTTTCGTTGGAGCGAAAGATAGCTCACCCATCGGTTCGCGGCAGACTCTCATTGAATTCGAGAAGACGAAGACCTTCGCCATGGCCTACAGCGACGGCCTGGATTCGCGTGCGGTCTCGGCGTTGAGTGGCGACCAGCACGAAGCCCTGTGCATTCGGATTGCCGGCAATCGCCAGCGCTGGAAAAACGAAGACAGCTTCTTCACGCAGATCCCGTTCAAGGTGCAGGGATATCGTGGACGCGAAAGTAGCTTTCGATCGCGCGGATTCCAATTTGCTGCGGTAACGGCAATTGCCGCGCAGCTTTCAAACGTGGCACGTATCATTGTGCCTGAGAGCGGTCAGGGGGCGCTTGGACCCGTGTTGGTGCCTCTGCACAACATCTATCCAGACTATCGCAACCATCCGACGTTTTTCCGAAAGATGGAGCAGTTCATCACGGCACTGCTGGGCTATGATGGCAAGTTTGAGCAGCCGCGTTTGTGGTCGACGAAGGGACAAACGCTTCGAGCATTCCTGGAGATTCCCGGAAAGACCGGACAACACCTGACGAGCACGCATTCCTGCTGGCAGAGCCGCCGCGTCGTAAACGTTGGCGGTCGAAAGCAGTGCGGCATGTGCGCCGCCTGTTTGCTCCGGCGTGTTAGTTTTCATGCAGCCGGCGTTAGCGAGGCGCGAGACACTTATGTCGTGTCCGATCTGGCCGCCACTGATGCGAGCGACGCCTTATCCGTCATACACCAGAAGGCCGATAGGGACATCATGATCGAATACGGAAGTGTAGGCACGCGACACCTGCAGCACCTTGCGGAGCTCGCCGACTTGCCTGATGACGCCCTTCGCAACCACGCCTCGCAAATTGGGGCGGCAATCGGGGAAAGCACTGAAAAAACGCTGACGAATCTAAGGAAAATGTTGAGTACGCATGCCGTGGAATGGCGGGCATTTCTGTCCGCGCAAGGAGAACAAAGCTTTTTGAAGAGCTGGATGGATGGAGGGCGCTATGACCGATTTAAATGAGCTGAGCGCGCAAGAAATAGGACGTCGACTGCGCATCGCGCGGGAGAACGCGGACATCCGGCAGGATGACGCGGCCCAGGTCATAGGCATGTCCCGCCCGACTTTGGTATCCATCGAGAAGGGCGTGCGCCGTGTGCGCATCCAGGAAATCCAGATGCTGGCTCGCCACTATGGCGTATCGGTCAACATCCTTCTCCGCCGAGAAGCAGTCCACACCGATTTGATGCCTCGCTTCCGGAAACTACGTAAGACGGAGGACGCGCACACCACCGAGGCCATTCGGCTTTTCAACGATCTGATCAAGGCAGACGTTGAAATGGAGAACGTTTTAGGGATTCAGCGACGGAGAAATTACCCGCCAGCGCGCGGCATTAATGACGGTGATGTTGTCGCGTTGGCCGAAAAGCATGCTAAGGAATTGCGCGACTGGCTGGGCCTCGGCCCGGGGCCGATTGCCGACATCTTTTCGGTTATCGAGCTCGGCCTCGGCATCCGCTTGTATCAGCGCCGCCTTTCCTCGAACTCGAAGGTGGCGGGCCTGTTCACTTATGATGAAAGCATCGGAGCCTGCATTCTTCTCAACGCTAACCATCCATTGCCACGTCGCATCCAGTCCGCCGCTCATGAAGTCGGCCATTTCTATGGCACTCGGCAAACCCCGGAAGTGCTCGAGGATGATGAGAAATTCCTGTCGCGCGACGAACGCTATGCAAACGCGTTTGGCCCCGCGTTTATTACGCCTGCCGAGAGCTTCTCGGAAAGCTTCCGACAACTGAAGGAGATAACCGGCAAGACGACCCGACGCCTGATCATCCTCCTCGCCCAACAGTACAACATCTCGCGTCAGGCTTGCGGCCTCAGGCTCGAAGAATTGGGTCTCGTCAAGCGGGGCACCTGGGCTTGGTTCGAGAACAACGGCGGCATCACCGACAACCATGTTCGGGAGGTGCTGGGCGAAATGACGGATCGCCGCGATCCGGCAAAAAGTGATGCCGATCGACCGATCTCTCACAGACTGAGCCTTATGGCGCACGCTACCTGGAAGCGCGGACTGATGTCGGAAGGACAATTGTCGGAGTTGCTGAAGGTGAGTCGGGTGGAGCTTCGCGGCGTTATTGATCAAATCGAGCTTGAGGAAAAAGAGACGGATGAGTTGCTCAAGCTCCCTGATTGATATCGTGGACCCGCTGGTTCTCGACACGAGTGTTCTGATCAATCTCCACGCCTGCAAATACGGCGAGCGAATACTCTCGGCCATTCCCAACGATATTCTCGTCTCGAAGATCGTGGCAGAAGAACTGGATCACGAGAGGAGCCGCAGAAACGGGGACCACGGTTTCCTGTGCAGTCTCGTGGCGAACGGAATCGTGACGCTTGTCGATTTGACTGAGGCGGAGTACGAGATTTTCTACGAACTCACGTCGATCGCGCCTTCGCTGGACGATGGCGAGGCGGCAACAATCGCCGTCGCTGCGGCCAGAGACTTTTTACCTGTCATCGACGAAAAAAGAGGCCGTGATCGCGCCCTCGCTAAAGCGCGAACGGCGGGCTGGTCACTGGATATCTTCCGTCATCCAGCTGCGCTTGCCACCCTCGGTGATCAGTTCGCGATCGACGCGCTCTATCTCGCCCTTCGCTACGGCCGCATGAGAATACCACCGAAAAGCGCAGATAGCGTGATTGGGATTATTGGTATCGAGCGCTCGCGCGATTGCACCTGCCTCCCTGGCTATCGGGACCGATTTGCATGAGCAACCAATCGATCCATTGAGACAGTAACTATGGTCACCGCGAATCCGGAGTATTTAAGTCATTTAGCGGAGCGACTGGCTTTTTCCGCTTATGGTCTGCGCTAGTCAGCGGCTTCGCGCCACCGCCATTTTTTGTATCTGGAATCTTCCAAATCACGTAGGCCGTCTGCCATTCCTCGGGCGCGAATGCCTGTTCGGCAGACAGTTGCGGGCATGTGTACCCGGACGCGACCACCTGAAATCATCCCCCGAAACCGTCGCAGAAGTCAGTTTTCAGACCCTGATGCGACGGATCACGATGCGACCATCCAAACGCGGCGTTCGCCCTCTGGTCTTCGCCTTCGTACGGTGTCGTTTGACGGACAAACCGGCTGGCGTCAGCTGAAAAGCTCGCTGTGCGAGCCAAGCCGCGCCAGTCGCAGGGTGTCGGAGTCGGACTTGCGGTAGATCAGCAGCAAGTCGGGCTTGATGTGGCATTCGCGGTAGCCAGCCCAATCGCCGGAAAGATCGTGGTCGCGGTAGCGACCATCCAGGGGCTGATCGGTCACCAGCGCGACCAGAACCGGCTTGAGATCATCATCGAGCGTCGCGCGGTGTCGGCCCTTGGCCTCCCGCTTGTAGTCGCGCTTGAAGGCGGAGGAACGATCAATCGTCCGCATGCAGGTCCGTCATCAGGTCATCAACACTGGCAAAACGCTTGCCTTTCCCGGCCTCAAGCTCGGCAATCGCCTTGCGCGTGGTTGTGCTCGGTGCTTTCACGTCGAAGGGCATACGGCGCTCATCGGCAATGCGCAGCATCAGCAAGCGGATCGCGTCAGAGATGGACAGGCCCATCGCTTCGAGCGCATCAGCGGCGCGCTCCTTGGTGTGGGTATCAATGCGGGCACGGACATAGGTATCGGCGGTGCTCATGGCCATTCTCCGGGAACGATTCAGACGGCTGTATTGTAGTCACATTGCGACTACACAACACCGGGCGGTGGTTTTTGCGAGCAGGCACCGGCCTTCCCGTCAGCGGTTCCCGGCAGCGTTGCCGTCGCGGTCGTGTTCGACGGCAACGGCCGGGCAAGTCCAGCGTCGCTCGCGCAGGCGGTGCAGCGTGCGGCCCAGCTTTGCACGGCGAGCTGTTCGATGCAGATCACCTGCGCGCTGGCGACGATGGGCGCCGGCATACCGCAGTCGAAGCCGATGCGTTCATGGCTGGAATCGAGCGGCGCCACCCGCCACGGCGATCGACTCATGCTTCGCCGAGCAGGGTCTTGCGCCGTTCCAGGGCCCGGGTCAGCGCGGCATTCGGGGGCGGAGGTGCCAGCAAGGCCTCGGCGAAGCAGCGCTGGTCGTCCAGCGACAGACGCATGATCCCGGCTTGCTCGATGGCTCGCTGCGCGGCTTCCTGTACGGCGCTGACGACGAAATCGGTCATCGTGCGGCCCTGCAGTTCGGCAGCGCGTTTGAGCAACGCATGCAGTTCGGTGCTGATCCGGACTTCGAGACGCGCCGTGGCCGGTGAAGTCGACATGATGGCTCTCCCGGGTGGTGTCATTACGGCAGCCTGCCGTACAGATGTTCGATGAGGACACGCCAGCATGTTCGTGCGCGCTTATCTGCGGGCCTCGACCGATGATCAGGACGCCGGCCGCGCCCGCCCGGCGCTGACGGCCTTCGCTGTCGAACATGGTCACCGCATCGCGGCCTGGTACATCGAGAACGCCTCGGGCACGCAGGCCAGCCGGCCGGAGCTGGAACGGCTGCTGCGCGATGCGCACCGCGGCGACGTGCTGCTGATTGAGCAGGTCGACCGCCTGACCCGGCTGACGCGCAGCGACTGGGAGCGGCTCAAGCATGCGATCGAGACCGCCGGCGTGCGTGTGGTCGCGCTCGATCTGCCGACCTCGTACCTCGCGCTGCAGGCCACTGGCGCCGACGACTTCATGGGCCGGCTGCTCGATGCGCTGAACGCCATGCTGCTCGACGTGCTGGCCGCAGTCGCGCGCAAGGACTACGACGACCGGCGCCGGCGCCAGGCGGAAGGTATCGCCAGGGCCAGGGCTGCCGGCGTTTACCAGGGCCGACCCGCTGATACGACTCGCCACGCCCGGGTGCATGAGCTGCGTGCGGCAGGTCTGAGTCTCGCGCGGATCGCCGAGCACACCGGCTACAGCCGCTCGCAGGTGTGCCGGATTCTGGCGCAGCCGGGGGCGTGAGCTTGTGCTCGTAGCCAAGGACTCGGCACTGGAGGCCATGCAGAGCGTAAGCCGAACGGCAGGGATGGCGCGTCGAAGTCGGTGGCAGCCACGCCTGGGGCCGGATGTACTGTCCGTACAACGATGAAGAGTGCCGTTGCGGCGAGTTCTGCATCACCAGCATCTGGAGCACGCCGAAGAACCCCGGCAATCATGCCCGGGCCTTGCGACGGGTCGTGGACAACTGCAGCCGGCAGCGCGCGACGGGCGGCAGCGCCGAGGAGTAGCGCGATGGAATACACCTTCACCCTGAAATACCAGCTCGCCAGCGACGACAGCGACCCGCACATGCTGGTCGAACGCCTGGGCGAAGCCGGCTGCGACGATGCCCTGGTCGGCATCGGCCAACCCGGGCGGCTGGCGCTGGAGTTCACCCGCGAGGCAGACAGCGCAGACGCTGCTGTGCGCAGCGCACTGGCCGATGTGCGCGGCGCCGTCCCGTCGGCCAGGCTGAGCGATGTGGCAGAGATCGTCGGCGTATCGCGCCAGAACCTGCGCAAATTGATGCTGGCTCATCCGGGCGGCTTCCCGGCGCCAGTGCATGAAGGCAGCACCTCCATCTGGCATCTGGCCGATGTGCTGACCTGGCTGCAGACCCGCGGCTATTCGCTGGCCGGGGAGGTGCTGGCGGTGGCGCAGGTGGCCTTGCAAGTCAATGTGGCCAAGGAAGGACGGCGGCTGCCAGAGCCGGCTTCCGAGGAACTGGCAGCCTTGGTTTGATGCAGGCGCGCAATTGCCTGCGCGCTCAGCGTGCTGGAGAAACGCGTAGCTTGAGCTGAGGACTGGCCTGACTGCTTCAGCCGGCCAGGGCCGCCACCATGGCGATCCCGGCGTCGATCTCTAGCCGCTGCCCCGCGAAGTCCCGCTGCTGCAGTTCCAGCGGCACGGCCCAGTCCCACTTGTAGTGGTCAACTTCAGCTCTGGACCTTTCTGCGCGCCCCCGACATCCCGTTGACCAACAACGCCGCCGAGCGCGCCCTGCGCGGCGCCGTGCTCTGGCGCAAGACCAGCTTCGGGGCCTGGTCGCACCGCGGCGAGCAGTTTCGCAGCCGCATCCTGAGCGTGGTCGAGACCTGCCGCATGCACGGCCTGAGCGCCATGGCCGTCGTGCAGCGCATCGTTGCCGCCGTGTTCGCCCGCGAGCCTTATCCGGATGTCTTCGGCATTGGATTGGCGCCGTCAAGTCAGTCCGGGTGAATGGTTACGTGCACCCGATGGTGTCAACGGCTCGACTGCTGGCAGCGAGGAATTGGAAGAAGACACCTTGAAAGCAAGACGGCGTCCACTGGCAGCAATCAGTTCATCATATTTTGGAAGCAATTTCCCATCGCTTTTTAAATAATTCTAGTCCAATATTCAAATGAAATCCGTCCATAAGAACATCACCATGAACTTGATTTGACGGCGGTATAACGTACCCAAACCACTGGCTGTCAAATCCTGTAAATGACTTGATCTTCTCCAAAAGCAGCAGTGTTGCGCTGGGTGTGTCGACATCGATCTTCAGTTTGTAGAAGCCAACCCCAGAGAATTGGCTCTCACGACAACTCCTGAATTCACATTTCTTTATTTCGCCAGGACTGCACTTGTAGGTCTCCTTAAGAACTTCTCGGTAATTATCTGCCAAGGATGTTGCTTTATAGCAGTCTATGTGATTTGGTATGAGAAATCTATATTTTCTGCCTTTTGCTAAGTTGCCGGCTACTATCTTCGTAAATCTACCAGTTTGTATAGAGCCATTGTGCTCTTGTATGTCATAAGCGAGATTCATCGATCCAATCCAAGTCTCTTCTGATATCTCCTCAAGAAGCATTATTTCATCGTCAGTAAGGAATCCTCCAGGAACGCTGCTTCCGGTATTTACAGCCTGCACAGCGGCGTCTATTTGGCCAGCAAGATGCATCCCGACTCTGACGCTTAAGTCTCTACGCTCCGAAACTCTAGAAAGCAATGCGTCGAGCCGACGCTCTAGCGCCTCTTCGATTGGATTATGGTTAAAAGATGAACTAAAGTTATCGCCACATATCAGTTCATCCAAAGATACAGAGAAGATATCTGCTAGCAGACAGATCGTTTCGAGTTTCGGCGTATTCTTGCCGCTAATGTACTGGGCAAGAGCCGAAGCGCTGATCCCAGCCTGAGAAATCAGATCTGAACGCTTCATCTTCTTCGCGAGCAAAAGCGCGGCGATCTGGTCGCCGATCCTCGCCGTGCGACGAGGATAATTACATGGCAAACGCATCTAAATCACCCTCTCGTTCAACACCTTGATAAATAGTCCTCATCCCATCCCGCCCGCCGGCGCCTGGACTTGATGCCGAGGCTGCAGGATGTCTCCCGGCGCAGCA
>DAORCC010000031.1:0-18396 GCA_035345235.1 Azospira sp.
ACGACGCACCACCTGCGCCAGCAGCACGAACGTCCATCGGGCAAGCCGCACTACTGCCTCGCCGACTTCGTCGCACCGAAGGGTACGGCTGACTGGACCGGCGCCTTCGCCGTCACCGCCGGCCTCGGCATCGAGAAGAAGCTCGCCGAGTTCGAGGCCACGCACGACGACTACCGCGCGATCATGCTCAAGTCGCTCGCCGACCGCCTCGCCGAAGCCTGCGCCGAGTGGCTGCACGAACGCGTGCGCAAGGAATACTGGGGCTACGCCACCGCCGAGCAGCTCTCCAACGACCAGCTCATTCGCGAGGAATACCAGGGCATCCGCCCGGCCCCCGGCTACCCGGCCTGCCCGGACCACACCGAGAAGGGCACGATCTTCGCGCTGCTCGACGCACCGGCCAACGCCGGCATGGGCCTCACCGAGGCCTACGCGATGACGCCGGCCGCCGCAGTTTCCGGCTGGTACTTCGCCCACCCCGAAGCGCAGTACTTCGCGGTGCAGAAGATCGGTCGCGACCAGCTGGAAGACTGGGCGCAGCGCAAGGGCATGAGCGTCGAGGACGCGGCGCGCTGGCTGGCGCCCATCCTGTAGCCGCGGCGTTATACTGGCGGCATTCTTGTCCGAGGTGCCGCCGTGAGCCACACGCCGCCTTCGTCTTCCGAAACCGACGCCGCCAGCGAGCTTGCCCGTTTGCGGGCGGCGCTCGCACACGAACGCGAATCGCGTTCGCGGCTGGAACTGGCCCTGCAGGCGTCGGGCGAAGGCTTCTGGGAGTGGCTGCCCGGGCCGGACAAGCTGTTCCTCTCGGCCACCCTCGCATCGCGCCTCGGCCTGCCGGACGACGGACGTCTTTTCCCCGGCACCGAATATCTGGCGCGCATCCACCCGGACGATGTCGCCGGTGTCCGCGACATGCTGGCCGACCTGCTGCGCAATGACTACCGGGGCGAAACCCTCGAACACCGCTTCCGCATCCGCGACGTCGATGGCGATTACTGCTGGACACGCGTGCGCGCCGTCGCCGAGGCGGCCGGCGACGGCGACGTGCGCCGCGTCGCCGGCATGCATGCCGACATCAGCGAGCTGAAGGAAGCCGAATCGACCGCGCGGCACATCGAGCACCGCTACCGGAAACTCTACGAAGCGGCCCCGGTGGCGCTGATCATGTGGAACCCGCGCGGCCATGTCATGGAATGGAACCGGCAGGCCGAGAAGGTCTTTGGCTGGAGCAGCGCGCAGGTGCACGGCAAGCGCATGGCCGAGCAGCTGGTTTCCGAAGGCGACCGCGAACGCTATGCCGAGATGGCGCGGCAGGCGGTCGCGGGGAGTCAGGTCATCGAGGCCGTGACCGACTGCCGCACCCGAGACGGCGAGGACATCCGCTGCCGCTGGTGGAGCCTGGCGCTGCGCGAGGAAGGCGCGCTCGTCGGCCTGATGACGCTGGCACTCGACATCACCGAGCAGTACCACACCGAGCAGCAGCTCGAGCTCTATCGCAACGATCTCGAACAGCGGGTCGAGCAGCGGACCGCCGAACTCGCTACCGCGCAGGAAGCGCTGGCGCAGATCATCGACAAGAGCCCGGTCCCGACCTTCGTGCTCGACGCCAGCCATTGCGTGACGCACTGGAACCAGGCCTGCGAGAAGATTCTCGGCAAGCCGGCGAGCTGGATGATCGGCACGGCCAACCAGTGGCAGGCCTTCTATCCGGACTCCCGGCCGGTACTGGCCGACCTGGTCATGTTCAACGACCATCTCACCATCGATTCCCTCTACAGCGGCAAGGTCCGGCCCTCTCCTGTCGTGCCGGACGCCTTCGAATCCGAGGATTTCTTTCCCGTACTCGATCGCTGGCTGTTCTTCAACGCATCGGCGATCCGCGATGCGGAAGGCCGGGTCGTCGGTGCCATCGAGACCCTGCAGGATGTCTCGGCACGCAAGCAGGCCGAGATCGCCCTGCAGGAAGCCAAGGCGGAAGCGGAGGCGGCCGCGCGCGTCAAGGCCGAATTCCTGGCCAACATGAGCCACGAGATCCGGACGCCACTGAACGCCATCATCGGGTTCGCGCACCTGCTGCAGAAGAGCGAGCTCTCGACCCGTCAGGCCGAGCATGTGCAACGCCTGCGCGCCTCGGGCAACATGCTGCTGCAGCTGATCAACGACATCCTCGATTTCTCGAAGATCGAAGCCGGGCGCATGTCGATCGAGAAGGCACCCTTCGTGCTCGACGCGGTCCTCGACAACCTCTCCGGCATGGTCGCCGAACGCGCCCGTGAGAAGGGGCTGGAGCTGCATTTCGTGCTCGACAGCGACGTGCCGCAGCATCTCGTCGGCGATTCGCTGCGCTTGACGCAGGTGCTGGTCAATCTGCTCAGCAACGCCATCAAGTTCACCGAAACGGGGCAGATTCTGGTCTTCGTTTCCGTGGCGGCGCGCACGGAGGCGAACGTGCATCTCGAAATCGCCGTCCAGGACAACGGGATCGGCATCTCGCCCGATCAGCAGGCGCGCCTGTTCCGCGCCTTCGCCCAGGCCGACAGTTCGATGACGCGCAAGTATGGCGGCACCGGGCTCGGCCTGACGATCTGCGACAAGCTCGTAACGCTGATGGGGGGACGAATTTCACTGTCCAGCGAAGTCGGCATCGGCAGCACCTTCCTCTTCGATCTTCCGCTCGGCATCGGGCAGGCACCGACCGGAACGGATCGCCACCAGACAGGGCAGCGCGTCCTCGTCGTCGACGACAACGCCATTGCACGTACCGTCAATTCGAGACTGCTGGAGAAGCTCGGCTATCGCGTCGACCTCGCCGACAGCGGCGCGGCGGCGCTGGCGCGGATCACGGCCGCCGGCGACGACCCCTACAGCCTCGTCTTCCTCGACTGGAACATGCCTGGAATGAACGGCGTCGAAGTGGCGAGCCGGCTGCGCGCCGGGACCATACCGGCGCCGCGTATCGTGGTCGTGACGTCGTCCGGACAGAACGAGGCCGAAGCCGCCTTCGCCGGTGCCGAAGTCAGTGCGCTGGTGCTGAAGCCGGTTTCGGCCACCAGCCTTGCAGCCGCCATCGCCGAAATGGAGAGCGGGCCGGCACGCATCCGGGAGCCCGTGGTCGCGGCGCCGACACGACGGCTGGACGGGCTGCGCGTGCTGCTGGTCGACGACGTCGAAACCAATCGCCTGGTGGCCAGCGAAATCCTGATCGACCAGGGCGCCGTCGTCAGTGAAGCCGTCAACGGACGTCAGGCAGTCGACAAGGTGCTGACCGGCGGCCCCTGGGACGTCGTGCTGATGGACGTGCAGATGCCGGAGATGAACGGCCTCGACGCCACTCGCGCCATTCGTGCCGATGAACGGTTCACGCAGCTGCCGATCCTCGCAATGACGGCGTTCGCGCTCGACGAGGAACGGGAACGCTGCCTGGATTCCGGCATGAACGATTTCCTCACCAAGCCGATCGATCCGGAAACCGTGGTCGCTACGCTGGCTGAAATCGCGGCACGCATCGAACGCGCACCACAGGCCGGCATGGCCGCCGCGACCGCCGCCCCGGCGACACCGGCGGCCACCGCTGATTTTCCGAGCCTGCCGGGCATCGACAGTGCCGAAGGCCTGAAGCGCATGATGAACAAGCCGGCCTTCTACCAGAAGATGCTGAAGAGTTTTCACGACCGCTTCATCGACGCGCCGGCGACGATTCGCACTCACCTCGCGGCCGGCCGCATCGAAGACGCACGACGCGAAGCGCATTCCGCGAAGGGTGTGTCGGCGTCGGTCAGCGCCAATCATCTGCGCGATCAGGCACTGTTACTGGAGAAAGCGATCGCCGCCGGGCAGGCCGATGTCGAAGCCGAGATCGTCGCCTTCGGGATCGCGCTCGACGTGGTGCTTGCCGGCTTGCGCGCGCAGTTCGGCTGGACGGCCGCTCAGTAGATCAGGAACGGGCGACGGGCTTCGCGCCAGGCGGCCTCATCCGGCAAGGTCAGCGCATCGAGATCGGCGGGCGTTGCCGCCGGATCGTCGACCCATTCGCGCAGCAGAGGCGAGCCGTTGATCAGATCGATCGCCAGGCGCTCGAATTCGTATTCGTAGCCGAAGTCCCGCCACAGCACGTAATCCGGACGGAGGCGGCGGATCGCCTTGAAGGCCAGCGCCTGCACACGCCACGGCTTGAAGGCGGCGTGGTCATAGTGGCCCGGATCTTCGACGTGAATCTGCACGCCGCTGCACAGCTTGCCGGCATGCTTGTGGAAGGTCGGTTCGAACCAGCATTCACGCAGCACGCAGCCCTGCAGCCATTGCGGTGCGAGGGAGCGCATCTCGCACAGCACGGCAGCGGCCGTGATGTCGGGCGCCCCGAACATTTCGAGCGGGCGGGTCGTGCCGCGTCCTTCGGAGAGTGTCGTCCCTTCCAGCATCACGGTGCCGGCATAGGCGCGGGCCATCGAGAGGTTGGGCGCATTCGGGCTCGGGTTCACCCAGCTGCGCTCGCCGAGCGGCCAGCCGTAACCGGGCGCGGCCTCGGGTTGCCAGCCTTCCATTTCGATGACCCGGAGTTCGACATCGAGCTTCAGCGTGGCGATGAACCAGTGCGCCAGCTCACCCATGGTCAGGCCATGGCGCATCGGCATCGCACCGGCACCGACGAAACTTTCCCAGCCGGTGCGCAACGTCAATCCCTCGACGGGGCGGCCGGCCGGATTGGGCCGGTCGAGTACCCAGACCGCCTTCCCGTGCTGTGCCGCCGCTTCGAGCACATAACGCAGCGTGGTGATGAATGTATAGATACGGCAGCCAAGATCCTGCAGGTCGACGAGCAGGACATCGAAGGTGCCCATCATCGCGTCGGTCGGCCGACGCACCTCGCCATAAAGGCTGAAGACCGGTATGCCGTGCTGCGGGTCGACGTAGTCGGTAGACTCGACCATGTTGTCCTGCTTGTCACCCCGCAGGCCATGCTGCGGGCCGAAAGCCGCCGTCAGGGCGACTTCCGGCAGCGCAGCCAGCGCATCGAGCGAATGCGTCAGGTCGCGCGTCACCGAGGCGGGATGGGCGAGCAGGGCAACGCGTCTGCCCCCCAGCGGCCGGCGCAGCGCGGCGTCCGCGAGCAGGCGGTCAAGTCCGAACTTCAGGGTGCTCATCGGATCTGTGCGGCTCATGCCGCATCTCCAGTGTCTGCGTAAACCCGTCGCGATGATGGAAATCGGGCTGTGCGACGGGATGCGCGAGCGCCCAGTAACTGCGCTCGCCGTCCCGGGTCTCGACGACGACGGACAAACCCAGGCAAAGCAGGGGCGACTTGGGTAACCAGCCCGGCGCCAGCGTCGTCGCCAGCGTCAGCGTGCCCGCCGCCGGCACGAAGGCGATCGGCGGTACGGGACCGAGCGGCAGGGCAGCGGATTTCCGGTAATCGCTGAACGCGTAGGCGGCCCAGGCCCCGGAAGGGGAAAAATTGAATTCGCGGTAGGCCGTCGTTCCCGGAACACCGACGAAGGCCTCGCAGCAGGTGCGCTGCCACAGCCCATCGGCCCGGATCTGCGTGCCGCTTTCGGGAATCAGGATGCGCGCCAGTGCATCTGCCGCGCCATGAATGACGTAGCCGAGGCGCAGGCCGCCCCCCGGCAGCGGCTCGGCGCCAGCGACGACGGAAATTTCCTCGAGGGCGGGCAGTGCCGGGTGAGGCTGCAGCCCGAGGAGATGGGTCGTATTCGCAATTGGCATGGCGGCTATTGTAGACCATAGACCCGTCGGACCGGTGCAGCGGCGACAACGCAAGCCGTGCAGGAATGCACGCAAGATGCGACACGGACGGATTGTTGGCAGAATGTCGATTACCGGGGGCAGCACCGCGCCGGCACCAGACGCGCGGCAGCATGGGGGGCCGGATAATGAACGAAGAAAATCGCATTGCCATCGTCGAGGACAACGCACCGCAGCGCCTGATCCTCACGCGCCTGCTCGAAGCGGGTCATGCCGTGCAGGCCTTTGCCTCGGGTGACGAGTTCCTGGCTGCACAACCGGATGTCGACTGCGTGCTGCTCGACATCGAAATGCCGGGGCTCGACGGATACGAGGTCTGTCGCCGTCTGCGCACCAGGGCTTCCGGGGCCGGCGTGCCCGTGCTTTTTGTCTCCGCCCACGATACCGCCCCCGAGCGCCTCACCGCCTACGAGGCCGGTGGCGACGACTTCATCACCAAGCCGATCAGTGCCCAGGAACTGCTGCACAAGGTCTCCACGCTGATCGCGCGCAGTCGCCAGCTGCGCGAACTGGAAGCCCATTCGCAGGCAGCACAGCAGGTCGCCTTCGCGGCGATGAGCAGCATGGGCGATCTCGGCGCCGTCCTCGAGTTCATGCGTCGCTCCGCCGCGGCAGAAGATCTTGCGACGCTCGCCCGGCTGCTGCTCGATGCCATGCACGCCTGCGGCCTGCGCGGCATTGCGGAGGTACGGGGCAACAGCGGTCGCTGCGATTACGTGTCGGACGATCTCGCGACCCCGCTGCAGGCCTCGGTTCTCGACAATCTGCGTCAGATGGGACGCATCTTCGAGTTCGGCTCGCGCGCCGTACTGAACTACGCGCATGTCTCCCTGCTGGTCAATAACCTGCCGACCGATGATCCCGGAAAGGTGGGCCGCCTGCGGGACCATCTCGCCCTGCTCGCCGAGGCAGCGGACATTCGCGTCGGCGCATACGAGGCGCGAATGGAGCGCTTGCAGCAGCGCGACAGCGCGACCGCCTCGCTCAAGACCCTGCAACAGGCGATCGAGCGTGCGGCACAGCGCAGCCGTGACAACCGCGAGCATCTGCAGCAGCATGCCTTCGACCTGCTCGGCAATCTCGAGCGTTCGCTCGGCAACATGGGTCTCACCGACATCCAGGAAAGCTACGTGCGCGACACCGTTCGCGCAGGTGCCGACGAGCTGCTGCGCCATTTCGACGAAGCGCGCTTCATCGAGAGCGACTTCGACGATGCACTGCACCGCCTGCATGACATCGTCGGCCGTGAGTAGCCGGTCACACGGATTCCGCCCCTGATGAACACATCGCTCCAGGCCGCGGCGCCGCTTCGTGCGCTCAACACCCTTGCACTTCCCGCATCCGCCACCTGGCTGGCGCGCGTCGATGACGTACGCCAGCTTGCCGCGCTGCGCGCCGACCCGCGCCTCGCTGGCCGGCCGCGCTTCATTCTCGGCGGCGGCAGCAACATCGTGCTGGCGGGTGACTTCGACGGCCTGATTCTGCAGGTCGCGCTGGCCGGGCGCGCCTGTGTCACCGAGGATGCCGACGCCTGGTACGTGCGCGCCGGCGCCGGCGAATCGTGGCACGATTTCGTGCAATGGACGCTGGCCCAGGGCTGGCCGGGGCTGGAAAACCTGTCGCTGATTCCCGGTACCGTCGGCGCCGCGCCGATCCAGAACATCGGCGCCTACGGACTGGAAGCGGCCGAGCGATTCCACTCGCTACGGGCGATCGATCTCGTCAACGGCCAGGAACGCAGCTTCGCGACGAGCGACTGCCGCTTCGGCTACCGGGACAGCGTCTTCAAGCAGGAAGGCTGGCATCGCGACGGCCGCTTCCTGATTGTCGATGTGACCTTCCGCCTGCCGAAGCGCTGGCAGCCGGTGACACGCTACGCCGACGTGGCGAACGAACTGGCCGCCTGTGGTGTCGCGGCACCCACGGCGCGCGACATCGCCGACGCGGTGATCGCCATCCGTCGCCGCAAGCTGCCCGACCCGGCGACGCTGCCGAACGCCGGCAGCTTCTTCCAGAATCCACTGGTCGATGGCGCTGTTGCCGCTGCGCTGCACACGGCCCACCCCGCGCTGCCGCAGTACCCGCAGGCCGACGGCCGCGTGAAGCTCGCCGCCGGCTGGCTGATCGAGCAGGCCGGCTGGAAGGGGAAGGACCTCGGGCCGGCCGGCATGTACGAACAGCAGGCGCTGGTGCTGGTCAATCGTGGCGGCGCCACGGGCAGCGACGTCTGCGCGCTCGCCGCAGCCGTTCAGGCGGACGTGGCCGCACGCTTCGGCGTCACCCTGGTGCCGGAGCCCATCTATCTCGGCATGGCATAGAGGCAGGCGGCCACGCCGGTGGCAATGGCGTCCGCCATGCGGGCCATGCGTTCGGGATCGGAGAGTTGCAGTTCCTCGTCACGATGCTTGATGACGCCGGCCTCGAACAGCACCGCCGGCATCGTCGTCCGGTGCAGCACGACAAGATTGTCGTGCCAGTGCACGGCATTCTCCTCGTCGGACCACGGATGCTTCGGATAGTGGTGGCGCGTCGGCACGAAGCCGGCGAGACGCATGGCGGCGCCGATCGCGGAGGCGCAGCGGCTGCTCGCCGTCGCTTCCGGGTTGCGCCGCGAAACGTGCAGCGAGAAGCCGGCGTACTTGTCGCTGTAGCTCAGGCGCTGACCTTCCCAGACCCAGGTTTCCTGTTCGTGGGCCGGCAAGGAATCATGGTGCAGCGACAGGAACAGGTCGCTGCCGCGTGCCGCGTCGGGGCGGGCCGACAGCGAGGCGATCCTGCCATCGTAGTTGATCGGTCGCACCGCGATCCCGCGCGCGGCCAGTGCCGCCTGCACGACCGGTGCCAGGGCCCGGTTGAAGTGGTATTCACCGCGGCCACGGGCACTGATCGCGCCCGGGTCCGCGAGCGTGTGGCCGACGTCGAGCGCAACTTCGGCGGCCGTGGCCGGCAACGCGAACGTCAGCGCCGCAGCCGCTAGAATGGATGTTCTCATTAGCGGAAGTTTGCCATGACCTCGCGACTGATCCACTTTTCCGATCCGTTCCCCGCGCCGGCGATCGACCATCCGGCCCCCGAACGCACCATCGGGCCGCCCCCGCAGCGGACCACCTGGGAACTCCATGCGGCGCCCGCCGAAGGGCTGTCGATCGGCGAGTGGGCCTGTCAGCCCGGAAAATGGCTGATCGCCTTCCACGCACATCGCCACGAGTTCTTCCATGTGCTCGAAGGCCGCCTGCGCATCACCGATGAAGCAGGCAACGCGCGCGAGTTCGGCCCGGGCGACGCCGGCATCATTCCGGCGGGTTTCCGCGGCAGTTTCGAGGTCATCGCGCCGGTCAGGAAACGCTACGCGATGGTGGATGCGCCGGTGGCTTGACCGTACCCGCCATCGTGCCAACAATGGCTGCTTGAACGGTCCCGCTGCCGTCCCCGTACCTGTTGCCGCCGGTTCTCCGGTCAGCACAACCGGGCCGGGCCTGCGCTTCGATTTTGCGTTGCCATGGGGGGCATCGCGATTGTCCGACCGTGGAGACGACGCATGACGCAACATCCCGGAACTGCAGCAGACGATTTCATCCCCCTGCTGGACGATGAGCATGGGGGCCTCCGCAGCGGCATCGACAGCTGGCACATTCTCGTCGTCGACGATGACAACGAGGTGCACGCCGCAACCGAGTTCGCCCTGCACGCGGTCCGCATCCTCGGCCGTCCCCTGATGCTGCGGCATGCCCACTCCGCCGCCGAGGCACGCGACCTGCTGGCCGGGGACCGCAGCATCGCCGTCGTCCTGCTCGACGTCGTCATGGAAACGGAGGACGCCGGTCTCTCGATGGTCGGCCATATTCGCGACACGCTGCAGATGAAGGAATGCCGCATCATCCTGCGCACCGGGCAACCGGGCTACGCACCGGAACTGTCGGTCTTCAACGAATACGACATCAATGACTACCGCACCAAGGCCGAGCTGACGCGTACGCGCCTGATCACCGCGATCACGTCCGCGCTGCGTTCCTTCGAGCAGATCCGGACGATCGCGGAAAACCGCCGCGGCCTCGAAATGATCGTGCACGCGAGCGCCGACCTGATGGAGACGCGAGCCATCACGGCGCTCGCCGAGGGTGTGCTGACGCAGCTGGCGGCGATCCTCAAGCTGCCGCTCGACGGCATCGTTTGCGCACAACGCGGCTCGCCCTGTGCCAGCGACCCTGACGGCCTCTACATCGTCGGCGCCACCGGGCGACTGGCGGGCCATGTCGCCGAGCCGCTGCGCGCGATCCCCGACCTCGCCGTCGTGCAGGCCATCGAGACCTGTGTCGCCGAAGGTCGCCATGTTTTCGGCGACGACCATACCGTCATTCACCTGCGCAGCGGTCATCAGGAAGCAGCTGTCTATCTGAATACGCAGGCCCCCGTACCGACCGGCGACCGCCAGCTGATCGAGGTCTTCGCGACCAACATGTCGGCCTGCTTCGGCAATGTCCGCCTGGTCGAGCAACTGCACCACACCGCCTATCACGACGGCCTGACCGCGTTGCCGAACCGGACCCGCTTCATCCTCGACCTCGACGAATTCGCTGCGCGCGGCAGCCCTGACGGCGTCGTGGCGCTGCTCGATCTGCAACACTTTGCCGACCTCAACGACGGTCTCGGTCACGAGGCGGGCAACGCACTGCTGGTTTCCGTCGCCGAGCGGCTGCGGGCGCACATGGCGGGCACCGGCCGTATCGCGCGCGTCGGGGCCGACGTCTTCGGCCTGATCGGCCCCGAGGCCCGCGTCAACCCGGAAGCGCTGTTCGACACCTTCGTGCCGCCCTGCGAAGCCGGTGAACATCAGCTGCCGGTAGCGATCACGCTCGGCTTTTGCCGGCCGCTCGAGAATGACCGGACCGGCATCTCGCTCCTCAAGCGGGCCAACATCGCGCTGAACCGCGCCAAGCGCAGCCTGCACAGCAGCCATGAATATTTCATCCCGGAGATGGAGGACAACACGCGCTGGCGCCTCGACATCATCCGCCGCCTGCGTGAGGATTTTCATCATGGCAAGCTGGCCGTCTGGTACCAGCCGCAAATATCGCTCGCCAGCGGCAGGGTCGTCGGCATCGAGGCGCTGGTACGCTGGCCGGGTGACGACGGTTTCGTGCAGCCGCCCGGGGTCTTCATCCCGCTCGCCGAATACTCCGGGCTGATCGTCGAGATCGGTGACTGGGTACTCGATGCGGCGTGCGCGGCCTTCCGCGAAATCCGCGGCCTTCCGGACGCCCCCGCCTACGTGGCGGTGAACGTCAGCATGCCGCAGGTCCGGCGGCGCGGCTTCGCGCAGCGGGTCGAAGCGGCGCTGGCCGGAAACGACCTGCCGCCCTACGCGATCGAGCTTGAGATCACCGAAAGCCTGGCGATGGAGGAACCGAAAATGGTGGTGCACAGCCTGCAGGCGCTGAAGGCGATCGGCCTGCGCATCGCCATCGACGACTTCGGCACCGGCTACTCGTCGCTCGCGCACCTGCGCGAGATGCCCATCGACTGCCTGAAGATCGACCGGACCTTCATCAGCGAAATCGCGGACGGGCAGGGCGGCATGTTCGCCGAGACGATCATCGCGCTCGGCCAGAAGCTCGGCGTCGGCATCGTCGCCGAAGGGGTCGAGACCCCGGAACAGGCTGGTTTCCTGCGTGGGCTGGGCTGCCCCGTCGCCCAGGGCTATCTCTATGCGAAACCGATGCCACTCGGCGAACTGATGGGCTGGCTGCAGGCACGTTCCGCGTTACCGGCGGACTGACGCTACTCGCCGAAATCCTTGGCTGCCTCCCAGAGGACGAAGCCCTCCGATTCGCGCGCCGTCAGTTCGAGGAGTTCGATGAAGGGCTGCGCACGCTGACCGAGGCTGACCACGTTCGAATTCTCATCGTCGCCATCGGCCGGCGCATGTGCCGCACGGTCGGCATTTGCCGCCTGGCGAAGGCGCGCAACGATCTCCGGGATCTGCTCGCGCGTGATCACGCCACGCGCCGTGCATTCCTTGCCGGCCAGCGTCAGCAGACGTCGCGCCACGTCGGCGAACATCAGCATCTCGCCGGCCACGTTCGAATCGAATTTCACGAGCATGCAACACTCCTCTCCTATGCTGGGACTATTGTGTTCCATCGGCGAAGCGAGAACAATGAATTCATTGGCGACACGACGGAAGGGAGGGGATCGGATGAGCGTACTACCGCCGCCGACCTGCGAACTCGACCAGTGGATGCTCGCCGAAGTCGCCAAACGCCGGCGCAGCGGCGAATCGATCTCAACACTGCTGGTCGGTACAGGTGCCGATGAACAGGCCTTGCGTGTTGCCGCGAGCGGTGCCCGCGTCCTGCTGCTGTCCGACCACGACCCCGGCCATGTGAATATCGTGCAGCGTCCGCTTGCATCATTTGCCGACACGTCCGTCGAATACCCCTTGCAACCTTTCGACATCATCCTCTGCCAGCGCATGCTCTCTTCGCTGCGCTACGCCGAGGCGCGGGCCATGGTCCGCCGTCTGCTCGGCCGCCTCAGGATCGGCGGCAAGCTGTTCGTCTCCTGCTACGGCATCCATTCCGATCTCGGCGAGCACTACGCCGACGGGGAAAAACTCGTTGGCGAACGCTTTGCTGAAATCGCGCCGGACTTGGCCGGCCGCCATGGCATCAGCGGCCCCCTCTGCCTTTACTCCGAGCGCAACCTGTTCATGCTGTTGATGGAGTGCGGCGCCGCCGTCATCAAGACCTCGAGCAGCGCACTCGGGCACGTGCGCGGCGTCGCGGCCCGCATTTAGGTCCAGGCGCCTGCGGTACAATCCGGCATCGCCGCATCGCATCACACCGCAGAACACTCCATCCCCCGCATGTCCGATCTCAAGCACCTCTTCGACAAGAACCGCCAGTGGTCCGAAGGCATCCGCCGTGACGACCCCGAATTCTTCCAGCGCCTGTCGCGCCTGCAGGAACCGGAATACCTGTGGATCGGCTGCTCCGACTCACGGGTGCCGGCGAACCAGATCGCCGGCCTGCTGCCGGGCGAGGTGTTCGTCCACCGCAACGTCGCCAACCAGGTCGTACACAGCGACCTCAACTGCCTGTCGGTACTGCAGTACGGCGTCGATGCGCTGCGCGTCAAGCACATCCTCGTCGTCGGCCATTATGGCTGC
Source organism: Azospira sp. (assembly GCA_035345235.1). Taxonomy (GTDB): domain Bacteria; phylum Pseudomonadota; class Gammaproteobacteria; order Burkholderiales; family Rhodocyclaceae; genus Proximibacter. The sequence goes on from DAORCC010000031.1 coordinate 12,932, forward strand.
GGCGGTGTCAAGGCGGCGCACCTCAACCTGCGCCTGGGTCTCGTCGACAACTGGCTGCGCCACATCCAGGACGTGAAGCAGAAGCACGCGGCGCAACTGGTCCCCATCAAAGACGACAAGGCGCTGGTCGACCGCCTGTGCGAACTCAACGTCATCGAACAGGTGCTCAACGTCTGCCAGACGACGGTGGTGCAGGAAGCCTGGAACCGCGGCCAGGAACTGACGATTCACGGCTGGATCTTCGGCCTCGACGACGGCCTCGTGCGCGACCTCGGCATCTCGATCGATACTCCGGCCGCCGTACAGGCGACCTACGAGCAAGCGCTCGCCTCGCTCGACGGCGCCTGACCGGCATGCGCATCGGCGTCGATCTCGGCGGCACCAAGATCGAGGCGGCTGCCTTCGATGGCCGGCAGATGCTCGCCCGCCGGCGCATCCCGACCCCGTCCGGTGACTACATGGCGACCCTGATGGCGGTGGCCGGACTGGTCGAGGCGCTGGAAAACGAACTCGGCCGCCGCGGCAGCGTCGGCGTCGGCACGCCCGGTGTCGAATCCGCGCAGAGCGGCCTGATCAAGAACGCGAACTCCACCTGCCTCATCGGCAAGCCGCTGAAGCGCGACCTGCAGGCACTGCTGCAGCGGGAAGTGCGGCTGGCCAACGACGCCAACTGCTTTGCGCTGTCGGAGGCGGTCGACGGTGCGGGCAGCGGCGCCGAAGCCGTCTTCGGGGTCATTCTCGGCACCGGGGTGGGCGGCGGCATCGTCATCCGCGGCGAACTGCTGGTCGGTGCCAACGCGATTGCCGGCGAATGGGGGCACAACCCGCTGCCGTCGCCGACGTCCGGGGAAGTCCCGGCGCCCGCCTGCTACTGCGGCCGCAACGGCTGCATCGAGACCTGGCTTTCGGGACCGGGGCTGACACGCGATCACGCCGCCGTGACAGGAGCGGCACTGGCACCGGAAGCCATCGTCGCCAGCGCGGCCGCCGGCGACGTCGCCTGCGAGGCGACGCTGCAGCGCTACGAAGATCGCCTGGCGCGCGCACTGGCCGGCGTCATCAATCTGCTCGATCCGCAGGTGATCGTGCTCGGCGGCGGTCTCTCGAACCTCGACCGGCTCTACACGAACGTACCGCACCTGTGGGTCCCGCACATCTTTTCCGACACCATTGCCACCCGGCTGGTGAAACATGCACACGGCGACTCGTCCGGTGTGCGTGGTGCCGCCTGGTTGTGGCCCGAAAGTCGCGCATGAAGATTCAGCTTTACACCGGCACGCCGCGCTACATCGGCGACGACGGTCAGTTCAGCGCCATCTGGAAGCAGCCGGCGGCCGGCCCGCTGCGCGTCACGAAGGAGGGCATCGCCGGCGACGTGCAGGCTGACCGCCGCGTACATGGTGGCCCCGAAAAAGCCGTGCATCACTACGCCGGCGAGAACTATGCAAGGCTCGCTGCACGCTTCCCGCAGATCGCCGATGCACTGGTCGTCGGCAGCATCGGCGAGAACATCTCGACCTTCGGGCTCGATGAATCGTCGGTCTGTATCGGCGACACCTTCCGCCTCGGCAGCGCTGTCGTGCAGGTCTCGCAACCGCGTCGCCCGTGCTGGAAGATCGACGCCCGCTACAGCCTCGGCGGCATCACCGCCTTCATCAACGAGAGCGGGCACACGGGCTGGTACTACCGTGTCCTGGAAGAGGGCGAGGTGGCCGGCGGCGACGAGATCGCGCTGATCGAGCGACCGGCCGGCGCCGTTCCGCTCGCCACGCTGTGGACGACCTGGCATTTCCATCGCCCCGATGCCGATCGCCTGCGTGCGATCGCCCACGCCCCCGGACTGACACCGGCATGGGTCAAGCGGATCGATGATCGCCTCGCCTGGCTGGCTGCCAACCCGGCCGCAAGCGAAGACGCCTGATGCCGCTGCACAAGCTGCTGCTGCCCTTCGCGGCGGCCTACTTCCTGTCCTATTTCTTCCGCTCCGCGAACGCGGTGATCGGTCCGGAACTGGCACGCGACCTCGGCCTGTCGGCCGGCGACCTCGGCCTGCTGACCAGCACCTACCTGCTCGCCTTCTGCCTCGCCCAACTGCCGCTGGGCATGCTGCTCGATCGTTTCGGCGCCCGCCGGGTCGAGAGTGCGCTCCTGCTTGCCGCCGCCACCGGTGCAGCGCTCTTCGCGCTGGCCGAGGGCATGACCGGCCTTGCGGGTGCCCGCGCCCTCATCGGGCTCGGCGTCTCGGCCTGCCTGATGGCAGCCTTCAAGGCCTTCTCGCAATGCTATCCACCAGAGCGTCAGGCCTCGCTCACCGGCTGGATGATGACCGCCGGGGGCCTGGGTGCGCTGGCGGCAACGGCGCCGCTGGAATGGCTGCTGCACCTTGCGGGCTGGCGTGAAATTTTCTGGCTGCTCGCCGTGGCCACGCTCGCGGCCGCCGCCTGGCTGTTCTTCGGCATTCCGGAAAACGCCGCCCCCGTGCATGCCAGCGAAGGCCTGGCCGCACAATGGCGCGGCGTACGGCAGGTCTTCGCCAGCCCGCATTTCTGGCGCATCGCCCCGCTCGGCCTGACGATGACCGGTGGCTTCATGGCCATCCAGGGGCTATGGTCGATGATCTGGCTGATGCAGGTGAACGGCTATTCGCGTGCCGTTGCCGCAGACCACCTCGCAGCGATGAGCTTCGCGATGTTGTTCACCTACATCGGCATCGGCTTGCTGTCGACGCGACTGGCGCGGCGCGGCATCCCGCCGGTGCGCCTGTTCGCGACCGGCATCGCGCTGTCGATCGTGATGCTGGCACTGATCACGCTGGAAGCCCTGCCCGCGACGCACGCGCTGTGGATCGCCTACGGTGTCTGTGCCGGTTTCGGGACGCTCGGTTACTCGCTGACCGCCGCCGGTTTCCCGCTTGCGCTTGCCGGCCGCGCCACGACGACCTACAACCTGATGGTCTTTGCCGGCGGCTTCGGCGCGCAGTGGGGCATGGGCTTGCTGATCGACCTGCTCACCAGCATGGGAAACAGCCAGGCCGGCGCGCTGCGTGTCGTCTTCGCGACGCTGCTCCTGCTGCAGGGCGCAGCATTCGGGTGGTTCATCGGCAGCAGGCGTAAATACCGCTCGACAGCCTGCTAGCTTGAGATCCGTGCCTTCCGGCGCCGGGCCACTGCGCCGAGGAAGCCAAGGCCGGCAATCATGAGCGCCGCCGTTTCCGGTTCGGGAACCGGCGCAGCCGTCAGGACGACCTGATCGATCCGGTACTCGCGAAAATCACCGATCATCTGCGGATTTGCCAGCGTAAAGGAGTGATTCCCCGACCCGACGGTGAAGCTGGCCTCGTACACGTGTGACATGTCGGAATAGTGGTAATCGCTGCCCGGCCCGGTAAAACTCGCGACCTCCTGGCCATCGACGATGACCTTCAGCGGTGCCGGCTGATAGCAGCTGCAACCGGTCGCCCAGGTCATGTTCAGGCGCAGGTTGAGAACGCCCGGCGTCTGTGTCATGAAGGACGTGGTTACCGACGAGCCTTCGTCCAGCGCCAGTCCGTAGTTTCCGGAGGCGACAGGGTACCGGTTCTGGTGATAGACGAACGATCGCTGGCCAATACCATTGTCGGCAACGATCCAGTCGGCAAGCGCTTCGTTGGCTCCCGGATTCAGGTGGCGATAGTCGTTGGTCGCCATCCAGTAGGGAGCGGGCGTGAAGGAAAATCCGGGCTTCTCGAAGTCGCCGTTACTTAGCAGATTCTGATTCGCAAGCGTAGCGTTGGAAAGCAGTAGCAGCGTCGACCACAGCAAGCCACGTAGAACATTTGCAGACATTGGATCTCCTCGAATAGTTGTTGTTACGCTGATCGGATCTGAAGCACCGATAACGCAGGCATCATCCTGTGTGCGTTGCCGACGACATCGAGTGCCGATGACGAAAATTGACGCCCGACGCCAAATCAATGAAATTGTCGCCTGCCAACCTGATCATTTAGCACCCGTATCGGTATGCCATACCGGCACTACGCCTGTTTTCGCAAACGCTCCGCCCCGGAACGACCCCGGAAAATATTCCGTATGAATTGTTACGAAAGTTAAAACTAATGGCAATAGCCCTGATGCACTAACCGTTCCGGTATTTTTCGAATCGAATTCACGCTTTGACTTCTTTCGCCCCTCCGTGGAACTGATCAACCCGCGCACCTTCCTCGTCATCGCCAACCTGCTCGGCCTGCTCTGTGCGCTCGTGCTGTGGGTGCAGGCGAAGAGCTTTCCGGCCGACATCGAGGGACTGCGCGACTGGGCCAAGGCCGTCGTGCTGATGGGTTGCGCCTCCGGGCTCGCCTCGCTGCGCGGCGTGGCACCGGATGCACTGGCGGTCCTGCTGGCGAGCGCAATGCTGCTGCTCGGCGAGCTGTTCCTCGTCTTCGGCCTGATGCGATACACCGGTCGCACACCGAAGTGGCGGCCGGCGCTCGATGCCATCCTCGGGTTGCTTCTGTTGCTGGCATGGCTGACCTGGGGCAGTCACAGCTACCCCGGCCGCATCTTCATCATGTCGCTGGCGCACATCGGCTTCTTCACGTTCTGCGCCTGGCTCTCCTGGCAGGCGCGTCCGGCCGGCTTTGGCAGCCGTTTCCTGACGGCCGGCTTCGTATTCGGCGTGCTCGTCGCCGCCGTCCGCATCGTCACGCTGTCGATGGCCGATGCGCAGGCCGAGGACATCTTCGACCGCAGCTTGATCCAGCAGGTTTTTCTCGGCGCCTTCTCGCTCGGCATCCTGGCCCTTTCGATCGGCTTCATCCTGCTCGCCAACGAACGCCTGCGCGACGAACTCGAGTACCTCGCAACCCGTGATCCGATGACCGGCGCCCTCAACCGGCGCGCCTTCTTCGCGCGCGCCGAGGTCGAATGGGCGCGGGCGTCGCGCTCGCAGCGACCGCTGTCGGTGATCGTCTCGGACATCGATTTCTTCAAGAAGGTGAACGACACCTTCGGCCACCACGTCGGCGATCTGGTGATCAAGGATTTCGCGAAGCGCGCCGGCCACATGCTGCGCATTCCGGACATCCTCGCCCGCTTCGGTGGCGAGGAGTTCGTCATCCTGTTGCCGGACACCGGCCTCAAGGAAGCCCGCCAGGTGGCCGAACGCATTCGCAAGGAAATCGAAAAGCAGCGCGACCGCAAGCTGCCGGCCTACACCGTCAGCATCGGTATTGCCCTCGCCGGCGACGGCACGACCGGTATCGAGACGCTGATTGCCGATGCCGATGCCGCGCTCTACAAGGCCAAGCAGGGCGGACGGAACCGCGTCGAGGGCTAGTCCTCGGCCGTGCGTTGCATCTCTGCCAGCGCCGCCATCAGCCACGAACGCATGCCGATCACGATGGTGTAGGGCCGGCGCTGGTCGGCGGGCAGTTTCTGGTCGGCGAGGTGCTGGTTGGAGAAATCCTGGCCGATGCGCATCAGGCGCTC
>DAORCC010000032.1:0-18308 GCA_035345235.1 Azospira sp.
CGTTTTTCCCTTGCGGGAATACCCGAGGCTCAGACGTCGATGTTTCGCGCCGCCAGCGCATTGCTTTCGATGAAGTTCCGACGCGGCTCGACAAGTTCGCCCATCAGCGTCGTGAAGATTTCATCGGCACCAATGGCGTCCTCGATCTGCACCTTGAGCAGGCGGCGAACCTTCGGATCCATGGTCGTTTCCCAAAGCTGCCCGGGGTTCATTTCACCAAGGCCCTTGTAGCGCTGCTTGCTGACCGTACGCTCGACTTCGGCAAGCAGCCAGTTCATCGCCTGGGCAAAACCGACTACCGGAGACTTCTTTTCGCCGCGCTGGGCATAGCCGCCGGCACCAAACAGTCCGGAAAGCATATCGGCCGTCTTCATCAGCTGCGCCCAGTCGCCGGATATCAGCAGGTCCTCATCGATCACACCGACCTTGAGGTTGCCGTGGTGCATCTTCTCGACGCGTAGTTGCCAACGCTCGTGCGCTTCGTCGTAGCGGGCGCGGATCTGGATGCCATGAGTGACGCGCTTCGAGAGCTCGCTAGCCGAGGCCTGGGCTGCAGCTTCGCTCGACAGATCAAGCTTGAGGTTGGCATCAACGATGGTATGCAGCACTTCCGGATTGACCAGGTGGTCAAGGCGATTGATGACGGCTTCGGCCAGCAGGTATTCCCGTGCCATTGCCTCCAGCGCCGCACCACTGATTGCTTCGGCACCGGCCTTCGGCACGACGATAGCTTCATCCAGCGCCATTTTCAGCAGGAACTGGTTCAGTTCGTGATCATCCTTGATGTAGCGCTCGGTCTTGCCCACCTTCACCTTGTACAGCGGTGGCTGCGCGATGTAGATATGGCCGCGCTCGACCAGTTCCGGCATCTGCCGGTAGAAGAAGGTCAGCAGCAGGGTGCGGATGTGGGCGCCGTCAACGTCGGCATCAGTCATGATGATGATGCGGTGGTAACGCAGCTTCTCCGGCTTGTACTCGTCCTTGCCGATGCCGGTACCGAGTGCGGTGATCAACGTCGCGATTTCCTGCGACGAGATCAGCTTGTCGAAGCGTGCCTTCTCGACGTTGAGGATCTTGCCCTTCAGGGGCAGGATTGCCTGGAACTTGCGGTCGCGGCCCTGCTTGGCAGAGCCACCGGCGGAGTCACCCTCGACCAGATATAGTTCGCACAACGAAGGGTCCTTCTCCTGACAGTCAGCCAGCTTTCCGGGCAGGCCGACGCCATCGAGCACACCCTTGCGGCGAGTCATTTCACGCGCCTTTCGGGCAGCTTCCCGGGCGCGGGCGGCCTCGACGATCTTGCCGGTAATGACCTTGGCGTCGGCCGGACGCTCGAGCAGGAACTCGGCGAGCTTGGCGGCAACGACTTCCTGCACCGCTGGCTGTGCTTCCGAGGAGACCAGCTTCATCTTCGTCTGCGACGCGAACTTCGGATCGGGCATTTTCACCGACAGCACGCAAGCGAGGCCTTCGCGCATGTCATCACCGCCGATGTCGACCTTCGCCTTCTTGGCGATGTCGTTTTCCTCGATGTATTTGTTGATGACGCGGGTCATCGCCGTCCGCAAACCGGTCAGGTGCGTGCCACCGTCCGACTGCGGAATGTTGTTGGTAAAGCAGAGCACCTGTTCGGCGTAGGAGTCGTTCCACTGCATCGCTACTTCGACGCCGATCGTCGCGCCGTTCGGTGCCGTGCTCTCGCCGGTCGAATAGAAAACGTTCGGATGCAACACCGATTTCGAGCGATTGATGTACTCGACGAAACTCTTGACGCCACCGGCAAAGGCAAACAGTTCTTCCTTGCCGGAACGCTGATCGACGAGCTTGATGCTGACGCCGTTGTTCAGGAAGGAGAGTTCGCGCAGGCGCTTGGCAAGAATCTCGTAGTGGAACTCGACGGTGCCGAAGATCTCGTCATCCGCGAGGAAATGCACCTCGGTGCCACGCTTCTCGGTATCACCGAGTACCTTCATCGGTGACACTTCGAAACCGTCGCGCATTTCCAGTACACGCTCGACCGGCACACCGCGATTAAACTCCATGAAGTGCTTCTGGCCATCACGGCGAATGGTCAGGCGCAACCACTTGGAAAGTGCATTGACGCAGGAAACGCCGACACCATGCAGACCGCCCGATACCTTGTACGAGTTCTGGTTGAACTTGCCACCGGCGTGCAGTTCCGTGAGTGCAATTTCGGCCGCCGAGCGTTTCGGCTCGTGCTTGTCGTCCATCTTGACACCGGTCGGGATTCCACGGCCATTGTCGGTGACGGAGATCGAATTATCCGGATGGATGGTGACGACGATGTCGTCGCAATGTCCGGCCAACGCTTCGTCGATCGAATTGTCGACGACCTCGAAGACCAGATGGTGCAAACCGGTGCCGTCCGAAGTGTCACCGATATACATTCCCGGGCGCTTGCGCACCGCCTCCAGGCCCTCCAGGATCTGGATACTCGATTCGCCGTAGGCCGGGGCGTTGTTTTCTTCGCTCACTCTTTACTTCCTTGTTTCACGTGGAACATCAATAAGTTGCTGGATGAATTAAATGCGCATCGGCATCACGACATACTTGAATTGCTCGTTACCTGGAATGGTCACCAAGGCACTTGAGTTGGCGTCGTTGAGGCCCCACTGCACCATTTCGGCCGAACTGTTGTTCAGTACATCAAGCAGGTAGCCAACGTTGAAACCGATATCAATGACATCACCGCTGTAATCAACTTCCAGTTCTTCCTGGGCTTCTTCCTGTTCGGCGTTAGCGGCCATGATCTTCAGGCTGCCCGGTGCCAGCACCATACGCACGCCGCGGAATTTCTCGTTGGTCAGGATAGCAGCCCGACTCATCGACGAGAGCAGGGCAACCCGGTTGATCTGCAGTACATTGCGCAAGGTCGCGGGTATGACACGTTCATAATCCGGAAACTTGCCGTCGATCAATTTCGAAACAAGATTGATGTGACCGAACTGGAAGCGGATCTGGTTGGCGGCAGCCTCGATAAGCAAAGGATCATCGCTATCGGCCAGGAGACGGTTCAGTTCGAGAACCGTCTTGCGCGGCAGGATCAACTCCTGCCGGGGCAGGGCACTGTCGATCTCCATGCTGGCGAAGGCAAGCCGGTGACCATCGGTCGCGACCGCTCGCAACTGGCCGCCGTCAATCAACAACAACAGGCCGTTCAGGTAATAGCGCACATCCTGCGCTGCCATCGAGAATTGTGTCTGCGCCAGCAACTGGCGGAACTGCTTCTGCGTAACCGTGATCTTCTGGGCACTGCCTTCAGCCACAGCCATTCGAGGAAAATCGTCGGCAGGCAGTGTCTGAAGACTGAAGCGGCTTTTCCCCGCCTTTACCTGCAAGCGCTTTTCGTCGAGGACGAGGCTGACCTCGGCGCTGTCCGGCAGCGAACGAAGGATATCCTGCAACTTGCGGGCACCAACGGTCACCGCTCCATCACCATCGCCATTCGCACCCTGCGTACTGGTCGTGATCTGGATTTCGATATCGGTGGCAAGCAGGGTCAGCAAATCCCCTTTCTTCTCCAGCAGTACATTGGAAAGAATCGGCAGCGTGTGACGCTTTTCGACAATGCCGGAAACCGACTGCAGGGGCGCAAGCAGGGTATCGCGTTGGGTTTTAATAAGGATCATGTATACAGTTCCTATAAAGATAAACTGCCGGTCAACTCTGTGGATATCTCTACAAAAGACTTATTCTACAATAGCTTGCAATATATAAAATGGACTTGAAAAGCCTGTTGGACGCCTGTTGAGGAAAAGTGGATTATTTATCCACAAGTTCAAGTGAGACCGTTTATCCACAAAGCTTCCTCATCCTGCCCACAGGTTTATCCACAGCCCGATTACCGGTTATCCCTTCAACACCTGCAAGAGCACATGCAGGTCATGGTTAAGTTCGTTGTCCTTGGAGCGCAAGGAATCGATCGTACGAACCGCATGCAATACCGTCGTGTGATCGCGCCCGCCGAAAGCGTCGCCGATGGTCGGATAGCTCTGTGCCGTCAGATCCTTGGCCAGCCACATGGCGACCTGTCGAGGCCGAGCAATCGCGCGAGTCCGTTTCGGCGAGAACAGATCGGCAACCTTTATCTTGTAATAGTCGGCAACGGTCTTCTGTATATTATCGATGGTGATCTGGCGATTGACAGCGCCGATGACGTCCTTCAGTGCTTCCTTGGCCAGATCGAGCGCGATCTCGCGACCGTGAAACGACGAGTAGGCGAGCACCTTCTTCAACGCCCCCTCAAGTTCGCGGACATTCGAACGCAAGTGCTTTGCAATCATGAAGGCCACTTCATCGTCGAGCGTGACGTTTTCAGCCTCGGCCTTCTTCTTCAGAATGGCGACCCGCATTTCCGTCTCGGGCGGTTCGATCTGGACGGTCAATCCCCAGTCGAAGCGCGTGATCAGGCGATCTTCCAGGCCCGATATATCCTTGGGATAGGTATCGCAACTGATCACAATCTGCTTGCGTGCCTCGATGAGCGCATTGAAGGCGTAAAAAAATTCTTCCTGGGTCCGGTTCTTGCCGTTGAAAAACTGGACATCATCTACCAGCAACACGTCCAGTGATCGATAGTAGCGCTTGAAGACATCGAAAGATTTCTGCTGGTAAGCACGTACTACGTCGGAGTAATAGTCTTCCGCGTGGACATAGCGCACCACACGGTTCGGTTGCTGTTCAAGGATGAAATTTCCGATGGCATGGATCAGATGTGTCTTGCCGAGGCCGGCGCCACCGTAAATGAAGAGCGGGTTGTAGGCGCCGCCGGGATTATGGCCGACCTGCATTGCAGCAGCGCGGGCGAGATCATTTGCCTTGCCGACGACGAGATTATCGAAGGTAAAGGACGAGATCAGGCGCGTCTTCTCGTACGGATTTCCCGGCCGGTTGAGGATAGGGGGAGGCGTAGTCGATTCCCGGGACGGCGACGAAACATCTGAAGCAAATCCCAATGCTGCAGAGGTATTGCTGCGCGGCGCCGGTGCTGCCGCCCTGCGTTCACCGAGCGTGACGGCAACGCTAACGGGCGTTTGAAAATAGGCGCGCGCCAGTTCTTCGATCCTGGACGCGTACTTTTCTTTCACCCACTTGAGGATGAAACCGTTCGGTGCGACCAGTCGCAGACCGTCGCCAGCGTTATCCTCGCCTTCCAGGCGTAACGGACGAATCCAAGTATTGAACTGCTGTTGAGGCAGTTCCTGTTCGAACTGACTCAGGCAAGAATTCCAGAAACTGCTCATGACAAGGGGACCGAGGACTACGCTGAAGACACCGTTTCAGCGAACGGTGGAAAAACGCTTAGCTTACAACGCGTTTTCCACAGCAACTCCGGGGATAAGTTTCCAATAGTTTGATTTTAATAAATTTTTATATTTAAAAAAGTGCTGACGCAAGAAATCGGGGCGGTGAAAAGCAAAATTCAAGCGACTTTTCCATTACTTGCGCAGCATTTTAACCTGCGTCCCCATTGAGTTATCCACAGCCTCGTAAATAAATTGGCCTTGACATCGAAACCCGCTCATTGTCTAATTGCGCGTTTATCTTTGCATCAAAATCAAGGGCATAAATCATGAAACGCACTTACCAACCCTCGGTTGTCCGCCGCAAGCGCACGCATGGCTTCCTGGTTCGCATGCGCACCAAGGGTGGCCGCAAGGTCATCGCTGCGCGCCGCGCCAAGGGCCGTCATCGTCTGGCTGTTTGATTCCAGAACGAAGCATAGCCGCCGGCGCCGGCGGGAAGAGCGAATTGCGCAGCCAAACCAGTAGCAATTTCGCTTTTCCCAAGCGATACCGACTGACCAAAACGGATGAGTATTCATCCGTTTTTGGTTTTCGGAGGGCCATAAAAAGCCTTCACTTCCTGCTACATTACCGCCCGCGGAGTAATGAATCGGGAGAGGTGAATGAAGTGCTGCCCCCCCGGCTTGGCGTTGTTGTGCCGAAGAAGCTGGTCAAGGCTGCGGTCCGTCGCAACCTGATCAAGCGTCTGGCACGCGAGAAATTCCGGTTGCTGCGATCGCAATTGCCTTCGTTCGACCTGATCCTGCGATTGGCTGCAAAGCCGGGAATACCCGATCGCAGGGCACTGGCTGCGGAAATTTCAGAACTGCTACAGAAGCTGAATCACCAGAAGCGCTAGAAACCGGGTGCCTCATCGATGAAACAACTGCTGGTCCTTCTGATCCGTTTCTATCAGTATGCGATCAGTCCGCTGCTGGGGCGGCGTTGCCGGTTTTTTCCCAGCTGTTCCGAATACACTGCCGAAGCCATCCAGAAGTACGGGGTCTGGAAGGGATTGAGGCTGGGGGGAAAGCGCGTTTCTCGTTGCCACCCCTGGCATCCCGGTGGCTACGATCCCGTACCCTGACAACCAAAACATTAGGGCTGTAGTACATGGACAACCGACGTCTCATTCTCGTGATGATCTTCTCGTTCTCGCTGGTAATGCTTTGGGACGCTTGGCAACAGTACAAGCAGCCCAAGCCGGCGCCTGCTCAGGCCGTTGCAACTACGCCGCAGCCGAGTGCGAACCTGCAGCCCGGTTCTGTCCCGGTGCCGTCGACGACCGCTGCCGGTGACAAGCTTGCCGTTCCTGCCGCCGCTACTGGCAAGGCGGCGACGACAGGTGAGACTATCCGCATCACGACCGATCTCTATACTGCCGACATTTCCACGCAAGGTGGCGATCTGGTTCGCCTCGAACTGAATCGTTACACGGGTACGGCTGACAAGAAACAGAATTTTGTCCTGATCGACCCGGAACATCGGTATGCGGCACAGAGCGGCCTGATCGGCGAGGGTTTGCCCAATCACCGCTCCACCTACAAGGCAATCCAGGGGGCCCGTGAGCTCGGGCAGCAGGACAAGCTGCAACTACGCCTTGAGGCAAACGGCCCGGCCGACGTGAAAGTCGTGAAGATCTATACATTCAGCAGGGGCAGCTACGCGATCGAGGTCGCACACGAGATAGCCAACGGCGGTGCGCAGCCGCTGAATGCACATGCCTACTACCAGTTCCAGCGTGACGACAAGGCCCCGGAAGGGGAGTCGGCAATGGTGTCGACCTTCACGGGCCCTGCTGTATTTACCACCGAAGAGAAGTATCAGAAGCTCACTTTCGACGACATCATCAAGGATAAGGCCAAGTACGCTAAGACCGCCGACAACGGTTGGCTGGCAATGGTGCAGCACTACTTTGTGTCAGCCTGGGTGCCGCAGGGCACGGACAAGCGCGAATTCTTCACGCGCAAGGTCGATGGCGGCAGCGCCGGACCGGCGGTTGTCGCCGCGGGCCTGATTCTGCCGGTGGCACAGGTTGCTCCTGGTGCCAGCGCGTCGCAGTCAATCACTCTTTATGCCGGACCGCAGGAACAGGCCGTATTGAAACGACTGGCCGAAGGACTGGATCTCGTTGTCGACTACGGCTGGCTGACGGTCGTCGCGGCACCGATCTTCTGGGTCCTGCAGTGGATTCATGCGCTTGTCGGAAACTGGGGCTGGGCGATCATCCTGCTCACCATCGGCATCAAGGCGATCTTCTACCCGCTTTCCGCCGCCAGCTACAAGTCGATGGCCAAGATGCGCACCATTACCCCTCGCCTGCAGCAGATCAAGGAGCGCTTCGGCGACGACCGGGCCCGCCTCAACCAGGAAATGATGAAGCTCTACCAGACCGAGAAGATCAACCCGCTCGGTGGTTGCTTGCCGATCCTCGTTCAGATTCCGGTCTTCATCGCGCTCTATTGGGTGCTGCTCGGTGCCGTCGAAATGCGCGACGCCCCGTGGGCGCTGTGGATCACCGACCTTTCGTCAGCTGACCCGTACTACGTGTTGCCGGTGATCATGGTGATCTCGATGGTCATCCAGACCAAGCTCAATCCGACGCCGCCGGATCCGATCCAGGCCAAGGTCATGATGATGATGCCTTTCATCTTCGGTGTCATGTTCTTCTGGTTCCCGTCTGGCCTGGTACTTTACTGGGTAGTGAACAACATCCTTTCGATCGCCCAGCAGTGGCAGATCACGCGGATGATCGAGGGTGGTGGCAAGAAGGCCGCCTGATGTTGGCGCGGGTTGCGTGACCAAGGCGGCCCGCGAAGTCATCGCCGCTGTTGCAACGGCGCCGGGCCGGGGTGGCATCGGCGTCGTTCGCATCTCCGGCAGCGATCTGAGGCATTTCGCGCAGGCCCTGTCGGGCAAGCAACCGCTGCCACGCCATGCCACGCTTGCCGACTTCCGTGATGGTGAGGCGCGCATCATCGACAGTGGCTTGCTGCTCTACTTTCCGGCGCCGCATTCCTTTACCGGTGAAGACGTTCTCGAATTGCAGGGTCATGGCGGCCCGGTTGTTATGCAGTTGCTGCTGGCCCGCTGCGTCGAACTTGGCGCGCGCATCGCCGAGCCTGGCGAATTCACGCGCCGCGCCTTCGAGAACGACAAGCTCGACCTTGCCCAGGCCGAGGCCGTCGCTGACCTGATCGACGCCGCAACCGCAAGCGCAGCGCGCAGCGCGGTACGCTCCCTGCAGGGCGAGTTCTCGAAGGAAATCCATGCTCTCGTCGACGAACTTACCGAGTTGCGCGCGTTGACCGAAGCCACGCTCGATTTTCCCGACGAGGAAATCGACTTCCTCGAATCCGTGGACGCGTTCGGCCGGATGGCACGCCTGCGCCAGCGACTGGCCGATGTCTTCGACCGCGCGCAGCAGGGGCGCCTGCTGCAGGGCGGCCTGCACGTCGTGCTCGTCGGCCAGCCGAATGTCGGAAAGTCGAGCCTTCTCAATCGTCTGGCCGGGGACGATCTCGCCATCGTGACGCCGGTGGCGGGGACCACGCGCGACGCGCTCAAGAGCAGCATCCAGATCGAGGGCATTCCGCTGCACGTGATCGACACCGCGGGCCTGCGTGAAACAGAGGACGAAGTCGAGAAGATTGGCATTGCCCGTACCTGGCGCGAGATCGAGCGTGCCGATGTCGCATTGCTGCTGATCGATGCCCGGCATGGTATCGGAAAGGCCGAGCACGCGATTCTCGAGCGACTTCCCTCAACATTGCGGCGCATCACGATCGAGAACAAGATCGATGTCACCGGCCGGACGCCGGCGCGGCACGAAGGTCCCGAAGGCGTCGTGTTGTCGCTCTCGGCCAAGATGGGGCAGGGGATCGAGTTGTTGCAGAAGGAATTGCTGTCCGTTGCCGGATGGCATCAGGCCGAGGATGTCTTCATTGCGCGTGAGCGCCACCTGGCGGCCTTGCGCGACGCCAGCGCGTATCTTGATGCCGCGGAACGACAGTTGCCGCAACTCGAACTGTTTGCCGAGGAAATGCGCCTGGCACAGCAGGCCTTGTGCCGGATAACCGGAGAATTCAGCGCAGATGACCTGCTTGGCGAGATATTCGGGCGTTTCTGCATCGGGAAATGATCCTGCTCGCGTGCAAATTCAGCGAATGTTAAGTCATTGAAGCCGGATATCGCCTAAAATTCGCTTTTTTACGTGACGCGCGGGAGTGCCAGCCGGTTCTCCCTGTCGCACACGACATCTGCCCCTGGTTCATCATGCCCACGTACGCCTACCTCGGCCGTCTGTCTGTCGTCGTTCCGGTTCACAACGAACAGGACAACATCGAACCCTTGATTCGTGAAATCGTCGCAGCACTTGGCGGCAAGGCCGAGTTCGAGATGATCTACGTGAACGACGGAAGTACCGACGGCACCCAGGCAGTACTCGATCGGCTGAAGGGCGAGTTTCCGATGTTGCGTGCCATCCGTCATCAGCGCGCCTGTGGTCAGAGCCAGGCGGTCACAACAGGTGTGCGCGCTGCGCGTTACGAGTGGATCGCGACACTGGATGGCGATGGCCAGAACGACCCGGCCGATATTCCGGCCTTGCTCGCAGCCCTCGCCGAGCCGCAGCAGCCGGCCAACCTGGAATTGCTGGCCGGTTGGCGGACGAAGCGCAATGACACCTTCCTGCGCCGGCTGTCGTCGAAAGTCGCCAATGGTGTCCGTTCCCGCATGCTCAAGGACAGCACCCCGGATACCGGCTGCGGACTCAAGGTCTTTGCGCGTGAAACCTTCTTGCGCCTGCCGAATTTCGACCATATCCACCGCTTTCTGCCGGCGCTCGTCATCCGTGGTGGCGGGGCGGTGGTCTCGGTTCCCGTGAACCATCGTTCGCGTGAACGTGGCGTGTCGAAATACGGCCTCCACAACCGACTCTGGGTCGGCATCGTCGATCTCTTCGGTGTTGCCTGGCTGCAGCGCCGTGTCCGCCTGCCGGTAATCGAACCCGGTTCCGATCTCTGAATGATGCGCCACCCCCGTTCGCCCTGCTTGCGATTCTCTGCAAGAGCGTTCGCCACGACGGGGGGGGTGGCATGAATCCGCGGGTGCTCCTCAAGGGCCTGATGCTGCTCCTCAGCCTCGCGCTGTTCGGTTATTTCTTCAAGAGCAGCGATCTTGGCAACAGCATCAATGAAGCCTGGATCGACGGGCATATCCGCGATCAGGGAATCGAGGGAGAACTCACCTTTCTCGCGATGGGTGCCTTGTTCACCGCGATCGGGTTACCGCGCCAGATCATTGCCTTTCTCGCCGGCTATGCCTTTGGCCTGACGCTCGGCAGTTTTTTCGGCGCACTTGCGGCGCTGCTCGGCTGCGCCGTGAGTTTTGCCTACGCGCGGCTGTTCGGTCGCAGTGTACTCAGCAAACGTCTGGGGGCACGTGCGCAGCGCTTCGATGCGTTCATCCATGATCATCCGTTCTCGATGACGCTGCTCATCCGCCTGCTGCCCGTCGGCAGCAATGTCCTGACCAACCTCGCCGCCGGCATTTCGCGCGTGCGCGCGGTACCGTTTCTCGCCGCGTCCTTTGTCGGCTACCTGCCGCAAACTGTCGTCTTTGCGTTGGTTGGCAGCGGTGTCGATGTCGCACAGACCATGAAAATCGGGCTCGCCGTCGTGCTCTTTCTGCTCTCGGGCGTGCTCGGTGCCTATCTTTATCACCGCCATCGTCACGGCCTCAGTCTCGACGAGCGCGTCGATGAAGCGCTTGGAGAGTCCGCTAACCGATGAACCGCAATTTCAGCATGGCGAACCATTCCTCCACTGAGCGCTGGGCCCTGGTTCTTGCGCTTGTCGTTTTGGCAGCGCTGACCGGTGTCGCCTTCGTGGCGCGACCGATGACGCCGATCGACGAAACGCGCTACATCAGCGTCGCCTGGGAAATGTGGCTGCGCGGCGATTGGCTCGTCCCCTACAAGAACGGCCAACCCTACAGCCATAAGCCGCCCCTGATGATGTGGCTGTTTCAGATCGGCTGGGCGATCTTTGGTGTCAGCGAATGGTGGCCGCGTCTTGTTTCGCCACTCTTTTCGGCCGCCGGCCTGTTCCTGACTCTCGCACTCGCCAGGCGTCTGTGGCCGGACGAGGCCGGTCTCGGCGCGCGCGCCGTGACAGTTCTGGCCAGTTGCCTGCTGTGGATCTTCTTCTCGACCTCGGCGATGTTCGACGTGATGCTGGCCTTCTTCACGCTGCTCGGCATGCACGGCATCCTGTCGCTGGCGGAGGGACGGGCCCGTCCCGGCATCGTCATGCTGGGTGTCGCGATTGGCCTGGGCGTCCTTGCCAAAGGCCCGGTAATCCTGTTGCACACGCTTCCTGCAGCGGTGCTGGCGCCCTGGTGGAACCCGGGACTCACCTGGAAACGCTGGTTCGCCAGCATTCTGGGCGCCGTCCTGCTGGGTGCGGCGATCGCGCTGGCCTGGGCCATTCCCGCAGGTTTTGCCGGTGGCGACGAATATCGACGCGCGATCTTCTGGGGGCAGACTGCTGATCGCATGGTCCAGTCGTTCGCGCACAAGCGGCCGCTCTGGTGGTATCTGCCGCTGCTACCGATCATGTTCTTCCCGTGGCTGCTGTGGCCACCCCTCTGGCGCGGTTTTCATCGCCTGCTACGGGCTCCGCTCGATCGCGGCACCCGTTATTGTCTGGCCTGGATGTTGCCGGTGGTGATTGCATTCTCGCTGATCAGCGGCAAGCAGATGCACTATCTGATCCCGGTCTTTCCTGCGTTTGGCCTGCTTGCGGCGCGCGCCCTTCCCGGCGATGCCCGCGGTGGCGGATGGCTGCCTGCACTCGTCGCAACATGCGTTGCCGCAGCGCTGGCACTTATTGCACTTACCGCCGTGCCTTCACTCAAGAACCCGCTGCCCGAGTTGCCCGTGCTCTGGCCGGCACTGTTACTGATGCTCGCTGCCCCCGCCCTGGGCCTCTGGTCGGCGCGGGCGCGCAGTGTTCTGCCCGTGCTGGCGATACTGGGAGCGCTTGCCGTGGCGCTGATTCAGGGCGCGCTGTCACGCAGTTTCCATTCGGACTACGACACGCAACCGCTGGCCGCAGCGATCGCCGCTGCCCAGGCAAGCGGCCGCCCGGTGGCGAACGACGGCTTCTACCACGACCAGTTTCATTTCGCGGGCCGCCTTCGGACGCCGCTCGTGGCTTTTGAAGACGAGGGGGCGATGGCCGACTGGCTGGAGCAGCACCCGGAGGCGCTGGCGGTGGTGTACGTCAAGAACGAAAAGCGCCTGGCCGGCCGGCAAGTGATCATCGTTCACGGTTATCTTGGCGGTGTCGCGGCGCTGCTCGAGGCGCCGGAAGCGGTCACCCTGCTGCGTGGCCGCTGACGCCAGTTGAAATTGGAAAGGGCATCATGAAGATCACCGTGATCGGCACCGGCTACGTCGGCCTCGTGACCGGCGCCTGTCTGGCGGACGTCGGCAACGATGTGCTGTGCCTGGATATCGACGCGGAAAAGATCCGTGTCCTGAACGACGGAGGCATCCCGATCTTCGAACCGGGTCTGCCCGAGATGGTTCGCCGTAATGTTGCTGCCGGCCGCATCCGGTTCACGACCGATGTCGCTGCGGCGGTGGCCCACGGCGTGATCCAGTTCATCGCTGTCGGTACCCCGCCGGATGAAGACGGGTCGGCCGACCTGCAGTATGTGCTTGCCGCCGCACGCAACATCGGTCGCCTGATGGACGACTACAAGCTGGTCGTCGACAAGAGCACGGTACCGGTCGGCACGGCCGACAAGGTGTCGGCGGCACTCGCTGAGGAACTGAAGCAACGCGGTGCCGACCTGCCGTTCAGCGTCGTCTCGAATCCGGAGTTCCTGAAGCAGGGCGCTGCCGTCGAGGACTTCATGCGCCCCGACCGCATCGTCGTCGGCGCCGCCGATGAACGCGCCGTGCAGCTGATGCGTGCGCTTTATGCGCCATTCCAGCGCAACCACGAGCGCCTGATCGTGACCGACGTGAAGAGTGCCGAACTGATCAAGTACGCGGCCAATGCCATGCTGGCCACGCGCATCAGCTTCATGAACGAACTCGCCAACCTGGCCGAGAAGCTCGGTGCCGATATCGAGATGGTGCGGCAGGGCATCGGTGCCGACCCGCGCATCGGCTACCACTTTCTGTACCCCGGCTGCGGTTACGGCGGCTCGTGCTTCCCGAAGGACGTCAAGGCGCTGATCCGGACGGCGCACGACGATGCCGGCATCGACATGCTGGTCCTGGCCGCGGTCGAGGCTGCCAATCAGGCCCAGAAACATGTGCTGACGACGAAGGTCAAGGTGCGCTTCGGCGCCGATCTGACCGGCCGCCGCTTCGCGCTGTGGGGCCTGGCCTTCAAGCCGAACACCGATGACATGCGCGAGGCGCCGAGCCGCGAGCTGATCGCCGACCTGCTCGCCGCTGGTGCCACCGTCAGTGCCTACGACCCGGAGGCGATGCGCGAGGCGCGCCGCATTTTCGGTGACGAGCCCCGCATCGCCTATGCCGCCAATCCGATGGCGGCGCTGGCAGGCGCCGACGCGCTGATCATCGTCACCGAATGGAAGGAATTCCGCAGTCCTGATTTCGATGCGGTGAAGGCGGCGCTGAAATCGCCGGTGGTCTTCGATGGCCGCAATCTGTATCCCCCCGACCAGCCTCTGGCCGCTGGCCTCGACTACTACCCGATCGGTCGTCGCCAGATGACGGCGCCTCCACGGGAGGCCTGATGAAGATCCTCGTCACCGGCGCTGCCGGTTTCATCGGCATGCACGTCTGCGAGCGTCTTCTGGCCCGCGGCGACGAGATTGTCGGCATCGACAATCTCAACGACTACTACGACGTCGCACTCAAGGAAGCGCGGCTGGCGCGGCTCTTGCCGCTCGCCGGTTTCCGCTTCGAGAAGCTCGACCTCGCCGACCGTGCCGGCATGGCGCGGCTCTTTGCCGACGAAAAGCCGCGCTGCGTCGTGCACCTCGGCGCGCAGGCCGGCGTCCGCTACTCGCTGCAGAACCCGCAGGCCTACGCCGACAGCAACCTGGTCGGCTTCCTCAACATTCTCGAGGGCTGCCGCCACGGTGGTGTCGAGCATCTGGCCTATGCATCGAGCTCCAGCGTCTACGGCGAGAACGAGAAGGTCCCGTTCTCCGAATCCGACAACGTCGACCGTCCGATCAGCCTGTACGCGGCGACGAAGAAGGCCAACGAACTGATGGCGCACGCCTACAGCCACCTCTACGGATTCCCGGCGACCGGCCTGCGCTTCTTCACTGTCTATGGTCCGTGGGGCCGTCCGGACATGGCCTACTTCGGTTTTACCAAGGCCATCCTCGATGGCCGGAGCATCGACGTCTTCAACAATGGCCAGCTGCAGCGGGATTTCACCTACATCGACGACATCGTCGAGGGCATCATCCGTGTCCTCGACAAGCCGCCGGCGCCGGAAGCGACAGCGCCTCACGCGCGGCACCGCGTGTTCAACATCGGCAATCACCAGCCGGTGGCACTGGGCGAATTCATCGAGACGATCGAGCAGGCGTTGGGCCGGAGCGCGGCCAAGAACTTCCTGCCGATGCAGCCGGGCGACGTGCATGCGACCTACGCCGACACGCAGCAGCTCGCCGACTGGGTGGGCTTCGCCCCACGCACGCCCCTGAAGGAGGGCATCGCCCGCTTTGTCGCCTGGTACCTGACCTGGCGCGAGCAAGGCCGCCGCTGATGGCGGAAGCCGACCTGACCCTGCTGCTGATGCTCGCACTGGCGGCCTTCGCCGCCGGCTTCATCGACTCGGTCGTTGGTGGTGGCGGTCTGATCCAGATCCCGGCACTGTTCACCATGCTGCCGCAGCAGTCGCCGGCGACGCTGTTTGGCACCAACAAGTTTGCCAGCGTCTTCGGTACGACCAATGCTGCCTGGCGCTACGCCCGGCGCGTCGCGATGCCATGGCGCACCACCTTGCCGGCGGCCTTTGCCGCCTTCGCCTGTTCCTACCTGGGCGCGATGGCCGTTTCCTTCCTGCCGCGCGACCTCCTGCGGCCGCTGATCCTCATTCTGCTGGTCGGCGCCGCGGTCTACACCTTCGTCAGGAAGGATTTCGGTGCGGTGCACGGGCCGGCGCATTCAGGACACAAGGAGCTCGTCTATGCAATCCTGCTCGGCGGTGTCATCGGCTTCTATGATGGCTTCTTCGGCCCCGGTACCGGCAGCTTCCTGATCTTCCTGTTCATTCGCTTCTTCGGCTTCGATTTCCTGCACGCGTCAGCGGCGGCGAAGGTGGTGAACGTCGCCACCAATCTGGCGGCACTCGCCTACTTCGCGCCGAATGGTCACCTGCTGTGGCAGGTGGCGATCGCGATGGCTGTCTGCAATGTCGGGGGGTCGGTTGCCGGAACCCATCTCGCGTTGAAGCATGGCAGCGGCTTCGTACGCCAGGTTTTTCTCGTCGTCGTCTCGCTGCTGATCGCCAAGTTCGCCTGGGATACCTTCCGCGGCTGACGAGTCGGTGGCGGCGGGTCTCAGTCCAGCGGGATCAGCTGGCCGATGTTGCACATCGCCAGAACGTTGCGGACATTGCCGGCGCTACCCGTGATCCGCGTCTGCCGGCCGGCATCCAGCGCCCGGTCACGCAGGATCAGCAGCATGCCGATGGCGGAACTGTCGAGATATTCGGTTGCCGACAGATCAACCGAGATGTCATCGCAGTCGGGCAGGGAGGTGACGCGGCGCATCGCCTCCAGGAACTCGCTGCGCATCTCGAATACGAAGCGGCCCTCGATGGCGAGGACGGCGTGCCGCCCAGTCTGTGCGATATGGATGCTCAATGCTGGATTCTTCCGGGAGAGCGCCTGTTGGTCAGTCGGTACATGATGCCGTGACCATGGCGTAATGGCAATTGGCGGATTGGCAGGGACGTTGGCCTTGTACCCGATGACTAGCCGGCGACGCCGAATTTGGCGGCAATGCGCTGGAAATTCTCCCGACCGGACAGCACACGGGGGTCCTTGGGGTTTTTTGCCTGCGCTTGTTCAAGGTAACTGGCGGCGCGTTCGGCCAGGTCCTCGCGCCAGCCTTTCTGCTCCATCAGGGCGGAGATCGCCTTGGAAGCATTGACGAGGAACTGGACGCTCGGGACACGCTCGGCAGCTTCCATCAGCAGACGTACCGACCCTTCGAGGTCCCCGCTGCGGGCGGCCATGACGCCGCGGTTATTGATCTCGATGATCTCCCGTCCGACCTGGTCGAGCAAGGCTCGGCCGCTGTCGGCATGCCCCGTCCGCGAAAAGACCCCTTCGATGTGCGCGATGACCAAGGGGTTGTCGTTGTTTTCCGCCGCCACCTTGCGCATGATCGTCTGCGCCTGTTCGGTCGCGCCCGTAGCCAGACAGGCGTGGGCGAGGTCGATCGTGATCTTCTGTGACACGGGCCGGGCCGGGTTCGACTCTGCCGCCAGGTTCTCGTACAGTGCGAGCGCCTGCTCGGTCGCCTTCTTCGCCTTTTCCGGTTCGCCCTCGGCTTGCAGGCAGAGACTGTCCATCACGGCTGCCGCATATTCACCCTGCCGGTTGCCGCGCCAGTCCCGTTTCAGTTCCTGGATGATCTGGCGTGCGCCCTCGGCATGGCCCTTCTCGATCAGTACGCGCGACAGGTTGGCGTAATCGTCGACCTGCTTCAACGAGGTTCCACGATGCCGTTCCAGCACCTTGCCGTAGGCCTTCTCGGCGGTATCGAGATCGCCGTTGCGCAGTGCGATGTCACCGACGACACGCTGCCGCCCGGCGTTCTTCGGTGCGATGGCGGCGGCCTGTTGCAGGACCGCCTGCGCTTCCGGCAGTTGCCCCATTTCCTCCCGTACGCCGGCAAGAAAATCGTAGGCCGACAAATATTCCGGGAATTCCTGCACGACCTGTCGCGCCACCGACTCTGCTTCATCGAGTGACTTTCGTCCCCGCAGCGAGAGGGCGAGTCCCATTCGCGCCCACGGTACGGATTTGCGCGCCAGTACGTCGCGATAGATGGCCTCTGCCTCGTCGTGTCGGCCGAGGGCATTGAGGATTTCGCCCTTCAGTCGCAGTACGTCCAGCTCGAAGGGCGAAGAATTGGCAAGCAGCCGATCGCAGGCATTGAGGGCGCCGATGTAGGCGCCTTCGTCGAGCTTGCGATAGACCGGCGCGAAGAAGTTTTTCTTGAAAACTGCCTTCAGCAGCCGGGCCTGCAGCTGATCTGCCGTGAAAGGCTTGATCAGGTAATCATCCGGCGCCAGTTCCGCGACCGAAACGACGTTGTGATACGCGCGCTCACCGGTGATGATCATGAACACCGTACCCAGCGGAATCAGTTGCTGCTGGCGCAGCTCTTCGAGCAACTGCTGGCCGTCGCGCCCATCGTCGAGGAGATAGTCGGAAAGGATGATATCGAAGCTGCCCCCTTTGGCCTGACGCAGCGCATCGACAGCATTTCCGGCCCCGGTCACCGAGGTGATGCCAAGCGAGGAGAGCATGACCCGCAGCGAATCGCGCGCTGCCGGGTAACGGTCCACGATCAGTACGCGTTTCTGCGGAAGCTCCTTTTGCAGCTTCTGCGACAGTTCGGCAGTGGTGGTGTCGTCGCGGGCGGCCATGTGTGGAAGGTAAGGCATGCGCTTGTACGTGACAAGCCGTGACGGAGTCTTCCTTGTGTGAGCGAAGTATTAATAGTTACCAACTATTACAACAATCAATCATATCAATTGGAATAATTGGCCGCATCTTTCTAATATCTGCCTCGTCAACCGACATTCAACCCAAGGAGCCCAGCATGAATACCACCATCATCAATACCGAAGTCCTCCCGTTTGCCGCTACCGCCTTCCACGCCGGCAAGTTCGTTCAGGTCACGAATGAAGACCTGAAGGGCAAGTGGTCGGTCGTCTTCTTCTACCCGGCCGACTTCACCTTCGTCTGCCCGACCGAACT
>DAORCC010000033.1:0-15708 GCA_035345235.1 Azospira sp.
GGTGCTGGCGTCCGGCGTGACGGCGATGGCCCTGGCCGTTGCTGCCCGACTTTCGCGGATGTTGGCCGAACTTTCGGCCAGGACGGCTGAACTGCACCATCTGGCGACCACCGACCTGATGACCGGGGTCCATAACCGGCACAGTTTCATGCAGGATCTCTATCGCGAATTCGTGCGTGGGCGCCGCTATCGCACGCCGCTCTCGCTGCTCGTCTTCGATCTCGATTTCTTCAAGCAGATCAATGATGGCTACGGTCATGCCGCCGGCGACGAGGCGCTGCGGGCCTTTGCCAAAGCGGCAGGGGAATGCCTGCGCGGGATGGATGTGCTCGGACGCCTGGGGGGCGAGGAATTCGGCATCCTGTTGCCGAATACGGTGCTCGATCAGGCCGAAATCGTCGCCGAGCGGATCCGCGCCGCAGTCACGGAAATTGCCATCGAGACGGAGTACGGTACGGTTCGTTTCACGACCAGTGTCGGTGTGGCACAGAGCGTTGAAGGCGACGATTCGGTCGATACGCTGTTGGCGCGGGCGGATGCGGCCCTGTATGCGGCAAAGGCTGCCGGGCGCAACCGCGTCGTGGCGCGCAGTGACTAGCCGCCGCCCGCGGGCGGCGGCAGTGCCCCCGCTTTAGGCTGTCGCTCTCAGCTATAATTGCCATCTTTCCGGAACCCCCGGTTTTTCCGCGTTTTTTCGTTCCCGCCATGGCCCAGATCCTCTTCCTTCGCGGTGCCCCCGCTTTTTCCGCTTTCCGCCTGCAGCGCCTGAAAGCCTCGCTGCTCGCTGCTGTTCCCGGCGTGTCGGGGGTCGAGGCCGATTACTGGCATTTCGTCGCCGTCCGCACGGCGCTCTCCGGTCCTGCGCAGGAGTCGCTTTCAGCACTGCTCGAAGCGCGCGCCCCGGATTCTGCGCCGGCCGGTGAATTGTTCCTCGTCGTTCCGCGCGTCGGCACGATCTCGCCGTGGTCCTCGAAGGCGACCGACATCGCCTGGAACTGCGGTCTGGAGGCCATCGAACGCATCGAGCGCGGCATTGCCTTCCGCGTGCAGGGCAAGGTGAGCGCGGCCGATAGGGCGAAGATTGCCGCACTGCTGCATGACCGCATGACCGAGTCGGTGATGGCCGACTTCGAGGAAACGGCGAAGCTGTTCCAGCACTTCGAACCGAAGCCGCTCGCCAGCGTCGACCTGCTCGCCGGTGGCCGCGCGGCACTGGTCGAGGCCAACGGCCGCCTGGGCCTGGCGCTCTCGGAAGACGAGATCGATTATATTGTCGATATCTTCGGCAAGGTGCAGCGGAATCCGTCCGACGTCGA
This sequence comes from Azospira sp., assembly GCA_035345235.1. Lineage (GTDB taxonomy): Bacteria > Pseudomonadota > Gammaproteobacteria > Burkholderiales > Rhodocyclaceae > Proximibacter. The sequence goes on from DAORCC010000033.1 coordinate 1,317, forward strand.
GCTGATGATGTTCGCGCAGGCCAACTCCGAACACTGCCGCCACAAGATCTTCAACGCCTCGTGGGTGATCGACGGCAACACGAAGAGCGAAACGCTGTTCGGCATGATCCGCGAGACGCACAAGGCGCACCCGGAAGGTACCGTGGTCGCCTACTCGGACAACGCCTCGATCATCGAGGGCGCGACCATCCCGCGCTTCTACCCCGATGCGCAGGGCCGCTATGGCTACCATCAGGAAACGACGCACATCCTGATGAAGGTTGAGACGCACAACCACCCGACGGCGATTTCCCCGTTCCCCGGCGCCTCGACCGGCTCCGGCGGCGAAATCCGCGACGAGGGCGCCACCGGCCGCGGCTCGAAGCCGAAGGCCGGCCTGTGCGGCTTCACCGTCTCCAACCTGAACATCCCCGAGGCCGTGCAGCCCTGGGAAAAGGGCATCGGCAAGCCGAGCCGCATCGCCTCGGCGCTCGACATCATGATCGAGGGGCCGATCGGTGCCGCCGCCTTCAACAACGAATTCGGCCGCCCGAACCTGACCGGCTACTTCCGCACCTACGAACAGCTCGTGGGCGATATGGTGAAGGGCTACCACAAGCCGATCATGATCGCCGGCGGCCTCGGCGCCATCCAGGCCGAGCAGTCGTTCAAGGCGCCGGAATTCCCGGCTGGCACGCTGCTCATCCAGCTCGGTGGCCCGGGCATGCTGATCGGCCTCGGTGGCGGCGCTGCGTCGTCGATGACCACCGGCACCAATACCGAAGACCTCGATTTTGCCTCCGTGCAGCGCGGCAACCCGGAAATCCAGCGGCGCGCGCAGGAAGTCATCGACCGCTGCTGGCAGATGGGTTCTCCGAAGGGCGACGCGTCGGCGCCGCACGACGGCAACCCGATCCTGTCGATCCACGACGTCGGCGCTGGCGGCATTTCCAACGCGCTGCCGGAACTGGCGCATGGCGCCGGCTGCGGTGCGCACTTCGAACTGCGCGAGGTGAAGATCGAGGAGCCGGGCATGTCGCCGGCCGAGATCTGGTGCAACGAGGCGCAGGAGCGCTACGTGCTGGCGCTGCCGCCGTCGCGCCTCGAAGAATTCGCGCTGATCTGCGAACGCGAGCGCTGCCCGTTCGCCGTGGTCGGCCAGACCACGGCCGAGAAGCAGCTGATCGTTGCTGACCGCCACTTCGGCAACAAGCCGGTCGACATGGATATGGAGGCCCTCCTGGGCAAGCCGCCGCGCATGACGCGCGACGTCGTGCACCTGCCGCCGGTGACGGTGGCCTTCGACCCGACCGCGGTCGAGCTGAAGGATGCCGCCTACCGCGTGCTGCGCCTGCCGACGGTGGCCGACAAGACCTTCCTCATCTCGATCGGCGACCGCTCCGTTGGCGGCCTCACGGCGCGCGACCAGATGGTCGGTCCGTGGCAGGTGCCGGTGGCCGACGTCGCGGTGACGCTGATGGGCTACCAGGGCTATGCCGGCGAGGCCTTCGCGATGGGCGAACGCACGCCGCTGGCCATCCTCGATGCGCCGGCCTCGGGCCGCATGGCGATCGGCGAATCGCTGACCAACATCGCTGCGGCCGACATTGCCAAGCTCGGCGACGTCAAGCTCTCCGCCAACTGGATGGCCGCCGCCGGCACGCCGGGCGAGGATGCCCGCCTGTTCGACACGGTGCGTGCGGTGTCCGACCTCTGCCAGCAGATCGGCATCTCGATCCCGGTCGGCAAGGATTCGCTGTCGATGCGCACGGCCTGGGAAGACGAGGGTGCGAAAAAACAGGTCGTGTCGCCGCTGTCGCTGATCGTCACCTCGTTCGCGCGCGTGCAGGATGCGCGCCGCACGCTGACGCCGCAGCTGGTGCTCGACCAGGGCGAAACCGACCTGTTGCTGATCGACCTCGGTGCCGGCAGGAACCGCCTCGGCGGCTCGGCGCTGGCGCAGGTCTTCAATGCCACCGGCGACGATGCGCCGGATGTCGATGAGCCGCAGAAGCTCGCCGCCTTCTTCGGTGCCGTGCAGAAGCTCGCTTCCGACAATCTGCTGCTGGCCTACCACGACCGTTCCGACGGCGGCCTCCTCGCGGCTGCCGCCGAGATGGCCTTCGCCTCGCGCTGCGGCGTCTCGCTGGACATGGACGGCCTCTGCTATGACCCGCTGATGGCCGATGTCGACGGCAACGAGAAGAAGCCGGACCAGCTCGGCGGTCGCTCCTTCGAGATCCTGATGCGTGCGCTGTTCAACGAGGAGCTCGGCGCACTGGTGCAGATCCGCCGCGGCGACCGTGACCGTGTGATGGACATCCTGCGCGCTGCCGGCCTCGGTGCCTGTGCGACCTTCGTCGGCTACCCGAACCCGTGGGACGAATTCCGCGTCGTGCGCAACGCCAAGGCCGTGTTGCGCGAGAAGCGTGTCGAGCTGCAGCGCGCCTGGTCGGAAACCAGCTTCCGCATGCAGGCGCTGCGCGACAACCCGGAATGCGCGCAGCAGGAATACGACCGTATCCTGAACGCCGACGACAAGGGCCTGTCGGTCAGCCTCAGCTACGACCCGGCCGACGATGTCGCTGCACCGTTCATTGCCACGGGGGCGCGGCCGCAGGTTGCGATCCTGCGCGAGCAGGGCGTGAACGGCCACGTCGAAATGGCGGCGGCGTTCGACCGCGCTGGCTTCTCGGCGGTGGATGTGCACATGAGCGACATCCTCGCCGGCCGCGTCTTTCTCAAGGACTTCAAGGGGGCCGTCGCCTGCGGCGGCTTCTCCTACGGCGACGTGCTCGGCGCCGGCCAGGGCTGGGCGCGCACCATCCTCTTCAACGGCCGTGCCCGTGACGAGTTCTCGGCCTTCTTCGGCCGCCCGGATACCTTTGCACTGGGCGTCTGCAACGGCTGCCAGATGATGAGCGCACTGAAGTCGCTGGTGCCGGGGGCCGAACACTGGCCGCGCTTCGTCCGCAACCGCGTCGAGCAGTTCGAGGCCCGCTTCACGATGGTCGAAGTTGTCGATTCGCCGTCGCTGTTCCTGTCCGGCATGGCCGGCAGCCGCATGCCGGTGGTGGTCTCGCACGGCGAAGGCCGCGCCGATTTCTCTGAAACCGGTGACCTCGACCAGGTTGCGGTGGCCATGCGCTACCTCGACAACGCCGGCAATCCGACGGAGGTCTATCCGTACAACCCGAACGGCTCGCCGCAGGGCCTCACCGGCGTGACCACGGCCGATGGCCGCTTCACGATCATGATGCCGCACCCGGAGCGGGTGTTCCGCACGGTGCAGATGTCCTGGCATCCGGAGAATCTGGGTGAAGATTCGCCGTGGATGCGCATGTTCCGCAATGCGCGGAAGTGGGTGGGATAGACGGGCGAGCTGATCGCTTCAGGCAGGCGGGAAAACAAAAAGGGCGCGGTTGAAACCGCGCCCTTTGCATTGAAGCGAGCCTGACTTACTGCACTTTGGCCTTGGTCCGCAGGTCGATGATCATCTTCTCGACCAGCTGCTGGTTGGCGCGCTGCGCCAGCTGCGGCTTGATCGCCTCGAAGGCCGGCGCTTCGAGCGGACGGGAGTCTTCGAGCAGGATCACGTGCCAGCCGAAGTCGGTCTTGACCGGGGTTTCGGTGTACTTGCCCTTCGACAGCTTGGTCAGTGCCTCGGCGAACGGAGGAACGTAGCTGCCTGCGGCGCTCCAGCCGAGGTCGCCGCCGTTTTCCTTGGAACCCGGGTCCTTCGACTGCTTGGCCAGTTCGTCGAACTTGGCACCCTTCTTCAGGTTGTCGATGATCGTCTTTGCCTGATCCTCGGTTTCAACCAGGATATGGCGGCTCTTGTACTCGGTGCCGCCGAGCTTGGCTTTCATCGCGTCGTATTCCGACTTCAGCTGGGCGTCGCTGACCGGATGCTTCTTGACGTAGTCCTGGATGAAGGCACGGATCAGCACTGCCTGGCGGGCGAGTTCCATCTGGGCGGAAATGCCGGGGTTCTTGTCCACGCCGGCCTTCTTCGCTTCCTGGGTGAGCAGTTCGCGGCGGACCAGTTCTTCCTTGACGGCATTCCTCAGCTCAGCCGAGTCCGGCATGCCCTGCGCCTTCTGTTCGGCGTAGAACGCATCGAACAGCGACTGCGAGATGGCGGTGCCGTTGACCGTGGCTACCGTGCCGGCCTTGGCCGGAGCAGCGGCGGCCTTCTCCGCGGCGATGACCGGCAGCGTCAGCAGGGCGCCGGCGACGAGGGTGGCAGCGAGCTTCGAGAGGGTGTGCATGGATCGCGTTTCCTTGTATCGGTGGGGGGTAAAACGGACAGTTTCCGACTAAATCTCGTCAGGCGCAAGCGCCTTGATGCCGAGCGCATGAATGCGGCCGCGCATCAGGTCGCCGACCAGCGCAAAGACCTCGCGATGCCTGGCAACGGTGCTCTTCCCGGCGAACGCGGAAGAGACAAGCAGGAGCCGGTAATGGCCGCCATCGCGGGCACCCGCATGGCCGGCATGGAGGTGGGAGTCGTCGGCAAGTTCGAAGCGTGACGGCGCCAGCGGCGCGAGCCGCTCGCGCAGCAGGGCTTCGACATCATTGACCGGGTGGGTACCTTCCGTCCGCATCAGGCCGGGAGAACCTTCTTGAATGGCTTGACGGTGACCTTCTCGTAAACGCCGGCAGCGACGTACGGGTCGGCATCGGCCCAGGCCTTTGCGGCGGCCAGCGATTCGAATTCCGCCACGATGAGGCTGCCGGAAAAGCCTGCGGGGCCTGGATCCGGCGAATCGATGGCCGGGCACGGTCCGGCGAGCAGCAGGCGCCCTTCGCCCTGCAGGGCCTGCAGGCGGGCAACGTGGTCGGGGCGCACGGCAAGGCGCTTGTCGAGGGTGCCGGCGCGGTCTTCGCCTATGATCACATAGAACATCATTTCTTCTCCTCTTCGATGTATTTGGACAGCAGCATGCCCTGCACGAGTACGAAAGCGAGCATGAGCCCGATGCCGCCGAACAGCTTGAAATTGACCCAGGCATCGGTTGAAAAGCTGTAGGCGACGGCAAGATTCGCGAAGCCCATGAAGGTGAAAAAGCCGACCCAGGACCAGTTCATCCGCGCCCAGGCTACGTCGGGCAACTGCATCTGCTCGGACAGCAGCGACTTCATCAGGTTCTTCTTCATGAACAGCGCACCGCCGGCGAGGATGCCGGCGAACAGCCAGTAGAGGACGGTCGGCTTCCACTTGATGAAGGTCTCGTCCTGCAGCAGCAGCGTGGCACCACCGAAGAAGGTGACGATGACGAGGCTGACCCAGAGCATGGTGTCGACCTTGCGGTGCCGGAACCAGACCCAGCCGATCTGCAGGAAGGTGCCGGCAATCGCGACGGCGGTGGCGACAAAGATGCCGTAGATCTTGAACGCGATGAAGAAGAGGATGACGGGAAACAGGTCGAAGAGAAACTTCATGGGGAAATCCGGAAATGCTGCGCTGAGGCGTCGCGCGACGCGCGATTATGGCTGATTCGCGTACGCCGTGTCCAATGGCCGGGGTATACTTGCGGCATCCCTTGCCGTAAGCGCGGAGAAGCCATGAACAGGATCGCCATCATCGATGACAGCGATATCAACCTGACCCTGCTGAAACACCTCGTCAACAAGCTGGGCGGCTGTGAGCCGCTGCTGTTTTCCGATGCACTGAAGGGCCTGCAGTGGTGCCTCGACAACGAGCCTGATCTGGTCATTGTCGATTACATGATGCCTGACCTCGACGGCATCGGTTTCATCGAGCGCTTCCGGGCGGCTCCCGGACGGAGCGAGATACCGGTGCTGATGATCACCGCCAACGACGACAAGGAAATCCGCTACGAGGCCCTGCAGCGCGGTGCCACCGATTTCCTGACGAAGCCGGTCGATACCGTTGAATTTCGCGCCCGCGCGACGATCATGCTGACGCTGCGGGCCAACCAGAAACGCATGGTGGACCGCAACCGCGAACTGGCGGAGGAGGTCCGCAAGGCCACGGCCGAGATCCGTTCCCGCGAACAGGAGCTGCTCTTCCGCATGTCGCGCGCGGCTGAGTTCCGGGATCCGGAAACCGGGGCCCACATTCAGCGCATGGCGCATTACTCGGCACTGGTCGCGCGCCAGCTGGGCATGTCCGAAGCCGAGCAGGAGCTCCTCCTGCAGGCCGCGCCGATGCACGATGTCGGCAAGATCGGGATCCCCGATTACATCCTGCTCAAGCCGGGCAAGCTGACGCATGAAGAGTTCGAGGTCATGAAGAACCACGCCAAGCTTGGCCACGAATTGCTGCACGGCAGCGGTTCGGCGGTGCTGCAGGCAGGTGCGGAGATCGCACTGTCGCACCACGAAAAATTTGACGGCTCGGGCTATCCGGTAGGGCTCCGGGGGGACGCGATACCGCTGCTCGGGCGCATCGTCGCGGTCGCCGATGTTTTCGATGCACTGACCTCGGAGCGCCCCTACAAGAAGGCCTGGGATCTCGACAAGGCCGTCGCCTTCCTGCGTGAGGGCAGCGGCGCCCATTTCGATCCCGCCTGCGTCGAGGCTTTCCTCGCCGCCTGGAGCGACGTGCTGAGCGTTCGCGAACGCTTCGCCGACGAGGAGGTTCCCCAACTGTGAGTCTGTGGTGCGGATCGCTGGCGCTTCGCCTGCGGTTTCTTTCCGTGGTGTTGCTGCTTTGCTCCCTGCCGTTCTCCGCGCGTTCATCGGCGAGCTACGTACTGGTGGTCGTGCCGCAGTTTCCAGCGCCCGAAATACAGCGCGACTGGCAGCCGCTGCTCGATCGCCTCCACGCAACGTCCGGAATTCAACTGAAGCTTCGTCACGTGCGCTCCATTCCGGAATTCGAGAATGAGTTTTCGCGCGGCCAGCCGGATTTCGTGTTCATGAATCCCTACCATGCGGTCATGGCACGGCAATCTCAGGGCTACATTCCGCTGGTTCGCGCCAGCGCACCACTGACAGGCATCCTCGTCGCACGCAAGGAGGGGTCCGTCGGAAAAATGAGCGATCTCGACGGCAAGGAGCTGGCTTTCCCCGCACCGAACGCATTTGGCGCATCGCTCTACATGCGTGCGCTGCTGCAGGAAAAACTCGGAATCCGTATCGTGCCGCGCTATGTGAAGACACACAGCAATGTCTTCCGAGCCGTACTCGCCGGCGATGTGCCGGCGGGTGGCGCCGTCAACAGTACGCTGGCCCAGGAATCCGCCGCCGTGCGTGATCGGTTGCGCGTGCTGTTCGAGACACCTGCCGTGGCGTCGCATCCGCTGGCTGCACATCCGCGGGTCCCGGAATCCGTTCGCCGCGAGCTCACCAATGCAATCCTCGGGATTGCGCGCTCGGCCGATGGGGCGGCGCTCCTGGAGGCCGTCCAGCTCGCGTCTGCGGTCACCGCCGACTACACACGTGACTATCTGCCGCTGGAGCGCCTGAATCTTGGCGCCTATTTCGTCCGCAGCGAGTAGCCTCATGCCTTCCCGCCTGCTTTCCCGCCTGTTGCCACGGCGCCTCAGCGTCCAGCTCGCACTGCTGGTGTCGCTGCTGTTCATGGTGACGGTTTTCGTGCAGACCAGCTACAACGCCGCCGAGCAGGCCGAGTTCAGCGAGCGGGAGCGTTCGGCACAGATGCGCGCGCTGGTGAAGAGCCTTGCCGGCGCAGTTTCCGATCCGTTCATGCTGTCGGATTACACAACGCTCGAGTCGCTGCTGCTGCTCTCGGTGGATTACCCCTCGGTGCTCAACCTGACGGTGTTTGACGGTCATGGCAAGGTGCTTTCCCGCGTGAGCAAGGATGCCCAAGGCCAGTCGTTTGTCGATTTTTCGGCGGCGCCGGAGACGGTACCGCAGGCCAACGACCCCTTGTTCGAGTATTCAACCAGGCGCAAGCACATGTTCGGTGGCCTGGTTGACCTGGGCCCCGATGAACTCACGGTACTGCATCCGATCGCCGGCTCCGGCCACAGTGGCTGGCTGAAGTTGCGCATCAGTCTTGCCTCGCTTCAGGATGCCAAGCGGCACCAATGGCAGGACAGCCTCTTGACTGCGGTTGCGGTCGTCGTCGTCAGCACCCTGCTGCTGCTGGTCTTCCTGTCGCGTACGATGCGAGCGCTGCGCGAGGCTGCCGAGTTTGCGGGACGCCTCGATGTCGTCCGGGGCATGACGTTGCCGGCATTTTCCGGCAACGAGGAAACCCGCCTGCTGGTGGAGTCGCTCAACCATGCATCGCTGCGCCTGCGCCAGCAGGAGGATGTCATCCAGGAAAACAACCGGTTCCTGAACAGCCTGACGGATGCGCTCGGAGAAGGCGTCATCGCGACCGATGCCGAGGGGCGCTGCATCTTCATGAACGCCGAGGCGGAGCGGCTGCTCGGCTGGCAGCGGGACGATCTGATCGGCAAGGATGTCCATGAGACGATCCACTTCCAGACGGCCACGGGCATCCCGCTCGCACGGGAGGAATGTCCGATGCATGCATCGGTGGTCGTGCGCCATGTTTTCCGTTCCGATCTGGACGCCTTCACGCGCAAGGATGGCCGTCTGTTCCCGATCTCCGTCGTCTCGATGCCGATCTTCCAGGGAGAGGTCTTCGTCGGTACGGTTGCCGCCTTCCAGGACATTACCGAGCGCAAGCGCGACGAGGATTTCCTGCTTGCCACCTCCTCGCGTCTGTCGGCACTGATCGAGAGCCTGCAGGCGTGCGTGCTGGTCGAGGACGAGCAGGGCAAGGTCGTGCTGAGCAACCAGTTCTTCTGCGACACATTCCGTCCCGGCGCGCTCACCAACGAGCTGGTCGGCAGCCGGGCCGCAGAAGTCCTCCGCCAGTGCGGCAGCCTGATGCCATCGCCTGCGGCGTTTGCCGACCTTCTTGAACGGCTGCTGCACGAGCGCGCGCCGACGATGGCCATTGAATTGCCGCTTGCCGATGGCCGTGTCCTCGAACTGGACTTTGTGCCGATCTACCTGTTTCCGGCCATGCCGCAGGCGGAGGATTGCCGCGGGCACCTCTGGCTGTTCCGTGAGATCACCGAACGCAAGCAGGCGGAAATCGAGATCCGGCGAGCACGCGAAGCGGCCGAGCAGGCCAACAGCGCGAAGAGCGATTTCCTTGCCAACATGAGTCACGAAATCCGGACGCCGATGAACGGCGTCATCGGCATGACGGATCTTGCGCTCGAGACGAAGCTCACGGCACAGCAGCGCGAATATCTCGAAATGGTGAAAACCTCGGCTGACGCCTTGCTGGTGATCATCAATGACATCCTCGATTTCTCGAAGATCGAGGCTGGCAAGCTGGAGATCGAGCGCGTGGGCTTTGCGGTACGCGAGGAGATTGTGCAGATCCTCAAGCCGCTCCAGTTCCGTGCCGAGCAGAAGGGTCTCAGCCTCGATCATTTCGTTGATCCCGCTGTGCCTGCGGTGCTGATCGGTGATCCGGTCCGCCTGCGCCAGATCCTCATCAACCTGGTCGGCAATGCGCTGAAGTTTACCGAGCAGGGCGGGGTCTCTGTCGGCGTCGTGCTGGCGGCTCGAAGCGAGGCCGGCGTTGACCTCCATGTGTCGGTGCGCGATACCGGCATCGGCATTCCTCAGGCCAAGCAGCCGGGCATCTTCGAGGCCTTCTCGCAGGCGGACGGATCGATCACGCGGCGCTTCGGCGGTACCGGCCTCGGGCTTGCGATCTGCCAGAAGCTGGTGGCGATGATGGACGGCCGGATCTGGGTGGTCAGCGCCGAAGGACAGGGCAGCACTTTCCATTTCACCCTCCGCCTCGGCATCGGTGAAGTGGCTGCGCTTTCGGCAAAGGCGCCGGCACCGCCGCCGACGCGCTCGCTTTCCATCCTGCTGGTCGAGGACAACCTGATCAACCAGCGCCTTGCCGTGATGTTGCTCGAACGCAAGGGGCACCGGATGCGGGTCGCCGGCAACGGCGAGGAGGCGCTCGCGGCCCTGGCCGAGGAAACGTTCGATCTGGTCCTGATGGATATCCAGATGCCGGTGATGGGGGGCTTCGAGGCGACGCGCCTGATCCGCGAGCAAGAAGCGCAGAACGGCGGCCACCAGATCATCATCGCGATGACGGCGAATGCCATGCAGGGCGATCGCGAACGCTGCCTTGCCGCGGGAATGGATGGCTATGTTTCGAAGCCGATCCGCCCCGACGATCTGTTTGCGACGATCGCGGCGTGTCTGCCGACAGCCGTCGTCTCAGACGCTGCCGAGGCCGCGGCAGCGCCCGAGGTGGCGGTTGTAGCGCGGGACGAGCCGGGCCATTTCGACCGCGCCGAGGTCCTCGAGCGCCTGGGCGGCGATGAGGAACTGTACCGTGCCGTGGCGGCGATGTTCGTGCAGGACAGCCCCGGCTACCGGGAAGCGCTGGAGGCGTCACTTGCCGCCGCAGACGTCGGCATGCTGGCGCGCGAGGCACACACGGTCAAGGGCCTGCTCGCGACCTTCTCCTGCAATGCCTGGGCGATGCTGGCGCGCGATATCGAGACGCTGGCGAAGGACGGCCGCTTCGATGAAGCGGCGGCACGCGTGCCGCAATTGCTGGAAGTGATCGACGAACTGGCGGTTCTGCTGGCTGCAGAGGCCGGCTAGCCCCGGGGGCGATCATGACCGCCGAACTCTTTGCCGGCAGGATCTACGAGGTCGAACTGTGCAGCGGTGAGCGCCGCCTGTGGCGTTGTGTCGGCGATGATGCGCGCGGTGTCCGCTGGTGGCGGGATTGTGAGAGCGGTGCTGAATTCAGCGAGAGTTCGCTGATGTATGCCTGGTCGGTGATCGGTGAGGCGCTGCCGGCGTTGCCCGCTGCGCCGGACTGAACGGTCAGGTAGCGGGGAGACTCAGAAAGCGTGCCGCTTCGGCACTTTCCGTACCGTGCGGGATCACTCCCAGCAGGGGCGCCGGCAGCGTCCGTTCAAGTGTTGCAAGGTTCTCTGCAAAGCGGCGCATCTGCGGATCGACGCGGTTGGCGATCCAGCCGGCCCACTTGAGTCCGCGTGACTGCATGGCTTCCATCGTGAGCAGCGCATGGTTCAGGCAGCCGAGCCGCATGCCGACGACAAGAATGACGGGCAGCGCCAGCGCGACGGCCAGGTCGGCCGCGTCGAAGTCCTCACCGATCGGCACCAGCAGACCACCGACTCCTTCGACAAGAACGACGTCCGTCTGCGCCTGCAGTGCAGCCAGGGCTTCACGGATGCGCGGCAGGCCGACGGCGACGCCTTCGTCAGCCGCCGCGATATGCGGTGCGATCGGTTCGCGGAAGCAGTAAGGATTGGTCAGTGCAGCATCCAGCGCAACGCTCGACGCATCCCGCAGCAGCGTGACGTCCTCGTTTTCGCCATTCTCCTCGACGCCCGCGGCCACCGGCTTCATGCCGACGGCGCTGCGGCCGTTCTGGCGGAAGGCGTGGAGCAGCGCGCATGCCGCGTGCGTCTTGCCGATGCCGGTATCGGTGCCGGCGATGAAGTAGGCGAGTTTCATTGGGTTCTCCAATGCGCTGTCGCTCAGGATGCGGCCTCGATCAGGTGGTGGAATTCGTCATGGACGTCACCGAGCGCAGCTTCGATGCCACCCTTTCCTGCGCGGCAGCGGTCCTTGAGTACGAGCAGGCTTGCCTGCAGTTTTGTACGGTCGACGGAATGGATTGCCTGCGCCAGTTCGGCCATCCGGCCAGCCTGCCGGCATGCGCTGCGGTTGCGTGCCTGGCCGCGCGGTGCGTGCCATATCGGCGCGAGGACGCTGTGGAAGGCTTCGACGTCACCCGCAAAGTGATGATGGTGGTGCCCCGCTTCGTTATTCGGTTCGGCGGCGAAGGTAGTGCCGATGGCGCCTGCGGCGAGCAGGGCGGCAATGAATTTTCGGTGCAGGAAGGGCATCGTCGTCCGCAGTGAGTGATGAGAGTAATTCGAATCCATGTTCATGCCCTTGCCGTCAGCAGGATGACATCGTAGCTTGCCGGCAGGCCGTCGGCTGTGCGCTGGGCTTCGTAGGCGGCGCTCAGCGCCTGCCATGCAGCCTTGCCCATCATGCCGCTACGCCGACCATCGCCCAGCGCATTGGCGCCGATGGCCTTGACGGCACCGAGGAGTGTTTTCAGGTCGGGGTAATGCAACGTGATCGTGCGGCGCTCGATCTGCAGCTGGGCGAGGCCGGCCGTTTCGGCCGCAGCGGCGAGCGGTGCCGGCTCGCTGAAATCAAGCGTATGGCGGTGGCGGTCGATGCCCGCGAAGGCCTGGCGCAGCTCGGTATAGGTGCCGGGGCCGAGCGTGGACAGTGCGAGCCTGCCGTGTGGCCGCAGCACGCGCACGGCTTCGGCGAGGACGCGTCGCGGATCGCACCATTGCACCGTCAGGCTGGACCACCAAAGGTCGAAGGCCCGGTTGCGGAAGGGCAGGGATTCAATGTCGGCGACGCAGGCTGGCGCTGTCGCTGCCGCCTTCTGCGCCATGGCGGCAGCGAAGTCGGCAGCCACGAGCCGGGCTGAGGGCCATTGGCCGGCAAGGAGGCGGGCGCCGTAGCCAGTGCCGCAGCCTGCGTCGAGGATATCGGCCGGCGAGGATGGGGCGCCGACGGTGGCGGTCAGTGCGTCGAGCAGGGCGCGGCAGACCTCGCGCTGCAGTACGGCGGCGGCATCGTAGGTCGTCGCGGCACGCGAGAAGGCGGCGCGGATGCGGTGCTTCTCAGGCAGGTTCATGGCAGAAGCTGCGCAACAGGTCGGTGAATCGTTCCGGTGCTGAAATGAAGGGGGCGTGTGCACAGCCGGCGAAACGCTCGAGGCGGGCGCGGGGAATCCGCGCCGCCAGCATTTCGGCGGCGCCAAACGGCATCAGTGGGTCCTGGTCGCCGTGCAGCAGCAGCGTCGGCAGCGTCAGCCCGGCCAGCAGGTCGCGCAGGTCGGCCTCGGCGAGCCAGCCGAGGCCGCGCAGCAGCGTTGCCGTTGCCGGCAGCCCGTCGGCAAGGAGTGGCGTCAGCGCCCGTGCGACGGCGCGCGCCTTGGTGTCGCCCTGGTTGAAGAGCATCACGAAGCGCGTGAGCGTGGTGCGCGCATCGTCGGCGATCGCGTGGCGGAAGGTGTCGAGCAGTTCCGGCGGCTGCGCCGCGGGCCAACCGTCGTCCCGCAGGAAGCGAGCGGTACTGCCGACCAGTACCAGTCGGCTGAAGTGGCGCGGATGTCTTGCGGCAGCGGCGAGCGCCAGCATGCCGCCCAGCGACCAGCCGCAACAGCAAGTGCCGGCGGGCAGCGCAGCGGCGAGTGCGTCGGCGGTGGCCGAGAAGTCGGCGCGGTCGTCCGGCGAGCCGGCATAGCCGGGCAGGCTGACCACATGCACGCGGGAATCGTTGGCAAGTACGTCGACGATGCCATTCCAGACGCCCGCACCGAGCCCCCAGCCATGCACCAGCGCAAGGTCCGGCCCCTGGCCCCGGGAAGTGATCTGCAGGCTCACTGCAGCGCCTTCAGTGCATCGAGCAGTTGCGCCACCTGCGCCTCGCTGTGTGCGGCGGAGAGCGTCACGCGCAGGCGGGCGGTGCCCTTGGGGACCGTCGGCGGGCGGATGGCCGGTACCCACAGGCCGCGTTCGAACAGCGCCTCCGCCAGCGCCAGCGCCTCGTGGTTGTCGCCGACGATGATCGGCTGGATCGCACTTGGCGAATCGCAGAGCTGCCAGCGCGTGCCGTTGAGGCCGTCGCGCAGTTGCGCGATGAGGCGGAAGAGGTGGGCGCGGCGGGCGTCGCCGGTGGCGAGCAGGTTCACGCTCTCGGCCAGCGTGGCCGCGATCACGGGGCTGGCGGCGGTGGTGAAGATGTAGCTGCGCGCCTTGTTGACCAGCCAGTCGATGACGACCGGGTCGGCAGCGACGAAGGCCCCGGCAACGCCGGCCGCCTTGCCGAGCGTGCCCATCAGCACGAGGCGCGGTGCGGCCTTGATGCCGAAATGCGCGAGCGAACCGCGGCCGCGCTCGCCGAGAACGCCGAAGCCGTGGGCGTCGTCGACCACCAGCCAGGCATCGTGGCGCTCGGCCAGCGCGAGCAGTTCGGGCAGCGGCGCGAGGTCGCCGTCCATGCTGAAGACGGCGTCGGTGAGGATCAGCTTGCGCTTCGCCGGCGATTTCTCGAGCAGGGCCGCCAGAGCGTCCATGTCGTTGTGCGGGTAGCGGACGTGCTCGGCGCGCGACAGTTGGGCGGCGTCGATCAGCGAGGCGTGGTTCAGCTTGTCGGCGAAGATTGCGTCGCCGCGACCGACCAGCGCGGGGGCGACGGCGAGGTTGGCCATGTAGCCGGTCGAGAAAGTCAGCGCGGCCGGGAAATGCACATAGGCGGCGAGCGCCTGTTCCGCGGTCTCGTGCGGGAGCAGGTGGCCGGAAACGAGGTGCGAGGCGCCGCTGCCGACGCCCCAGTGGATCGC